>CALXRV010000033.1 GCA_944390945.1 uncultured Clostridia bacterium
AGTTTGAAAATCAATCCAGCAGGCCGAACAGCGCCACACCGGCGGATAGCAGGATAAGACCGACAAGATTTGTCACTGTAAATACGAGCAGAAAACGCGGCAGGGAGGCATTTTCTGCCTTCAGGTATAGTTTCAAGGAAATCAGGCTTGCCAACGATGCGATGGGCGTGCCGAGACCTCCGACATCAACCCCAGCCAGCAGGCCCTGCCAGTTGTCGGTGAATCCGCTCAACAGAACGGCTGCAGGCACATTGCTGATCACCTGGCTGACGAGCAGGCCGGTCAGATAGGCACTGCGTCCAGTCAGCAGTTCCAGCGCTTCCCGCACTGCTTCAATTCGTCCGATATTCCCGGCAAAGATGAAAAAACAGACGAATGTCGCCAACAGCGCATAATCCACTCGTTGAAACAATCTGCGTGCAAACAGAAGCAGACAAAGCGTGACAATGGTAGTCAATATGGCATAATGCAGCACATGAACGACGGAAAGCAGGCAAAGCAGGAATAGCCCGCAAAACAGCAGGAACAGTCGAGGATGAACAATATGCTCCCATTCCCGAAATTCAACTTCGATCGTTTCATGCCGTGCTGCAAGTGCAGCCGCACAAAGCGCAAGCAGGCTGATGCCAGCTAATGGAAGCATAACACGCAGGAAATTCCCGATTGGCAACGCATAGTAGGAATAGAGGAACAGGTTTTGTGGGTTGCCTACTGGCGTGGCAATACTGCCCAGGTTGGCAGCTAAAGTTTGCAGTACCACGATGCGGATCAGGGCATCTGACCGGCCAATGCGACTGAGAACCAGGACGGTGAAGGGGACGAAAGTGATCAGCGCAACATCATTCGTGACCAGCATCGAGCTGAAAAAGGGAAGCAATACGAGCAACAAATAGAGCAGGCGAAGCTGCTTGCGCCCAGCGAGCAACCGCTGCGCCAATACAAGAAATAAGCCGCACTGTTGCAGACCCGCAACAACTGCCATCAGGCAGAACAGCAGACAAAGCACACGCAGATCAATGTATCCGGCATAAGCCGCATCCGGCGGCACGGCCAGCATGGAAAGAAGGGCGCAGAGCAAGGCGATGGACAGCACTGCTTCGCGCCGGACGAATCCAAAAATATTTTTTAGCAGTGAATGCATAACAACGCCTCATTCTTCTTGGGAGTAGTACATAATTAGGTAAGATTTTCGCTGCAGTTTGCTTTTTGAATACCGGATCGTTTACGCAACAGATGCGCATTATCTCAGTACAGCATAATAATTACAGCGCTCTTCCAGCAGTATAATATAGCATGATAAGGCATATTTCTCAAGATGTGTCCGAATTTCTCGTAAAATTCAAAAGCTTTTAACCCCTGGTGCAGCACTGCCTTGTGAAAAGTATTTCTGCACGCAAATTTGGATTTCCAATGCCAGCATATGTTGCCGGGGCTGGCTACTAGCGTCTGATGGGAGGCGCATGATTATGACTATGGTTACGGTTTATACGAAGCAGCATATTGATGCCCTGCGGGGACTGGAAAAGACGGGGCGCCATGTTGCCTGCATTGACTATATTCGGCGGGATATGGAGGACACTGCGCCGCTTGTTCTGCCTGTCTATGATTGGCTGGTCAGGCATAGCCCTGCCGCAGCGCAGCGTCCGGCGGATGTCGTTTATCCGGTATGGGTATCTTATGCACAGGAGGCGACGATGTTACCGGGCCCCGGCTTTGCAATCTGGGAGCTGGAGCTGGAAGAATCGTTGATCACGCCGGTGAATATTGCCAAATGGGGAGCAATCCTCAATTACAGCTATATCCCGGCAGATGCAGCAGATGCTGCACGCCACCAGCAGCGGATGGCGGAATATGGAATCGGCGATGCTGCTGCAGTGATGTCAAGATTTTACCCGCAACTCAAACAGGAGATCATCGCCAGCTGGGATAGATTATTTGATGATAACATTCGCTTGGGTAATGCGGCTGTCTATGGCACGGTCTGGGAAGTGCAGCGCGACTGGCTACGCAGGGTTATCTACGGGCATGACAGGATATGACTGCCGGTGGCGGAAATCTGACGGATCCCTGTATAGAAGGACGGATGCCGGCATATCATAAGTGCAAATTTGAAGAAAGAGGGGATAATGATGGCCTTTGCAATCAGTGACGATTGCATTTGCTGCGGCGCTTGCGTCGGAGAATGCCCGGTGAACTGCATTCAGGAGGGAACGGAAAAATACAGCATCGATGCCGAGACCTGCATCAGTTGTGGTAGCTGTGCGGAGGTCTGCCCGGTGGATGCACCACATGATGCTTCCTGAAGGCGCGAGCTTGCCATGCCAAACGCAAGAAAACAGGAAAGGAGAGGGGAGTTCCCTTCTCCTTTCCTGTTGGCTTCTTTTGTCTACAGATTTTTTATTCGTGGTCAGAGCTGAGGATTATACTTCATAACCCAGGTTGATAATCGCTTGTTTGGCTTTGGCCAAGTCCGCCTCGTCATGCAGCAACAAAGAAACGACACCGAGTTTATGATCCGCCGTGGCATGCACGCCCGGCAGCTGATTTAATGTTTCGGTGATCCTTGCTGCACATTTTTCGCAGGCCATACCGCGTACGGGAAGCAGCAAATGTATATGCTGATGGTCGCCATGACCACAACCGCAGGTCTCGCACATGTAAATCCCTCCTCTGTATTTTTGATCCCGACAGAAAATCGCCATTGCGCAGCGCTTGATTTATCCCGCTAAGAAGAGCGCTGTGAAAGCCGCTTTCCGACAACTGATGATAACATAACGAAAGAAAAAATTCAAGCTATGCCCTTGGCGAAAAATATGGTAGAATAGGGAAGGCAAAATTCCGGAGGCAAAGGGGCATGAAATTTACAACCATCGTTTCCGGTTCCAGTGGGAACTGTATTTACATAGAAGGTGGAGCAACTGCATTGCTGGTGGATGCTGGTTGCAGCAACCGCTGTCTTGTACAGGCCCTGGCGGGGTTTGGACGCCGGCCGGAGCAGATTGCGGCATTGCTGATCACGCATGAGCATCGCGATCATATCAGCGGTGCGCTGCGCTTTGCGCGGCGTTTTGGTATACCGGTCTATGCCAGTGAGCTGACTTGGGAAAAACTTCCTTTCCGTAACGACTTTTTTCGTGAAGAACAGCATATATTCGAATATGGCATGAAGGTCGGAGAGATTGAAGTCGATTTTTTTCGTCTTGCGCATGATGCTGTGCAGCCGGTCGGTTTTGTCTTCTCGCATCAAGGCCAGCGTGTGGGCGTTGCGACGGATACGGGGGTCGTTACACCATCCATGGCGCGTTTGCTGGCGAATGCGGACGGCATGATCTTTGAAGCGAATCACGATTATGATATGCTGCTGCACGGTCCGTATCCGTATCCGCTGAAACGTCGTGTTGCTTCAGAAAACGGGCATCTTTCGAATCAGCAGGCAGGGCTCGCTCTGCGTGAGCTGATTGGCGAACGCACACAGGCGGTACTGTTGGCGCATCTTTCCGAAACGAATAACCGGCCGGAATTGGCACTTGCCGCGGTGCAGGCCTGTCTGGAGCCGTTTCGCCATCATCTTCCTGCAATCACTGTTGCACCGCGCTATACAGCCCATCCGCTGATCGAGCTGCAAACGCGTTGATTCAGGCGGCGGGCTTTCCCGGAAGGAGGAACGCTGTGCGCCGCCATATTTCTGTTTTTCATTTGCAGCCGGGTCGGCATAGCAAACGGAGCCGGACGCTTCGTTTACTGACTGCTCTTTTTTTGCTCATTTTTACGGTGTTGTTGTTTCGCTTTTCCGGCGGTGCGCAGGCCGCATGGTCTTTCTTCCCGCAGGAGGAGAGGATGGATGGCATTGCTGGCCATGACGCGCTGGATTTCATCAGTGAGATTTATGATCGGATTTCTCCCGCTGTTGTCGGCGTGCTGACGTTGCAGGAAGGCGTCTTGCCGGACGGTAACGACGCGCTGCAGGCAGGCAGCGGATCCGGCCTGATTCTGCGCGCGGATGGGTATATCATCACCAATTATCATGTGATTGCAGCTGCGCAGGAGATCAGCATCAGCCTGGCGGACGGACGTACTGCCGAAGCGCAGTTGGTTGATGCAGAACAAGGGAGCGATTTGGCCTTGCTGAAGATCGATCTGGACGGTCTTCCTGTAGCAAAGCTGGGAGACAGCAGCCAGTTGCGGGTTGGAGACGTCGTGTTCCCGATCGGCAATCCGGGCGGCGAACAGTTTGCGCGTTCGATGACGATGGGCTTGATTTCGGGAATTGACCGCCAGATGCTGCTTTCTGATGGCAATCTCTACAGCCTGCTGCAGACGGATGCTGCGATCAACCCTGGCAACAGCGGCGGCCCGCTGGTCAACTGCGCCGGTGAGGTGATCGGCATCAATAGCGTCAAGATTGTAGATGCAGATTTCGAGGGCATGGGTTTCGCCATTCCGATCAATACTGTTTTAGATTTCCTGGCGGGGGCTATTCCGCAGCAGGAGGAACGGGACTGAATGGCTAGAGCTAAATTCATGCGCCATCTTCCTGTTCTGGCAGGAAATGCGCATTTATCGCAGAATACTACAAAAATTTTAGGGAAATAATGGCAGCTGATTGAACACAAGGTGTTGTTAGCTGATCTAACACTTGTTGCCCGTTAGAAATTAGGCGCTGGATAACCGGGTCCTTATCTGATTATATCAGGGTTAAGAGAGAGGCATCTTGTTTAGGCGCGCAATCCGGAAGCCAGGATACGGCATTCAGTGTGGCAAATCCGATCCTTTGTGATGCGTTCCGCCGCAGAAAGGTAATATATGCGTCCGTTTGTCCGATTGCTTATTTATTGTGCGGCAGCGATCTTTCTTTGGCTGGCCGATAGTCTGTTGCTTGCCTTTGGCCAAGGACTGTCATATCCGGATGCGCTTTGGCGCTTTGTCCCTGCCACACGCCTGTTGCTGCGGCTGGGCATCACTTTGTTATTGCTGTTTATCGGCGTGCTCCGTTTTACTGCGCATGCGGTACGAAAAAGGGAGATAATCAGGATCAACAAAGCGGACAGCGGTGCCTGGTTTGGCCGGGCGGACAGTGCGAAAAAGGCAGAGCGGCTGCTTTATCACAGCTTGCGCCTGGCGACCGTGCTGCGGATGCGTCCGCGGGAAAAGGACAAGCTGCGCCAGCTTTGTTATTGTTATGATATTGGTATGGTCGGCGTGCCAGATTGGGTTTTGGAGAAGGATGGTGGGCTGACGCATGATGAGCAGCTGCTGCGCGACCGGCATATCGAGTTGGGTGCAGAAATCGCACGGCAGATCCCCCAATTGCGCAGGATTGCACCGCTGATTGCCTGCCATGAAGAGTATTATAACGGTGGCGGCGCGAAGGGGATGTATGGCCGCAGCATCCCGCTGGCCTGCCGCATTTTCCTCGTGGCTCTGATCTACGATTATTACACGCAACCGCATGCGGATGGACGTGTTTTGGAAAACGAAGAAGCCCTGGACGAACTGGCTTTCTATTCCGGAACAGTATTGGACCCCGATGTGTTTGCCGCTTTCCGCCGTCTGATGAGCGACAAGCGGCTGGGGGCGGCGGTAGCGGAGCATGTGTTTGCTCCGGAATGAGCCTCGTCTGACTATAGCCGTAAGAAGAACAGGAAAAGGCAGGCGGCAGCCTGCCTTTCTTGACAGTGAACAGAAAAAAGCATATAATTATTTAGTTGTATTTAGCTGGGGAATTGTATGGAGGAGGCGGCATGAACAGTCGGTTTTACGCATATCTTTCGCGCATGAAACTGATTCGGCGCTGGAGCCTGATGCGGAATGTGCAGCCGGAGAACATTCAGGAGCATAGCCATCAGGTCGCCGTGCTAGCACATGCCCTTTGCGAGATCGATAATGTCTATTTCGGCGGCAACTGCGATACTGGCAGGGCGGTATTGCTTGCTTTATATCACGATGTGGGAGAAGTAATCGTGGGCGATCTGCCAACGCCGGTCAAATATTTCAATCCGGAGATCAAATGTGCCTATGGCGGTATTGAAGATGTGGCCAGGGAAAAGCTACTTTCTTTGCTGCCGGCAGAGCTGAAAACGCGCTACCGGCCGTTGTTTTTTGCGGATGAGCAAAGCCGTGAAGCGCGGTTGGTCAAGGCGGCAGATAAGTTGGCTGCCTATATCAAGTGCATGGAAGAGATCAGTGCCGGCAATCAGGAATTTTCCCAGGCGGAACGCAGTATCCGTCAGGAGCTGGATCGTTTTTCCGACCTGCCGGCGGTCGGCTGGTTCATGGAGCACTGCTTAAGCAGCTTTGCAATGACGCTGGACGAGCTGGGGTGATCAGACAAGCATCCTGCCGAGGATATAGAGTGCTGGGATATGCAGGCAATAGAAAAAATAGAAGAACCAGCGTCCGCCGCGTCCGCGTTCTCCGTTATAGACGCGGAGCGGCAGCAAGGCAAAGATGGAATAGACTTGAACCATGCTGATATTGCTCAGCGGGATAAGTATAACGAGGTTCAGCAGCAACCAGGCAATGGCTAGCTGCTGAAAATCCTCAAAATACAGGTGGGCGGTAAAGATCAGTGCGATGCCATACCAGCCATATTCCAGGTGCAGCACTTCTGCGGCAAGCGCGAGTATGGCAACAGCGGCCAGCCCCAGCCATTGCCGCCCGCTTTGGCGGCATGCTTGATGGAGCATGATGGCGAGCATACCTGCTGCCAGCGTGAGGAAAATGTTCCAGGCTCCGTTTTGCATGCAAAAGGCATAAAGCGGCTGAAAAAGAAGACCGAATGCAGTCAGCCGCAGCAAGTAGCGACCGCGGTCATGTGTATGGCGGTAACCGTTCGCCAGCATGAATGCGAAGAGCGGGAAACTGACCCGTCCCAGACAGCGCAGCCAGAGCTGTTCTGGAAAGAGCAGGGCGCCGATATGATCGATAAACATAAATAAGCAGCCGAGTAGTTTGATTTGGCTGGCGTTGAGACGAAATGGCAGCGATAGGCTATCTCTTTTCATTTCTGTCCTCGTTTTATCATCTGAAAGGAAGCGCAATTCACGAATGAAACGACATGATCGGCGATTCTATTATTTAATGGTGGTGACTTGTACTGCGCTTTGGGGTACAGCATATCCAGCCGTGCGATGGCTGGTAATGAGCGGTATGGATCCCTACCTTATCATTTGCCTGCGCGTATACAGCGCATTGCTGTTTGCGCTGATCGCAGTAATAGTTTCGCGCAGTCGTGTGGATTTTCCCGCCATTCGCCGTAATTTCCTGCCGTATTTTTTGATGGCAGTGACCGGTTCCGCCGGTTTTATGATGTTGATGACGATTGGCCTGGAATATACTGAAGCCGGTAAAGCCTCTTTTCTGGCGGGTTCAAATCCTGTGCTGATCGTGCCGTTGGCTTCGCTGTTTCTTGGTGAACAGTTTACGTTGCGAAAGCTGGCCGGCGTAATGATCGCTGTGGTAGGGATCGGTCTGACGGTGATCGGCGGTGATATCGCGGCCGGCTCCTCGCTGGTATTTCGCCCGGCAGATATCATTTTGCTGGGCGCAGCTTTGTTGTGGGCGGTCTATTCACTGCTGACACGTGCCTATGGCAACCGCTTGCCTTATTTTACCGGGCTGGCGCTGATGTTTGTCTGTTCCGGGCTGGTTTTGCTGCCGCTTTTCTTCCGTGTTGCGCCGATGATGGCTGATCTGAATGGCAAGCAGATATTCTGGCTGCTCTACAGTGGTTTTGTTCCTGGTGGAATCGGGTTTGTAACTTGGAATAAGGGCGTTAACGTGTTGGGCGCTTCGGTTTGTGGCACGATCAACAGCTTCATGCCGGTATTTGCCACGATCTTTTCCATGATCTTTCTTGGTGAACGTATGGTCTGGCTACAGGCCTGTGGCGGTGCGTTGGTTGTGGCCGGCGTTTGTGCTGCGCTCGGCCATGTGCGGCTGCCGGTAAATACGGAAACAGGGGCTGCCTGGGAAGAAGAACCGCAGGCAAAAGCAAACGTATAGGAAATAAAAAATACAATAGAACGAATCGGGATGGAATGATGAAAGAAAAGCTGATCATTTTGGATATGGATAATACGATATTGCAGTCGCACATCGATTTTCCGTTGATGCGTGAACGCATTTATGCGATCCTGGAGGAAAATGGCGCTGGAGATTGCAAGCGGCATTCTGTGGCGGATACGCTGACCGTTTATGCGGATTCCGCCGGATATGACGCTGCCTTGGCCGACAAAATGTGGCGCATCGTGGCTGATCTGGAGGAGCGCGGTCTGGAGCAAGCTGTGCTGGAGCCTGGTGCAGAAGAGGCGCTGGCCTATTTGGCCCGTTATGCCAGGCTGGCGGTATTGACGAACAATACGGATGAAAATTTGGCGATGCAGCTGCAGACACTGGGAATTTTGCCATATCTTAGTTTTGTTGCCGGGCGAGGCAGCGTACCTCGTCTGAAGCCGGCACCGGATGGGCTGTTATATATTATGCGGCAGTTCCCGGGCATCCCGCGGGGACAGGTGATCGCAGTTGGGGATGCGACGATCGATGCGATCTCCGCCGCTGCAGCAGGTATTGTTTTTGCGGCCTATAACCGCAGCCGCAAAGAGCAATGGGAGGCGCATGGCCTGCAGCCGGCGCTGCGTTTGACGGCATGGTCGCAGGATGCCTGTGATGCATTGCTGGGATTGGTGGACGGTTGATATGGCAATGTATCGGATCAAACCAGCAGATGTGGAGCCGCCGCCTTTGCCGCCGGAAGAATATTGGCGGGAGACTAGGCCGGAGCATGCGCGCGATCTTGATCTGGATGAGATCGCAGCGCTGAACCGTGCTGCGGATGAAGAAGATGCATTTTCGGATGAAAAGCAAGATCCTGCGGCTGCGCCGATTAAGCCATTCCGTTCCACTTGGCTGCGTGTGTTGTTGGCCCTGGCTGTGATCATCGCTTTTTCCGCCTGGACGGCGGGTGATTTGCTCGGTGAGCGGCTGGATATCGGTTTTTTGCAGCGTTCTGCGGAGCTGGCCAAAGACCGTTCTTTGGCGGATCTACAGGCTGCGGTGGTCACGGTGGATTGTGCTGGCAGCAGTGGCAGTGGATTTAATATTGATGCCAGTGGTCTGATCGTGACCAATGCGCATGTGGTGGAGAATGGAGGCATCATCACCGTAAAGTTTCCGGACGGCAGCCGTTATGATACACGTGGTTATCATCTGCCAGTGGAAGGTGTGGATTTGGCATTGGTTGATATCGCAGGGGAGGATCTGCCTGCGGTTACGCTGGCGGATGCATTGCCGGCAGCCGGCGACCCGCTGATCTTTATCGGTAATCCGCTCGGCTATGACTGGACGATTAGTGAGGCGACGGCGCTGGGTACGCTTTTGCTGGGTGAAGAAGCAGTCCTTTGCCTCAGCGGACCGGTGCGCAGCGGTTCTAGTGGTTCACCGGTATTCGATCAGGAAGCTTGCGTAGTGGGCGTGATCTTTGCTACCCTATCGGACGAAGAGGATGTCGGGCTTGTTGTCCCGGTTACTTATTTAAATCAATATCTGGAGGACATGAAGGAATGAACAGTATCCCGGTCAGCGGCGAGCGGTTAGGCGAGCTTTGCCGCGTTTTCGGCACACCATTTCATCTTTATGACGAAGCGGCGATCCGCGCCAATGCACGCCGTTTGATGCAGGCGTTTTCCTGGGCGCCTGCGTTTAAGGAATATTTTGCCGTCAAAGCGCTGCCCAACCCATATATCTTGCAGATCCTTGCAGAGGAGGGCTGCGGTGCGGATTGCAGTTCGCTGGCCGAGCTGCTGATCGCAAAAGCGGTTGGACTTGGCGGCGCGGAGGTTTGCTTTACCTCGAATGATACGCCGATCGAAGAATATCGCCAGGCATTGGCAATGCAGACAATCATCAATCTGGACGATATTACGCATATCGATTATCTGTTGCAGTATGCGCATTTGCCGGAGATCGTCAGCTTTCGCTATAATCCCGGTCCGCTGCGCAAAGGCGGTAATGAGATCATCGGTTATCCGGAACAGGCAAAGTATGGTTTAACTGGTGCGCAGCTGCTGGAAGGGATCGCGATTTGTCGGGATCTAGGCCGTACCCGTTTTGGGATCCATACAATGATCGTTTCCAATGAGCTGAATGCAGACTATTTTTGTGAGACGGCGGAAATGATGTTCCGGCTGGCGGTAAGGATCAAAAAGATCATGGGCGTTTCCGTAGAATTCATCAATCTTGGTGGCGGCCTGGGTATTCCTTACCGGCCGGAAGAGCAGGCGATCGATCTGGAGGCGCTTGGTGTGAAGATCAGGACGCTTTACGAACAGATCTTGAAGCCGGCTGGGCTGGGAAAAGTTATGCTGTGCATGGAAAGCGGCCGTATGATGACCGGACCATATGGATATCTCGTTTCGCGCGTGCTGCATCAAAAGAATACTTATAAAAACTATGTCGGGCTCGACGCCTGCATGGCAGATTTGATGCGTCCGGCGCTCTATGGCGCTTATCATCATATCACCGTAATCGGCAAGGAGGATATGCCGATGGATACGCTTTATGATGTGACAGGGTCGTTGTGCGAGAATAATGACAAGTTTGCCATTGACAGGCAGCTGCCGCATATTGATACCGGGGATATCCTTGTCATCCATGATACAGGTGCGCATGGCCATGCAATGGGCTTTAATTACAATGGCAAGCTGCGTTCGAAAGAATTGTTGCTGCGGCCGGATGGTTCGGTCAAGCAGATCCGTCGCGCAGAGACGCTGGCGGATTATTTCGCCACGCTCGATTATCCAGGGCTGGAGGCCTGAAAAGTGCTGATTTCCGGCTTTCCTCGTCGTTTTTCCGGAAAGGGAAAGCAGAGGAGACCGCGAAATTTTATCATGGCCAAATGCAGACGGAGGAATGAGGATGGCTGGGATGTTCATTACTTTGGAAGGGATCGATGGCAGCGGCAAGACGACGCTGCTGCAGTTGATGACAGATCATTTGCAGGCGCTCGGGCACACGGTTTTACCAACCCGGGAGCCAGGCGGCAGCATGGCTGGCGCCAGACTGCGCGCGCTGCTGCTGGAAAGTGTGTTTGGTACGGTAGATGATCGTGCAGAAGCATTACTTTATGCGGCAGATCGTGCATTCCATGTGGCGGAGGTAATTCGGCCGGCGTTACAGCGTGGTGAGATCGTCATTTCGGACCGTTATATCGATTCTGGATTGGCCTATCAAGGCGGTGGACGTGGCTTGTCGCTGGAGATGCTGCTACAGATCAACAGCTTCGCGGTCAACGGACTGATGCCGGATATTACTTTCTGGCTTGATTTGCCAGTTGAAACGGCCCTGGCTCGTCTTTGTGGTGAGCGGGATCGGTTGGAGCAGGAGAACATTGATTTTTTCCGGCGTACGGCAGCAGTTTATCAGCAGCTGGCTATGACGCAGCCGCAGCGCTTCCTACGCATTGATGCTGTGCAAGCGCCGCAAATGGTATTGATGGAGATCATGCGCGTGCTTGGTCCGCGCTTGGGATGAGGTGCAGGATGACGGGATTTGTTCCGCTGCATGTTTACCTGCGACGTCAGCTGGCAGGCGGACAGGTATCCCATGCTTATATTTTCAGCGGCACGGGCGGAGAAGCGCAGGCGGAGGCTTTTGCCGCTGCTTTGCTTTGTTTGCATCCGGATGCCGACGGTACAGCCTGTGGCAGTTGTGCAGCGTGCCGTAATTTGTTGGCGGGTAGTCATGCCGACTGTCGTTGGTTTGATCCAGTTAATCATCTGCACCGCGCAGAAGGGATGCGCGAACTAGTGGCTGCTGCCGCGCTTAGTCCAATCGTTGGCAGCCGCAAGATCTTTTTGCTACGCGAGGCGGAGCGGATCACGGAAGACGGAGCGAATACTTTACTCAAGTTGCTGGAAGAGCCGCCGCCGGATATGGTGTTGATTTTGCTCAGCGATCAACCGGATGCTTTGTTGCCAACAATTTTATCCCGCTGTCAGCTTTTTTTGTTCGGCAGCGGTCAGTCCGAGCCAGCACTGCCTGAGGAGATATTGCAGGCTGCGGAGGAGCTGTTGCGCAGCCTGCCGCAGCTGCCGGTTTATCAGGTGCTGTTGCGGGCGCGCGCATTTGAGAAAGACCGCGAGCAACAAAAACAATTCTTCTTTGCTTTATTCACCTGTCTGCATCAGGCAATCCGCGGTGAACTTAAGCTTCCGATGCAGGCAGACGAATTGATGCGTTCCGCCAACATGATGGAAAGCGCTTTAGAGATGCTGTCGGCAAACGTCAACGCTAAACTGCTGGCAGATGTGGTCTATCTGCGTCTGTGGCAAAACAGCAGCCATTGATTTGCTATCCGGCAGCAAAAAGGGTATAATAGGCAGGAAAGCAGAAATGTGAAAACGCCGGAGTACTGCCGGCAGCGATGGGCGTGCTTGTCGCCGCCCGGGTAGATGGACGGAGGTTTTTATGGCGACGATCGTAGGCGTCCGCTTCAAGCGGAACGGGAAGATTTATTATTTTGCTCCGCAACAGATCGAGCTGAACGTGCATGATAATGTGATTGTGGAGACGGCACGCGGTCTGGAATACGGCGAGGTTGTGCTGGGGCCGAAAGAGGTTGCAGATAAGGAATTGAATAACCCGCTGAAGGATGTGCTGCGCAAAGCGACTGAGGCGGATGACAAAAAGCATGCGCAGAATGCGCTTGCGGAAAAGGAGGCCTTTCAGATCTGCCAGAAGAAGATTGCGCAGCATAAGTTGCCGATCAACCTGGTTGAGGTATCCTATACTTTTGATGTATCAAAGATTATCTTTTATTTTACAGCCGAAGGACGTGTGGATTTTCGCGAGCTGGTCAAGGATTTGGCTTCAGTATTTCGTACCCGGATCGAGTTGCGGCAGATCGGTGTGCGGGATCAGGCGAAAGTAGTTGGCGGAATCGGCAGCTGTGGCCGCGTGATCTGCTGTAATAGTGTGCTGGGAGATTTTCAGCCTGTTTCGATTAAAATGGCAAAAAAACAAAATCTGTCGCTGAATCCGGCCAAGATCTCTGGCGTTTGCGGTAGACTGATGTGTTGCCTGAAATACGAGAATTATGATGAGGTAAAAGGCGCGAAAAAGCAGGTGTTTGAGATTCCGCCAGAAGACGATGAGAAGTTGGTGGAGGATGAGGAGCAATAGCGATGAGCCTGTATCGCGATTTTCTGGAATGGCAGGAGAAACTGCGGGCTCTGCTGGAGGAAGGCGAGCAGCTCGCACGCCGCGCCGAGGGGTTGGAGCAGGAAAACGCCCTGCTGCGGCAGGAACGTGAGGCAACGGTTGTGGATGAGCCGACGGGTGGCTTTGAAGCGTTATCACAACTATATGATGAGGGCTATCATATCTGTCCGATGAGTTTCGGGCGGATGCGAGAAGAGGATTGCCTGTTCTGTTTGAATTTCCTGCGCAATAAGGGGAAGAAAGAATGACAATGCCTGCTGCCGGAGATGCGGAAGTCCGCATCGATCTGTTAGGGCGCGGCGGCCTGCGTATCTTGCAGGATGCGGCTGCACCGGGCTTTGGGCTAGATGCTGTTCTGCTGGCGGATTTCGCAGCGGTACGTGCAGGTGAGCGTGTACTTGATTTAGGGACAGGCACCGGTGTGATCCCGTTGTTGTTGGCGGCAAAACAGCCGGCCTGTCATATTTGCGGCCTGGAATTGATGCCGCAGATGGCGCGTTTGGCGGCGCGTAGTGTGGTATTGAATCAGTTGGCGGGCAGAGTGCAGATCCGCTGCGGAGATATTGCTTCTGCAGCGGCGATGTTTGGCCGGGCAACGCAGGATGTTGTGGTCAGCAATCCGCCATATTATCGTGATGGCGCCGGACGGCTGAATGCTTCACCATTGTTTGCCGCCGCGCGTTCGGAGCGATTTTGCCCGCTGCCTGTTCTGTTGGATAGCACTGCAGCCTTGTTGCGGCCGCAGGGCAGGTTTTATCTTGTGCATCGTGCGGCGCGGCTGGCTGAATTGGTGGCTGCTTTGGAACAGCGCAGCCTGCATGTGGAACGTTTGCGAATGGTGCAGCCTTTTGCTGGCAAAGCGGCCAATCTGTTGCTGATGATGGCAAAAAAGCAGGGGCGGGGCGATACGGAAGTCTTGCCGCCGCTGGTGGTTTACTGCGCGCCGGGGCGATATGGGGAGGAAATGGAACAGATTTATGGCCGGGATTTTATATCTGGTTGCCACACCGATCGGTAATCTGGAGGATATCACGGCACGCGCTTTACGCGTACTGGCAGAAGTGGACTTGGTTGCAGCAGAGGATACGCGCGTCAGTGGCCGCCTGCTGCACCATTTTGCTATTGAGAAACCGCTTGTCAGTTATTACGAACAAAATAAGCGTGCCCGGGAAGGACGTTTGCTTGCTGCTCTGCAGGAGGGCAAGAATATTGCATTGATCTCGGATGCCGGCACGCCGGGATTAAGCGATCCCGGCGCGGATCTCGTAAAGGCGGCAATCCGTGCGGGGATTGAGGTCGTCGCCATTCCGGGCGCCAGCGCTTTACTGACAGCGCTGACCGCAAGCGGGCTGGAAGATGGGGCATTCTGTTTTGAGGGTTTTTTGCCGCGCGATGGCGCTGCACGGCGTAAGCGTTTGGCCGCTCTGAGCAACGAACGCCGGGTGCTGGTATTCTACGAGGCGCCGCATCGTTTGTGTGCGGTATTGGAGGACATGGCTGCAGCTTTTGGTCCGCAGCGGGCAGCAGTAGCCTGTCGCGAGCTGACCAAGCTGCATGAAGAAAAGCTGCGTGGCACCCTGGCTGAGTTGCAGGCGCATTTTCATGCGGTGGAGCCGCGCGGCGAATTCACTTTGGTCATTGCCGGCGCTGCAGATGCGCCAGTCTCAGCGGATGCGGCGGAGGTAGCGGCTGCCTTTCAGCAGTTGCTGGCGCAAGGGATGCCGCGGCGGCAGGCTGCACGTGAGATCGCAACACGCTATGGCGTTTCCGCACGCGAGATCTATGCGATCGGGCTTGCTGATTGACTTCTGCCAGAAAAATTGCTAAAATAATACGGTTATCGAATCTTTTGTTCCGGAGGTATCGAAAATGAGCGATAAGCCGACTTTTTATATCACGACACCCATCTATTATCCCAGCGATAAGCTGCATATTGGCCATGCCTATACCACGGTGGCAGCGGATACTATGTCGCGGTATAAAAAGATGCGCGGCTTTGATACCTATTTTTTGACCGGATCTGACGAACATGGGCAAAAGATACAGCGCCGTGCTGCTGCTGCCGGTAAAACACCGCAGGAGTTCGTGGATGAAATTATCCTTAATTTTAAAGAGCTGTGGCGCGTACTGGATATTCAGTATGATGATTTCATCCGCACCACGGATCAACGGCATATGAAGGTCTGCCAGGAATTGTTCCAGCAGATATATGACCAGGGGGATATTTATAAATCCGAGTATGAAGGTTGGTACTGCACAAGCTGTGAGACATTTTTTACGGAAACCCAGGTGGGCGAGGAGCATATTTGCCCGGATTGCGGAAAACCGGCAGAGCTGACGAAAGAAGAAAGCTATTTCTTCCGGATGAGCAAATATGCAGATCGCTGGATGCAGTTTATTGAAGAGAATCCGGATTTTATTCGGCCGGAAAGCCGGCGCAACGAGATGATCAATTTTGTCAAACAGGGATTGGAGGATCTTTGCGTCTCCCGTACCACGTTTGACTGGGGAATTCCGGTGCCGTTTGACAGTAAGCATGTCATCTATGTCTGGTTTGATGCGCTGATCAACTATATTTCCGCGTTGAAGAGTAAAGAGGATGGCAGGCTTTATGAAAAATTCTGGCCGGCGGATGTGCACTTGGTCGGTAAGGATATCATTCGTTTCCATACGATCATCTGGCCGATTATGCTGATGGCAGCTGGCCTGCCGCTGCCGAAAACCGTTCTTGGCCATGGTTGGGTGTTGCAGGGCGATGGCGGCAAGATGAGCAAATCAAAGGGCAATGTTGTGGACCCGCTCGTGCTTTGCGGCAAATATGGTTCAGATGCGATCCGCTATTTCTTGATGCGAGAAATGGCCTATGGTCTGGATTGCAACTATTCGGAAGAAGCGTTGGCGCTGCGCATCAATACGGACCTGGCGAACGATTATGGCAACCTGCTTTCCCGTACTACGGGAATGATCGATAAATTCCAAGGCGGGGTCGTGTTACCGCCGACGGGCAAAACGGAATTTGACGAAGAGCTGATCGCGTTGGCTAAGGAAACGCCTGCCCGTTTTGCTGCGCTGATGGATCATATGGAATGGGCGAATGCACTGGCTGAATTATGGAAACTGGTCAACCGTGCGAATAAATATATCGATGAAGCCGCACCCTGGGCGTTGAATAAGGCAGGGGAAAAAGATAAGCTGGCCGCGGTGCTTTATAATATGGTCGAGGTGATTCGTCTGGTGACGGTGATGGTGGCGCCGGTGATGCCGGGTTTGCCGGCACGCGTCTGGCAGCAACTTGGGATCCGGGAAGACCATTCGTTGACCAGCTGGGACAGCCTGCAGTGGGGAGGTTTCCCCGCCGGTACGAAGATTGACCGCGGCGAACCGTTGTTCCCGCGTATTGATCTGGACGCTTTGGATGAGATTCCGCAGCAGCCGGTGGAAAAAGCGGATGCACAGCCGGCTGCGGTGGATGATATGGAGCCGATTGCACCGCAATGCGTGATTGATGATTTTGCCAAGCTGGATTTGCGTGTGGTGAAGGTACTGGCATGCAACAAGGTGCCAAAGGCCGATAAACTGCTGCAGTTTACACTGGAGCTGGGCGGTGAAACGCGTACAGTTCTTTCTGGCATCGCCGAATATTATTCACCGGAAGAGCTGGTTGGGAAAAAGCTGATCGTGATCGCCAATCTGGCGCCGCGTAAAATCCGTGGTATTGAATCGCATGGCATGCTGCTTTCTGTAGAACGCAATGGTAAACTTTGCGTGGTGGAAGCACCGGATATGCCGACCGGTTCGCGCGTGGTGTGATGCAGGGAGCAGGCAGAATTTATGTTATATGATACGCATGCGCATCTTGACGATGCAAAGCTTTATCCGGAAATTGAAAACGTGCTGGCGCGTGCTGCTGCAGCTGGCGTTGCTTATATCAATACGATCGGCTGCGACTGGAAAACGTCGCTGATGTCGGTGCATATCGCAGAAAAATACCCCGAGCATGTGTTCGCTGCGGTCGGCGTTCATCCCCATGAAGCTGCCGGCTTAAATGCAGAGCAGGAAGAGAAACTGTTTTCCCTGGCAAAAGCGGAAAAGGTGGTTGGCTGGGGGGAGATCGGCCTTGACTATCACTATGATCTTTCTTCACGCGATATCCAACGCCGTGTTTTTCGGGCGCAGATCGATGCAGCAAAGCAGGCAGGGCTGCCGGTGATTATCCATGACCGGGAAGCACATCAGGATACGCTGGATATTTTGCGCAGTGAGCATGCTGGCATAAACGGAGGTGTGCTGCATTGCTTTTCCGGTAGTTGGGAAATGGCGAAGGAATGCCTGCGGCTGGGGTTTCATCTTTCCTTTGCCGGACCGCTGACCTACCATAATGCACGTAGCCTGCCGGAGGTAGCGCAGCGGTTGCCGCTGGACCGTATCCTGGTGGAGACGGATTGCCCGTATCTGACGCCTGAGCCGCACCGAGGCAGAGTGAATGAGCCTGCCTATGTCGGCCATACTTTAGCGCGTTTAGCTGAGTTGCGCGGCATGGATGTAGAGGAGATGGCTGCAATTACAACGGAAAACGGGCTGCGCCTGTTTGGTATCGGAAAATAAACGGGCGGGGATTCCCGCCCGTTCTTTCATCTGGGATATCTACTGGACTGGATTCGCCAAGCTTCGCTTGACGGCAGGGAGGTTTTCAGATTATAATAAGTAGAATGCGTTAGTGGTTGGAGAAACGGATGTACAAAGCAAAAGGCGAACTGCATAAACAAGAGCTGGGACCGATCGGCGAAGCGCAGATCGTGCCGACTGTAGAAAAACAGCCTGCTGTGCATATGCCGTCAGAGGGCGGGGAACAACCGCCGCAGCAGGAAAAACGACAGAGGAAGCGCAGGCAAGCGCATATCCTGTTGGTTTTTTGCGCTGTTTTTCTTGTCGTGGGCGGAGTTGCACTGGGCATATATTTTGACCGTTGGGAAAGCGGTTCGATCAATGTTGATGAACTGACCTCGCTTTCGATCGTTCTCAATACCAACAGCCATCCGGAAACGATCACCACAAATTGTACAACAGTGGGAGAATTGCTTAGTGAACAACGGATTCGGCTGAGCGAAAATGACTATATCGGCCTGGATATGGAGCAGGCACTTTATGACGGTATGCAGATCTGGCTTCGCTTGGCTGTACCGATCACGGTGATGGCGGATGGCGAAAGCTACGAGTTTGAAAGTCAGCCGATCACCGTCAGCGAAGTCCTGGCGCAGCTGGATATTACCTTGGGCGCGATGGATGAAGTCTCACTGCCGCTGTTGCAATATATCTATCAGCCGACGACAATCGAGGTGCATCGCGTTTGGACACAGGAAGAGACCGTTGAAGAGGCGATCGAGCAGCCAGAGGTATCCCAGGAATTCACCTATCTTGCGCCTGGCAGCAGTGAAGTTGTCTCACCTGGCCGCGAAGGGCTGCAGCAGTCCCGTTATCTTGTTACTTACCGCGACGGTGAGGAGATCGGGCGTGAATTGCTGGAAAGCGAAGTTGTCCGCGAGCCGGTGGAGCGTGTGATCGGTTACGGGCCGAGCACGGAGCCGGTCAGCAGTGGTCCGGACAGTCGTTTGACTGCGACGACGGAGAGTGGAGCAACATTTTATTATACGGAATCCTTTACTGTAGAAGCCACTGCGTATACCTGGACGGGCAACCGTACGGCAACCGGTACTTGGCCGCAGGTTGGAACGATCGCGGTCGATCCTGACATTATTCCGCTTGGTACGGAAGTCTATGTTGTGGGCTATGGTTTTGCTACCGCGGAAGATACGGGCGGCGCGATTAACGAATATATCATTGATCTTTACATGGATACGGAAGCCGAATGCCTTTCCTGGGGAAGGCAGGATACGCAGATCTATATTTTAGCGGAGTGATATGGCGGCATTCAACAAAGAAGCGGAACAGACGCGCAGCCTGCTACGCCAGCTTGGCGTTAGGCCGCAGCGCCTGCGCGGACAGAATTTTTTGATTGACCCGGCTGCGATACAGCGTATCGCGGCTGTTGGTTTTGATTGGCCAGGGAAAGATGTGGTAGAGATTGGCCCTGGCCTAGGCGCACTTTCCCGCTGTTTGGCGGAGAAGGCAGGCAGGCTGACGCTGATCGAATTGGAGTCGGCCTTTGCTGCCTATCTGCGGCAGGAATTCTCTGCTTCGCCACAGGTGCAGGTGGTTGAAAGGGATGCGCTACAATACGATTTCACGGCCAGCCCTGCAGAATATGTTTTGTTTGCTAATGTGCCGTATCAGATTACTACACCGTTGTTGAAAAAGCTTTTTCTCTCCGGCGGCGTCTGGCGCAGTATGGTTTTGTTGTTGCAAAAAGAAGCGGCGGAGCGCATCTGTTGTGAACGCGGGAGGAAGAATGGCCCGCTTAGCTTGCTTGCTGCTTATTGCGGTATTTGCGAATCTTGTTTCGATCTGTTGCCGGCTTCGTTTTATCCGTCTCCTGCGGTTACCTCGACGGTGATCCGTATCCAACGGCGTGAGGCGCCGCCGGTAGATACGGATATTGCGGCAATCCTGCGCCTGGCGGAGGCTGCTTTTGCTGAGCGGCGCAAGCTGCT
>CALXRV010000034.1 GCA_944390945.1 uncultured Clostridia bacterium
TGCACGGGGATTTCGGTGAATCAATCCAATACAGCCGTCCGGTGATCGACCTGATCACTGAACGCCTCTGGAATACATTTTCACTGGTCTTCATCGCCATGATTCTTAGTATGGCGATTGCAATACCGATCGGCGTAACCAGTGCGGTAAAAAAGAATACTGCATTTGACTATTTCTTTACGTCATTTGCCTTTATTGGCGTTTCCATTCCAAGCTTTTTCTTTGGTTTTTTGTTGATCAAGGTATTTTCCGTTGATCTGGGCTGGTTGCCTTCAACGGGGGTGCAAACGCCGGGTGCGGTGTTCTCGACTATGGAAATGATCGTCGACCGGGTGAAGCATTATATCATGCCGGTCAGCGTGCTTGCTTTGATCAATATGGCGTCTTATACGCGCTATATCCGTTCCAGCATTACGGATGTGATCAAGCAGGATTATATTCGTACGGCGCGCAGCAAAGGTTTGCGGCAGCGTGTTGTCATTTACCGCCATGCTTTACGCAATGGTTTGATCCCGATCGTGACGATTCTGGGCTCTTCTCTGGCGACCATCTTTTCCGGTTCACTTATTACTGAGAATATCTTCAGCTGGCCTGGCCTGGGCCGTCTGATTTATGGCGCGACCATGGCACGCGATTATTATCTGGTCATGGGCGTTAACGTATTCACTGGTTTCCTCGTCATCCTTGGGCAGTTGATCGCTGATGCAATGTTGGTGCTCGTTGACCCGAGAATCAAGTACAATTAGTGCGGGGGGTGCCAAATGAGTACAAATCAAACAAAAATCAAAAAACGTGCTGCCGGCGAGGAGATCCGCAGCCCTTTCCGGCTTGCCGTGGGGCGTTTTGTTCGCAATAGGATGGCGATGGCCGGGCTGATCATCATCATCATATTTGCATTGATGTCGATTTTCGCCCCCTTCCTTTCGCCGCATGATCGCGATTCTTATGACATGGCGATGCGTTATCAGCCGCCGTCCAGTGAAAACCTGCTGGGCACGGATGATATGGGCCGTGATATTTTTACCCGTCTGTTGTATGCAGGACGAATTTCTCTGATGGTTGGCGTGCTTTCCACCTTGATCTCAGCAACCATTGGTATCTTTATGGGTGCGCTTGCCGGCTTTTATGGCAAATGGGTCGATATGTTGATCATGCGTTTGGCAGATGTTTTCTCGTCCATGCCATTTTATATGCTGGCGATTACGGTGATGGCTCTGTTCGAGCCCAGTGTAAAGGCGACGATCATTATCATGGGTGTTTTGTGGTGGACCGGCCCGGCACGTTTGCTGCGTAGTCAGATCCTCTCCCTGCGTGAGCAGGAATTCATGGAAGCCACCACAGCACTGGGTATTTCGGATGTCAAAAAGATCGTGCAACATCTGCTGCCCAACGCATTTGGCCCGATCGTCGTCTCGGTAACATTGAATATTGCCAACGCGATCCTGACGGAATCCGCGCTGAGCTATTTGGGTCTCGGTATTCGTATCCCGATTCCCAGCTGGGGCAATATGTTGTCTACCGCGCAGAATATGTATGTCTTAAGTAATTACTGGTGGATCTGGATCCCACCCGGACTCTGTATCCTGGTAGCGGTGATGTCCTTCAACTTTATCGGCGAAGGTCTGCGCGATGCTCTGGATCCTAAGTTGGATAGATAAGGAGGTAGGAAAATGTTATTAGAAGTGAAAGACTTAAAAACCTACTTCTACGTCAAGGGGCATGAGCTTCGCGCTGTTGATGGGGTAAGCTTTTCGGTGGATAAAGGTAAGACGCTGGGTATCGTTGGGGAATCCGGCTGCGGGAAAAGCGTAACAAGCATGTCGATCCTCAAGTTGATCGATCCGCAAGCCGGCAGAATTACCGGCGGCCAGATCCTTTTTGAAGGGCGCGACCTTGTTCCACTGACGGAAAAGCAGATGATTGCGATCCGCGGTAACGAGATCAGTATGATTTTCCAGGAGCCGATGACTTCGCTGAATCCGGTGTTTACGATCGGTTATCAGCTGCAGGAAGCTATCCTGACCCACCAAAAAGTAACAAAAGCAGAAGCGGTGGAAAAAAGTGCTGAGCTGTTGGAGTTAACGCGAATTTCCGATGCCCGTCGCGTATTGAAGAATTATCCGCATCAACTTTCCGGCGGTATGCGGCAGCGTGCCATGATCGCGATGTCGCTGGCCTGCAACCCGAAGCTTTTGATTGCGGACGAACCAACCACCGCATTGGATGTGACGATTCAAGCACAGGTGCTGGATCTGATTCGCGACATTAAAAAACAGTTGAACATGGCGCTGATGCTGATTACGCACGATTTAGGCGTCATTGCAGAGATGGCGGACGACATCCTTGTCATGTATGCGGGTAAGGTTGTTGAGCAGGCATCGGCGATCGAACTGTTCAAAAATCCGAAGCACCCGTATACGGTTGGCTTGATGCGTTCGAAGCCGAATATCCTGCATCCGCAGGAGAAGCTCTACACTATCCCCGGCAATGTGCCGAGCCTGTATGAAATGCCGAAAGGCTGCCCATTCCATCTGCGCTGTGAGCATGCCATGGATATCTGTGCTACCGCCTTCCCGGATATGAAGCAGATCGGCGATACGCAATCTGTTGCATGCTGGCTCTATGCGGATCAGGGAGGTGCACAATGAGCGACGTATTATTGAAAGTAGAAGGCCTGCGCAAATTCTTTCCTGCCAAGAAGTCATTTTTCGGTAAACCGTTGACTTTTGTCAAGGCAGTTGATGGTTTGGATTTCGAGATCAATCGCGGCGAGACCTTTGGCATTGTGGGCGAATCCGGCTGCGGTAAATCGACTGCCGGGCGGACGATTCTGCGTTTGTTGCCGGCAACCGAAGGTACGGTCACCTTTGACGGAAAAGATGTGTTCTCCCTTTCCAAGGCGGAAATGAAGAAAATGCGCACGGAGATGCAGATCATTTTCCAGGACCCTTATTCCAGCCTGAATCCCAAGATGAATGTGTTGCGTCTGATCGCCTGCGGGATGAAAGAACATCATATGGGAACGCAGAGTGAGATTACAGAGCGCGTTGGCGATCTGATGGAGCAATGCGGACTCAGCCGGAAATATATTCGTCGTTACCCACATGAGTTTTCCGGCGGCCAGCGTCAGCGTATTGGTATCGCCCGTGCTTTGGCGCTGAATCCGAAGTTCATCGTCTGCGACGAGCCGGTTTCCGCTTTGGACGTTTCTGTTCAGGCGCAGGTGATCAATCTGTTGATGGAATTGCAGGAGAAAAATAAGCTGACCTATCTCTTTATCTCGCATGACTTGAGCGTGGTCAAGCATATTTCTAACCGCATAGGCGTTATCTATCTTGGTCGTCTGACTGAGGTAGCGGATAAAAACGAGCTGTTTGATCACCCGCTGCATCCGTATACGAAATCTTTGCTCTCGGCGATTCCAATTCCGGATCCGACGGTAAAGATCGACCGTATTATTCTGGAAGGAGATATCCCTTCGCCATCGAACGCGCCCAGTGGCTGTAAATTCCGCACGCGTTGCCCGTCTGCCTGTGCGATCTGCGCAGAGCAGGTTCCGGAGCTGCGTGAAGTTGCGCCGGGACATCAAGTTGCCTGCCATCTGATTTAGGAGCGTTTTCATGACGGACAGAGAGAATCCAAATACTGAAGTAGAAAATGTAGAAAACAACCCGTCCGACTCGTTTGAACCCGAGTCGGACGGGCTGGAATCAAGGCCGACGCATCTGCAGACAGAGTATGAAGAGCTCGAGCCTACCTGGAAGGATCGTTTAGCCATGGTGCTGGCGGTCTTTTCCATCGTTATGCCGATCGTTCTTGTATTCGGTCTGGTGATGATAATTTTTATGGTATTGGTCATCGGCAAATAATGACTTATGAGAGGAGTGTGCTGTAGATGATTCTGAAGAATGCGACCGTGCATACCGGTTGCGGAGAGGTTCTACAAAACTGCGATATTCGAATTGAAAATGGGAAAATCGCGGAGATCGGCACCGGACTGCAAGGGGATGAAGTGATGGATCTGACCGGGAAACAAGTATTTCCCGGATTTATCGATGCCGGCGGTTATATGGGCACGATGGATATGGCCTTCCCCGCAAAGGACTATAATGAAAATTCATCGCCATCAACGCCATACCTGGACATCTGGCATTCGATCGACCCGGATGAGATCAACCGGCAGGAACTGTATAAAGCCGGTATTACCAGCATGGTGATTACCCCGGGGAACGAAGGCGTGATCGGCGGTACTTGCTCGGTGGTCAAGTCTTATGGCCATAATCTCTGCGATATGACGGTGAAACGCAATGTCGCATTAAAAGGCTCTGTTATCGACCGTGTGGCAGCTATTTTTGCCAATAAGGGTGGCCCGATGACGCGGATGGCCATGGTTGCACTTCTGAAGAATGAGATTGAGAAGAAGGAATACAGCAACGATTACCGCGGCCGTAAAGCGCAGGAAGTGATGGATGCGGTGCGCAGTGGCGAGATGCCGTTCATTATTTCGGCAGAGACCGCTGCGGAGATGGAAAGCGTGCTGCATGCGCTGTCGGGATATGGCCTGAAGATTGTATTCACGCTGGCCCATCAGGCTGGTAAAGTGGCTGCTTCCCTGAAAGCTGCGCATGCCAGCGTGGTCTTTGGCGAATTTACCCGCGAATCTTCAATGGCGATTTATGATATTGATTTCAAGCAAATTGTCGATATGGCAAAGAGCGGCGTGGAAGTCTGCCTTTCCATGTTGGCGCCGGATATGGTATATGGCCGCGAGAGCTATTGGTGGACGGTCGCTAAGCTGATGAAGGGCGGCGCAGATGACAAAATGGTCTTGAAGATGCTGGGTGAGAACCCCGCCAAATTATATGGCGTTGCTGATCGCATCGGCATGATCAAACCCGGCCTTGATGCTGACCTGGTGATTTATGATGGCAACCCGATCAAAGAAGTTGGCGCGCGTCTGCTGGTTACGATGATCAACGGCACGACGGTCTATTCGGCATAAGGTGGGGAGGGTTGATTATGTTGCTATTAAAAAATGCGACGATCTATCCGCAGACGGATGCAGCACCTTTTGTCGGTGATATCCTCTGCGATGGCGGCAAGATCGTAAAGATCGGAACCGGCCTTACTGCTGAAGCAGAAACGCTTGACCTGACCGGCCTGCATCTCCTGCCGGGGTTGATCGATTGCCATACCCATATCAGCCTGCAGGATCCCTGCGACCCGCGCGGCATGAAGCAGATCACGGAAATGACGCATCCGGTCACTCCGCAATTCAGCTCGCTTTACAATGCCAATCCCACGGTGCTTTATTTCCCCTTTGCCGTGAAGAACGGGGTGACGACAGTCGGCATCATTCCCGGCAGTGGCAATGTGATCGGTGGCTCTGGTTTTGCCTCCAAAACCTGGGGCGATGATATTTTTGCGATGTCGATCCGCGATAATATCTGCATGAAGGCAGCCCTGGGTGAAAACCCGAAAGGGCGCTATCAGAGTGCAGGCAAAGAACCGGATTCCCGTATGGGCGCGACCTTTTTACTGGCAGAATTCCTGCATGATGCATATGACTATTTTAAGCGCAAAGAGGCTGGCGATAAAGAGCTGAAGCTGAATGCGAAATTTGAGGCGGCGATTCCGCTGTTCAAAGGTGAGATCCCGCTGCGTATTCACTGCACGCATAATGACATGGCTTCAGCGATCCAAATCGCGACAGAGTTTGGGATTAAGTTCACGTTGGAACATGCTTGGGGAAGTATGTGCTATCTGGATGAGATTGTTGATAGCGGTTGCGGCATCGTTTATGGCCCGATCGGCGGCAGGCGTTCTTTCTATGAATCCCGCCGTACGGATATCGAGGCGGCCGGCGTCCTTGATCAGCGCGGCGTTGTGGTCGCTTTGACGACAGATTCCCCAATTCTCGGCTTTGATGGTCTGCTGAATGAAGTGGAAGAAGCCGTGCGCGAGGGGGCAGACCCACTGCGTGCTATGCGCATGGTGACGATCAATCCGGCTAAGATCCTCGGCGTTGAAGATCGCGTTGGCTCGGTTGAAGTGGGTAAGGATGCAAACTTTGCCATTTTCAATGCGATTCCCGGTGTAGACATGTGTGCGCATGTGGTTTATACTGTATGTGAGGGCGTTATTGCTTATCAAGATTAACAATAAAATTCAATCAAGGTAAGGGGGCATTAAGAAATGGACCAATTGGTGATGACGTATCGCGAACTAGATCGAGACTTAGCAATACTGTACGCGCAGTTGAACAGTCTTGGGCAGTTTGAGCGGAAGCTTTTTTTGCCGACCACTGAAGCCAAGGAAACCTTTACGGCTACGCTGCAGCAATTGAATGACCGTATTGATGCGCTGCCTGCGCCTGATCCGGTGTATGCTCTTTTAAAAAGGCATTTTGCAGATTTTAGTCAGCTGCTTGTTTTTTCTTTGGCACAGTTCTACGAACGGCCTTTTCATCCGGTTCAGTTGCTGACACGTCGTTATGACCATCTCGTGCGGACCGATTCTCGTTCCAGCCTGGAGCGTGCGGATATGCTGACCGAGCTGTTGAACCAGTCTCGTGCGCTTTACCATGCGATAACTGCTTGGCTGCCAGATGTGGATGCTAGCAGGTTGAATGAAGCATTAAATCTTTCTACATCTTCTGTGCCGATGTTCCGTTCTGGGGCTGAGAAGATTGACGCTGGTTTCCCGGGGCTGCCGGCTAAAGCTTATGATGCATTGCATGATGCGTTGTTGTTTGGGGCGGCAGAATTGGAAGATTTCAGTGTGAAGCTGAGCGCTGCTTTGGCGGAAAAGGGAAGCGTTGCTCAGTTTGATGACAGCAGCATTGTTGCCTTAACCGAGGCAGAATATCGTGACGCGCTTTGGTCGCAGCATGGCGTGGAGCTGGATGAACTGCTTGCCTGGCATCAAGAAGAGATCGAAAAGACGCGTGCCGCTGTCTTTGAAGTGGCCAGCCATCTGCCGTTGGCGCGCAAAGCGCCACGCACAATGCGTGAGGTGAATGATGTCCTGCTGGAATTTGCCGGTCCCTGCGATACGCCGGAAGAGATGCTGGCACGCGGACGTAATTATATCCAGCGCACAAAGGCTGAGGCCAAGAAGTATGTTCACTTCCCAGAAGAAGAATGCCTGGTGGGCCCGGTCTTTGAATCCCTGAAAGATTCTTATCCTTGGGGCGGCTATGGTCGTGGTTGCCCGTTGCGGCGTCCGCTGCGTGGTGAGATGTTCCTGAATACCTATAACTATCGCGCAGTGACAGATGGTTGGATCAAGATGAACACCATCCATGAGGCTTATCCGGGACATCACGTTCAGTTTGTTCGTGTTACGCTGGACCCGATTCCGGAAACACTGAAGATTGGCGCCAAACATACGCCGCTGCTGGAAGGTCCTTGCCATCGTTCAGAGAAACTGATCGAGCATGTGTTTGAAGAAGATCCATATTTCCCGTTGTTCGTTGCCTATCGTCGCCATCATACGGCAGTGCGCATCAAGGCCGATCTGTTGATCCGTTATTTCGGTCGACCGCTTGGCGATGCTGTCCAGCTGTATGTGGATGAGCTCGATTTCGACCGTGGTACTTCGCGTGGGCAGGTGCTGGCGCAGGTACGTATGAGCGGCTATTTTAACTCGTATTATTACGGTTATAAGAAGCTGGTCACCTGGGAGAAGGAGATGGGTTTCGACAGCCGGGAATATACGGAGCTGCTGTTCTCGCCGGGCCGGATGAGCATGGATAATTTCCACTCCTACCTGCTGCTTTCGCCGGAAGACCGCAAGCGGCTTGAGCATGACTTTGCCAGCTTGCTCCAGTTCGACGAAAACTATAAGGAGCGCGTTTGATCAGTTCTGCAGCGCGAAACGCCGTAATGCATATAGGTTGAAAAAGGCACAGGGGCGTCCGGCTGGATGTCCCTGCGCTGTTTTCTTCGGGAAAAGCTGAACGTATTTCGGAAGATAGCAAAGAAAAGGAGCGTAAAAATGGCAGGCAGCAAAGACAAGATTGTGCAGCGGGTGGATCAGATCGCTGATGAGCTTCGTACATTGGCATTGGAGATCCATGCGCATCCGGAATTGGGCTTTAAAGAATATACTGCAGTATCTTTGATTTGCGGATTGCTGGAAAAACATGGTTTTTCCGTGCAAAAAGGATATGGAGGATTGGAAACCTCGTTTCGTGCGGATGCCAAGGGAAAGACAGATGGACCAACAGTCGCTTTCCTGGCGGAATATGATGCATTAAATGGTTGCGGGCATGGTTGCGGCCATAATTTGATCGCCGCATGCTCTGTCGGCGCTTTTTTGGGGTTGGCCGCGGTGATGAATGATTTGGCAGGCAATATATGTATTATTGGCACGCCGGCAGAGGAGGGCGGTTCTGGTAAAGTAAAACTGCTGCAGGCTGGCGCTTTTGCCGATGTTGATTTTGCGATGATGATGCACCCGTCTTCTGGTGGCAAAAACATGGTAGGGCGCGGCGGCCGTGCAGCCTGTGGAGTGGAAGTGGAGTTTTTCGGCAAAGGCGCGCATTCTTCCGTCCCCCAAAACGGGATCAATGCATTAAGTGCGGTGATCCATGTTTTTCATCAGATCGATCTGCTGCGGCCGACATTTGAGCCACAGGATAATATTAACGGGATTATTACGGAAGGCGGCACGGCAGCAAACATTATTCCACCATATGCGAAATGCGCGTTTTGTGTTCGTGCGGATACAATGAAACGCGTGGAGGAGTTGCTCGAAATAATTCGCCGCTGTGTGGCAAATGCGGAAGCACTGATTGGCGCAGAGGCGAAAATAAAAATGGAAGATATTGCGGCAGAACGTTATTCCAATCGTCCGATGAACCAGGCATTCAAGGATAATATGCAGCTGTTGGGTATTGAGATGCGCTGGCCAGATCCTAAAGAGTTATGCGGCTCTTCCGATATTGGCAATGTATCGATCAAAATGCCGGCCATCCATGATTATTTGGCGATTACGGATGATCCATCCATTCAAACCCATACGGCAGAGTTTGCTGCCTGTGCCGCCTCGCCGCAGGGGATCGCTGCTTGCCTAAACGGGGCTAAGGGATTGGCAATGACGGGTTTTGATATTTTGTCGAACAAGCAGCTGCAGTCGGAAATAAAGGAATATTACCGGCAGCAGATCCCGGATTTTTATCAGAATGAAGAAGCAGATCAGGAGGGATAATGATGTATCAGGTCTCAGATAATATTTCCAAACGCTTTGCCAATCTGGTGGCGCTGCCACAAGTGCAGCAGGCTTTGGCTTTTGTGGAGCATGACCAGGAAAGATGCATTGCCCAACAATGCGAGCTGGTGCAGATCGAAGCGCCGACTGGACAGGAAGGGAAACGGGCGGCTGCCTTTGTGGATATGCTGCGCGCCTGTGGAATCCGTGATGCAAAGATCGACCCGGCCGGTAATGTGGTTGCCATCCGGCATGGTAAGGGCAATGGGCCAAAAGTGCTTGTGGAAGGGCATTTGGATACGGTATTCCCTTTGGGTTCCGTACATGGTGTGGAAAAGCGTGATGGTTTTCTTTGCGCGCCGGGCATTGGCGATGATACCCGTGCGCTTGCCATGCTGCTCAGCTTATTGCGTGCAATGGATGCCGCAGGCATTGAAACATGCGGCGATATTTATTTTGTTGGTACGACGCGTGAAGAAGGCATGGGTAGTCTGGGCGGCATGAAGGACTTCCTGACCGAGCATACGGATATCGATGTATCGATCAGCGTGGATAATCATAATATGGCGGGCATTGTTTATCAGGCTACGATCGGCGAAACCTGGGAGATTAGCTTCAGCGGTGTCGGCGGTCATGCCTTTACTGATTTTGGCAAGATCGCGCAGCCGCTGCATGCAGCAGCCCGTGCTGTCGCTAAAATCGCGGATATTACCGTGCCATCCACGCCGCGCACCTCGTTTTGCGTTTCCAATTTCCATGGCGGTAATGACGCTGGGATCCATGCCATTGCTTCTGAGGCGACGATTAAGATTAATTTCCGTTCTGACGGCGAAGCTGAGTTTGCTGCGGTAAAAAAGGCGATATTTGAGGCGATTGACGCAGCCTGTGCGGAAGAAACTGCACGCTGGGGAAAAAATACCGTCGTTTGCAGCAAACATATGGTGGGCAGCATTCCCGGCGGGACGCAGGATTGTCATGCGCCGCTGGTTGAGGCGGCTTGGCTTGGGCTGCAATATCTTGGCGTCGAACCGGAACTGGCGGCGAGCGGCTGCACGAATGCAAATGTTGCGATTGCCAAGGGCATTCCGGCAATATGCATCGGCCGTGCTTACGCTCCGGATGACGCGGCGAAGATCACCTATACGCATAGTCTGGACGAGCGGTATCCGGTCGAGGGCGCCTATAAAGCGGTGCAGCAGACTCTACTCATCCTTTTGATGGCGGCAGGTATGGATACAGTCGAACCAATCGTACGCTGATTTGGCGGGCGTCGCTATGTGCTGACGCATCCGCAGTGATCGAGTTGCACGCAAGATGAAGACGGATGGTATCGTAGCCTATACGATACCTTCTGTCTTTCATGGCGGCGTAAGATCATGATTGGCAGCAGTCCGGCATTAGCCTGGCTGCTGCCGATGGCGGAAAGGAGAGAAAGATGGATAAATACCAGCAGATCATCCACCTCACAGATAACATGCAGGAAAAACTGATTGAGCAACGCCGGGATTTTCATCGCTATGCGGAAGGTGGTTGGCGAGAGATCCGCACTTCCTCACGCATTGCCCGGGAACTGCAGGAGCTGGGGTATCAGGTATTGGTAGGCGAAGCCGTCTGTCGCAGGGATGCGCGCATGGGCGTGCCGGATGCGGATACGCTGGCGCAGGAGTATCAGCGCGCGATTGCGCAGGGCGCGGATCCAGAATTTGCAGAGCAGATGCAGCAAGGCATGACGGGGGTGATCGCCATCCTGCGCTGCGGAGAGGGACCGACCGTAGCGATGCGTTTCGATATTGATGCGCTGGGTGTGATCGAAGCCGCAACCGCTGAACACCGGCCGGCGGCAGAAGGGTTTGCTTCTGTCAACCCCGGATTCATGCACGCCTGCGGGCATGATGGGCATGCTGCAATTGGGCTGGGGGTGGCGAACGTATTGGCAAGGCTGCGCGATCAGCTGCATGGTACGGTGAAGTTGATTTTTCAGCCGGCAGAGGAGGGCGTGCGCGGTGCAAAAGCGATTGTGGCCAACGGGCATCTGGATGATGTGCAGTACCTGCTCGGCGCGCATATTTCTGATAAGGAAGCGGATGACCCGGCGGTGGTAATCCCCGGCAGTTACGGTTCTCTGGCGACGACAAAATATGATGTGGTCTTTCATGGTAGATCTGCGCATGCCGGTTCGTCACAGCATTTGGGGAAAAACGTAATGCCGGTTTTGGCGACAGCGATCCTCAATTTGTATGCGATCCCCCACCATGGCGACGGGGAGACGCGGATCAATGTGGGTGTGGTTCATGCCGGCAGCGGCCGCAACGTAGTCGCGGACGAGGCGCGGATGGAGATTGAGGTGCGGGGTGAGACGACGGAGCTCAACCACTATATGCAGGAGCATGCCACCCGCATCATCGCGCATGCAGCGCAGATGTATGATTGCCGTTATGAATTGCAGCTGATGGGCGAGGCGGATTCTCTGCACAGCGATACGGAACTGGCTGCCCGCATTGCTGCCGTCTGTTGCGAGAAACTGCAACTACAGCCGGCTGAGGTTCTGCTCAACCATAATAGTGGTAGCGAAGATTTTTCCTATATGATGAACCGCGTACAGGAGATGGGCGGACAGGCCAGTTTTATGCGTGTGTTGACCGTTACCGCGGGGCCGGCGCATAATCGATATTTTGATTTTGACGAACAGGTGCTGCCTAATGCGGTGAAGATATTCTGTGCCACAGCCTGCAATATCCTGTCCTGATTGCGCTGCAATTCAGCGCAGACTTTGGTAGAGCTTTATCGTGCTGCGCATCCAGCGCCAATGCTTGACGGATGTGCGGTAAAAGATTATAATGCCAGAAAGGGAGGAAATACCGTCTGGGGATCAGCCTCAGCTGTTGGCTGGGATCCGGTACGGTATTTCGCTGTGGCTATTGGGAAAGGATTGTTTGGTTAAAAGAAGGCTGTCGCAGATTCTTTTTGCGGCGCTGATAGATATGGAGGAGGATCAGAGGAATTGGCAAAACTGGATCAGGATCATGCGCCGGTTCTGGAAGCGCTGGCGCGTTTTCGTGGAATGCGGGTTGTGCCGTTTGATGTACCGGGGCATAAGCGAGGAAAAGGAAATCCGGAGCTGACCGCATTTCTTGGTGAACAATGCATGTCGGTTGACGTCAACTCGATGAAGCCGCTGGACAACCTTTGTCATCCGATTTCAGTCATTCGCGAGGGCGAGGAACTGGCTGCGGATGCATTCGGCGCGGCGCATGCCTTTTTTATGGTAGGCGGCACCACGTCTGCGGTGCAGAGTATGGTGTTATCCGTCTGTAAGCGCGGCGATAAGTTGATTTTACCGCGCAATGTACACCGCAGCGTTATCAATGCCTTGATCCTGTGCGGTGCGATTCCGGTTTATGTTAATCCGGAGACAGATCAGCGGTTGGGTATTTCGTTGGGCATGTGTCTGCGCAATGTAGAACAGGCCGTGCGCGAGAATCCAGATGCAAAGGCGATCCTGGTCAATAATCCTACCTATTATGGGGTTTGTTCCAATCTGCGCGCTATCGTGGAGCTGGCGCATCGTAATAACATGTATTGCCTTGCGGACGAGGCGCATGGCACGCATTTCTATTTCGGCGAAGATCTGCCGCTTTCTGCCATGGCGGCCGGTGCAGACCTTTCTTCGGTCAGCATGCATAAATCCGGCGGTTCGCTAACGCAGAGTTCTTTTTTGCTGGCCGGGCCCGGCATCAATGCGGATTATGTACGGCAGGTGATTAACCTGACGCAAACAACGAGCGGCTCTTATCTGTTGCTTTCCAGTCTGGATGTTTCGCGCAAGAGCCTTGCTCTGCATGGGAAGGAGATCTTTCGTTATGTCTGCCGTCTGGCAGATTATGGTCGCAGGGAGATCAATGCAATCGGCGATTATTATGCTTTTTCCCGTGAATTATGCAATGGCGACAGCATTTATGATTTTGATATAACAAAGCTTTCCGTCAATACGCTGCAAATCGGTCTGGCAGGGATAGAAGTCTATGATATCCTGCGTGATGAATATGACATTCAGACGGAATTTGGTGATCTGGGCAATCTGCTTGCGTATATTTCAGTCGGTGACCGCCAGCGTGATGTCGAACGCTTGGTCAGTGCGCTGGCAGAGATACGTCGCCGCTTTCGCCGCAGTGTTGGGCCGGATATGCTGCGACAGGAATATATCAGCCCGCAGGTGGCAACAGCGCCACAGGAGGCTTTTTATGCGGAAAAGGAATCGTTACCGCTGGCAGAGAGCATGGGGCATATTTGCAGTGAATTTGTGATGTGCTATCCGCCCGGCATCCCAATCCTGGCACCGGGGGAACGGATCACGCCGGATATTCTAGACTATATTCGCTATGCAAAAGAAAAAGGCTGTTCCATGACAGGGCCTGAAGATATGGATATCGAACGCCTGAATGTAGTGAAAGGGGACGGTGGAGATGGATTTGTGGTTCAGTGAACGGCACACGCCGAATGTCAAGTTCTCCATTCGGGTTGACCGTCAGCTGTATTGCTGCCAGAGCGAGTTTCAGCGGATCGATGTATTCGAATCTAAGGATTTTGGCCGCTTTTTGACTTTGGATGGCTACATGATGCTGACAGAAAAAGATGAATTCATTTACCATGAAATGATCGTGCATGTCCCGATGGCTGTACATCCGAATGTACGGCGGGTGCTAGTTGTTGGCGCTGGGGATGGCGGTGCGCTGCGGGAACTGACGCGATATCCGACGGTGGAATCGATCGACCTGGTGGAGATTGATGAGCTGGTGGTGGAGGTTTGCAAAAAATATCTGCCACAGACTGCCTGCGGCTTCAACGACGAACGTGTGCATTGCCATTTTGAGGACGGATTGAAATTTGTCCGCGCCTGGGAGGATTATTATGATCTGATCATCGTGGATTCTACGGATCCTTTCGGGCCAGGCGAGGGACTGTTTACGCGCGAGTTTTACGGAAACTGCTTCAAGGCACTGCATGAGGATGGAATTATGGTCAATCAGCATGAGAGCCCGTTTTATGCAGGGGATGCAATCGCCATGCAGCGCGCGCATAAACGTATCGTAGAATCTTTCCCCATCAGCCGGGTATATCAGGCGCATATCCCAACTTACCCCTCGGGGCACTGGCTGTTCGGCTTTGCCTCCAAGCGCTATCATCCGGTGCATGACCTGCAGGCGGTGCGGTGGAACACACTGGGGTTGGCTACGCGTTATTATAATACAAAGCTGCATGTGGGAGCTTTTGCTTTGCCTGGTTATGTGGAGGAGCTGCTGCGCGATGTGGAATAGGCATGTGGAGACTTTTCTTGGCTGTGACAGTGAATATGCAGCGGCGGATATCGTATTGTTGGGTGCTGCTTTTGATGCGACGACCAGTTACCGGCCAGGCACGCGGTTTGCCAGCCGTGTGATGCGCGCAGAATCCTATGGGCTGGAGACATACAGCCCATATTTGGACCGCGATCTTAGCGAATTGGCTGTTTTTGATGCTGGCGACCCAGAGCTGCCCTTTGGCGAACCAGCGCATGCATTGGCATTATTGGAGGAAAAAATAAAGACAATCCTGGCTGACGAAAAACTGCCAGTAATGCTCGGCGGTGAGCATTTGGTGACCTTGGCTGCGGTACGCGCCGTTACTGCCCGCTATCCAGACCTGCATATTATTCACTTGGATGCTCATGCAGATCTGCGCGATGATTATTTGGGGGCGAAGCTGTCGCATGCCTGCGTATTGCGGCGCTGTTGGGATTTGCTGGGCGATGGGCGTATTTTCCAGTTTGGCATCCGCTCTGGCGACCAGAGCGAATTCATCTGGGGCGCGCAGCATGTCTGGACGCATCGGTTCGATTTGGACGGTCTGCAGGAAAAGCTGGAACAACTGTGTGGGATGCCGCTATATTTTACGCTGGATCTGGATGTGCTTGACCCCTCTGTGTTTCCGGGCACCGGAACGCCTGAGCCCGGCGGGATTAGCTTTCAAGAATTGTTGGCCGGCGTACATGCGCTGCGCGGTCATCGTATCGTCGGTTGCGATATCTGCGAGCTTTCCCCACCGTATGACCCGAGCGGCATCTCGACGGCAGCAGCAGACAAAATTCTGCGTGAACTGTTGCTGACGATCGGCTGAGGCGGTAAGGAAAAAGAGCCGCAGCAGATATGCTGCAGGCCGGCAAAACGAGTTTAGGAAGGAGAAGCGATATCATGGGTAAAGTTCTGGTCATCGGTTGCGGAGGCGTGGCATCTGTCGCCATCCATAAATGCTGCCAAAACAGCGAGGCGTTCGATGCACTTTGTATCGCTAGCCGCACAAAATCGAAATGTGATGCGCTGCGTGATAAGCTGGCGGCAACGACAAAGACTAAAATCACCACCGCACAGGTGGATGCGAACAATGTAGAGCAACTGGTCAACCTGATTCGCGCGGAGCAGCCGGACGTGGTGCTCAACCTTGCGCTGCCATATCAGGATCTGACGATTATGGAAGCATGCCTGGCAACAGGGAAGCATTATATTGATACGGCGAATTATGAGCCGGAAGACACGGCAAAATTTGAATATAAGTGGCAGTGGGATTACCATGACCGCTTTGTGAAAGCGGGCATCACCGCATTGCTGGGCAGCGGATTTGATCCTGGCGTGACCAGCGTTTTTTCTGCCTATGCGCTGAAGCATCATTTTGATGAGATCCATTATATCGATATCCTGGACTGCAATGGCGGCGACCACGGCTACCCCTTTGCCACAAATTTCAACCCGGAGATCAATATTCGCGAAGTTTCAGCCAAGGGAAGCTACTGGGAAAATGGCGCCTGGGTGGAAACCGAGCCGATGGCGATCAAGCGCGAGTATGATTTTGCCGGTGTGGGCAAAAAGGACATGTATCTGCTGCATCATGAAGAGCTGGAGTCTCTGGCGTTGCATATCCCAGGCATCCGCCGCATCCGTTTTTTCATGACCTTTGGCCAGAGCTACCTTACGCATCTGAAATGCCTGGAAAATGTGGGGATGACTTCGATCGAGCCGATCGAATTTGAGGGACGCCAGATCGTGCCGTTGCAGTTTTTGAAAGCCGTGTTGCCGGACCCGGCATCATTGGGACCGCGTACAGTGGGGAAAACAAATATCGGTTGTATTTTCCGCGGGATCAAGGATGGAAAAGAGAAAACCTATTATCTTTATAATATCTGCGATCATCAGGAATGCTATCGCGAGGTCGGTAGTCAGGCTGTCTCCTACACGACCGGTGTGCCGGCGATGATCGGTGCCATGCTGGTGATGGATGGACGTTGGCAGCGGCCTGGCGTGTGGAATATGGAACAATTTGATCCAGACCCGTTTATGGAAGCGCTGAATCGGTGGGGCCTGCCCTGGCATGAGGATTTCCACCCGGCGCTGGTGGACTGATGGCCACGCTGCAGCAGGCTTTCGCCGGCCTGCCGACGCCATGTTTCCTGGTAGACGAAGCATTGCTGATGCAAAATCTGGAGCTGCTGCGTTCCGTGAAGATGCACAGCGGCTGCCGGATTCTGCTGGCGCAGAAAGCATTTTCCATGTATCCGCTTTATGCGCGGATAGCGGAATATCTGGACGGCACGACGGCAAGCGGCCTCTTTGAGGCGCGTCTGGCCGCAGAGCATATGCCGGGCAGAGAAAACCATGTTTTTTCTCCAGCCTATCGCGAACAGGAATTTGCCGAGCTTCTTGCTTATGCCGACCACTTCGTATTCAATTCTTTTCAGCAGTGGCGGCAGTTCGGCGCACGCGCACTGGCTGCAGGCAAACAATGTGGCATGCGGATCAATCCGCAGTGTTCAACCCAGCAGGGGCATGCGATTTATGATCCCTGCGCGCCTGGCTCCCGCCTGGGCGTCACTCGGGATCATTTTCCGGAGCGACTGCCAGCGGGCATCAGCGGCCTGCATTTCCATACGCTTTGCGAACAGGATGCAGATGCGTTGGAGATGACATTAGCCGCCGTAGAGGCGCGGTTTGGAGATTTTCTGCCACATTTGCAGTGGATCAATTTTGGTGGCGGGCATCATATTACGCGGCCGGGTTATGATGTCGAGCGCCTGCTGCGCTGTGTGCGCCATATGGAAGAGCGCTATGGCCTGACGGTCTATCTGGAACCAGGAGAGGCGGTGGCGCTGAACGCAGGCTTTTTGATTTCTTCTGTTGTCGATGTGGTGGAGAATGAGCTGTCGATCGCGATTCTGGATGCTTCTGCCGCCTGTCATATGCCGGATGTGCTAGAAATGCCATATCGCCCACCCCTGCTGGATGCAGGGGAGCCGGGAGAAAAAGCGTATCAATATCGTCTTGCCGGGCCAACCTGCCTGGCCGGTGATGTGATCGGCGACTACAGCTTTGATCGACCGCTGCAGCCCGGGGACAGACTGGTTTTTGGGGATATGGCGATTTATTCAATGGTCAAGACGAATACGTTTAACGGCATGCCGCTGCCGGCGATCGCATTGCGCCGGCAGGGTGGAACAGTTGATCTGCTGCACCGCTTCGGCTATGCGGATTTCAAATCACGCCTTGCTTGATTCAAATTTCGATCTTGCTGGTTCAGGTTTATCCATGCAGATGCAGGATAAGATCATTGCTTAAGCAGGAGGGGATACGCTGTGCGCATCCCCTCCGTTTTATCTATTGTGTTATGTTCAAAAATTCATTCGAAGCGTTTTAACCAGGCGGATACCAGTTGCCGGTATTCCTGCGGTTTTTCCACATGGTGCATATGCGAAGCATCAGCGATAACTGCCATTTTGGAATATGGCACTGCCATATGGAATTTTGAGATGGTTGCCGGACGGCATTCATCATATTCCCCGCAGGTAAACAGGACAGGCACCTGAATTTTTGCCAGGTCAGGCGTCATGTCGAAATCCTGCAGATTTCCGGTGCAAAGAAATTCGCTGGGGCCCCACATGGTATTGTATACTGGGAATCCAGTCATTTCTTCACCTCTTCTGACATAATCAGGCCATGGATCGAGACGGCAGACGTGTTTATGATAGAATTCCTGTATGGCAGCGGCAAAACCGGGCGAGCTGTAATCATGGGCTGCTTCCGCATCCCAGACCGCTTTTGCATTTTCCGGCGACATTTGATTGACCAGCACCGCGCAGTCGTCCGTCATCATTTTTGAATTCATCACCGGTCCGCCAAAGATGACGGCACGGATGCCTTTTTGGGTGCGGTTGATCAAATAGTATGCGCCCAACATGCTTCCCCAGGATTGCCCGAAGAAAAACAGCTCTTCTAATCCAAGGCCGGCGCGCACCTCATCGATCTCATCAGCAAAGAAGTCCTTATGCCAAAGCGAAATATCATCCGGCCGGTCAGAATTCCCGCAACCGAGCTGATCAAACAAAATGACGGGCCGTTCGTCTGCCAGTAGTTCCATCGGCGTTAAATAATCATGTGGGACACCCGGCCCCCCATGCACGCAAAGCAGAGGAAGCCGCGTTTGTTCCCTTCCCACGATACGGTACCAGACGCGACCGCCGGTTACATGAAGGTATCCTTCTTCCACGTTTCCCTGCTGCACAATAATTTCCCGTTGTGGCTTCTGGATCATGATGGATTCGTCTCCTTTCTCTTTGATCCGGTTTGTTGTATCAGACAATATGGATGAAAACTATAGCTGGGCTTTGGTAAACGCTTCAGGAACTTCTTTATAACCTTTGGATTTGATGGCGCCCCAGATGATCCCGATTGCCAGCCAGGATAGACCGAAGGTAAGCGTGACCTTATCAAAGCCGAGCCAGATATAGGCAAGGATCGAAAAACCAATGAACGGCACGATCAGATAATTGATAATGCCGTAAATGCCACGGCGTTTTTGCCGGATGAAGAAATACCAGAATACGGTAAAGTTCAGGAACAAATATGCAGAAAGTGCACCGAAATTGACCAGGGTCAACAGGTTTGTCGTATTGACAAAGATGGAAAGGATTGCGGTAGAGATACCGCAGAAAAGGATTGCCAGCCACGGGCTTTTATATTTCGGATGAATCTTGCCAAAGAATTTGGGGAACAGTCCGTCACGCGCAAAGCTGTACATGATCCGTGTGACAGAGGCCTGGGTGGACATGGAGCAGATCACATTGGAAAGCAGTAAAGAAAGGATCATCGTTATCCGCAGCGGTGTGCCGCCGATGATGCCGCAAATATCAAAGAACCCCATATCCGGATCAAGAGTAGTGTAATCCGGAACAACGCAAGCGGCAAGCCAGGTCATGGAGATAAACATTACGGCAAGGATGGCCAGACAAAGAATGGTGGCCAGCGGCACGTCGCGCGCCGGATTTTTCGCCTCTTCACCCAATGTGCTGACCGAATCGAAACCGATAAACGAGAAACAGGCCAGCGTAGCTGCTTTGGCAATAAATTTGAGATCAATCACGCCCGGCTTATAAAACGGTTCGATCGAGAATCCCATCCCACCGCCATTGGCCAGAAAACGAATGACGCAGACTAAAAAAATGATGAATAACAAAAACTGCAGGCCAACCAGAGTGAAATTCAGCTTTGTTGCATCTTCGATACCGCGGATGTTTGCGACAGTAAAAATAATGATTGAGAGCAAAACCGGAATCCAGGCCGGAACGCCAGGCAAAATATCCGCCGCCCAGTTCCCAGTCAACGACATGCAGGAGGCCGGGATCAGGAAATAGTCCACCATGATCAACCATCCGGCGAGAAAACCGAGATGCGGGTTCAAGCCGCGCTGTACATAGTTGTAAACCGAACCTGCGATGGGAAAGCGGCGTCCCATTTGTGCGTAGCCCAGTGCAGTAAAGATCATACCGGTAATTCCGATAAAATAAACGAG
>CALXRV010000035.1 GCA_944390945.1 uncultured Clostridia bacterium
TGACGAAAACAGATTGCTGACTGAAGCAGCTGCGGTAGAGCAGGGGAGCGCTCATCCGCTGGCACAGGCTGTCGTCGCCTATGCACGGGACAGAGGCTGTGCGATTTCGCCAGCAGGTGAGACAGAAATCCTGGATGGGCGCGGTATCCGCGCTACGGTCAACGGGCATGTCTACCTGGCGGGGAATCTGCGTTTGATGGAAGAAAGCGGCATGTTTACCGCAGCGGATCTGCAGCGAGTGCAAGCGCAGGTACAACAATATGCGGCTGCCGGCAAGACCCCGCTGTTATTCGCCTGTGACAGCATGCCGATAGGTTTGATCGCTGTAGCGGATACGATCCGTGAAACCAGCCGAAGCGCTATTCGCCGTTTTACGGAGATGAATTTGCATGTCGTGATGTTGACCGGGGACAATCAGACCACGGCGGAGGCAATCCGCAGGGAATTGGGAATTGCTGAGGCGATCTCTGGCGTGCTGCCAACAGAAAAAGAGGCGCATATCCGCGCATTACAGGAAAAGGGGCATAAAGTGGCAATGGTTGGCGATGGCATTAACGATGCGCCAGCTTTGGTACGGGCGGATATTGGTATTGCCATTGGCGCCGGTACGGATATTGCGATTGACTCGGCGGATGTGGTATTAATGAAGGATTCCCTGTTGGATGTAGTAACGGCTATTGACCTCAGCCATGCGGTGGTGCGTAATATTCATATGAATCTATTTTGGGCATTCTTCTATAACGCATTGGGTATTCCGATTGCAGCAGGCGTGTTGTATCCTGCTTTTGCTCTGCGCTTGAGTCCGATGATCGGTTCTGCTGCGATGAGCCTTAGTTCTGTATGTGTGGTGACAAACGCGTTGCGTTTGCGCTTCTTTACTGCGCATAATTCTGGTGAACTCGCGCAGAAGGCAGTGGCGCCAACCATGGCGGCAGACGGAGATGCGCAGAATCTGCCATTAGCAGAGAATGGGAAAAGCGCCGCGCTACAGAATTCGGGTGTGGAAAAGGAGCAGATAAAGCTTGCTAAACAAAATATACAGTCGGACAGGAAAGAAGGGATGATGGAAATGAAAAAGGTGCTTCAGATCGAAGGAATGATGTGCGGCCATTGCCAGATGCATGTGCAAAAAGCATTGGCTGCTGTTCCTGGCGTGACGGCGGTGGAAGTGAATCTGGATAAGAAAGAAGCCTTGGTGACGTTGCAGGATGCGACGATAGCGGAGCAGCTCTTGATCGATGCGGTGACCGAAGCCGGCTATTCTGTGACAGGCTGCCAGAATATTTGACACTGCCGGTGCAGGCAGAAGCTTTCCGGAGCAAGCGGGGCTGCCGTAGAAACGGTAGCCCTGCAGTCTTCTCCGTAAACATGTAGAATTTATTAATTAACTAGCATATATGCTATTTTGACTGGATGTTTTGGTAGATATTTTACTATACCAGGGTGAAAAGGTAATTCAAACAAAAAAAATAAGAATATATTCTTCCTTTGTAGCAGGCTTTTTATCGCTGGACGACAGTAATTGGCAGGAAATCTCTTGCCAAAAAACGTAAGCTGTGCTATAATAGCAATACGAATGGGAAGCCATGTTTTTTTGACATGGGCAAAACTCATCAAAGGAAGGAAAGCATGCAAGGAAATAAAATACACCTAAAAGAAGCTACTTACATAAAATCTCCCCGTCGAGACCATAACGATAAAAAACATGACAAGAAGGTACAGCGCATCGTTTCTTCGTTGGTGGTGTTGATGTGCGTTGCCTTTTTGGTCATGGGTGGTGTACGTATTGTATCTGCCACATCGAATGCTTATGTCGTAACGGTGGACGGGATGGAGATCGCTACTCTTGTCAGCGCCAGAGAAGCGAAAGAAGCCTTGGAGCAATGCATAGATGTCCAATCCGCTGTGCATATGGATGAGTATGATTACAGTGTGTCCTATACGAATGAAGTGGAGATCAAAGAGGTTCCGGCGGTAAACGTAGTTTATTCCAGCATTACTGATGCGGCGGATCTTCTTGCAGACAGTTTGCATTTAGTCGCAAACGCGACTGTTTTATTAATTAACCAGAAAGAGACCATCTATGTGGCGAACACGGATGCTGCCTATGCGGCAGTGAATGCGGCAAAAAGCCATTATGGTTCAATCCAAGATGAAGGCGTAATCAGTGTCCGCACAGAAGAAACCATCGCCTGTGATGATATACTTGCGGAATGTGATGATGTGCTTACTGTGGAAGAAGCTGCCAATATGCTGATTTACGGCAGCACAGAGCCGGTTGCGGAGGAAGCAGCTGAGCCGATGATCACAGTTAATGTGGAGCGTGAAAACACGGAACTGGTTGAGCTTCCATATAATACGCAACATGTAGAAAATGATGAATTGCCACGCGGCGACGAACAGGTGGTAACTGCCGGCGTTAACGGTACGCAGGAAGTTACGCTGCGCATTACAGAGGTCAATGGCGTTGTACAGAGCGAGGAGCAAATCAGCGCGAAGGTGATCACAGCTGCAATTGATGAAGTAATTGAAGTGGGTACTTTCTTTGTCCCGACAAACCGTGGCACGAGCGGTGGTTCCGGCATGTTCGGTTGGCCGCTGGCGGATGGAACGGGAACGATTACTTCTCGTTTTGGCTGGCGTTCTCGCGGCTGGCATAGCGGTGTGGATATTGCAAATGATTTTGGTACGGTTATCTATGCGGCGGAATCCGGTACTGTCGTTCAGGCAGATTATGACGGCGGTGGCTATGGCAACTTGGTGCGGATTGATCATGGAGAAGGCGCGATGACCTACTATGCGCACTGCGATGAGATATTTGTCAGCGTGGGCGATTTTGTGGAGCGAGGTCAGGCGGTGGCGACGATCGGAATGACTGGCACGACAACTGGTCCGCATGTCCATTTTGAAGTGCGCTTTGATGGAGAGGCTTATGACCCATTGGATTACTTGGATTATTAAGCCGGCGTTGTTTGTTGCGTGAAACTAAAAAACTGCTGTTTGCTTATGCGGACAGCAGTTTTTTATGTTCCGAATGAAATTCAGCCTGCGGACGGTTTGTGGCAGAGTATTGCAGAGATTTCATCGCTATACTGCAATGACGATGCAGCAGAAAGAGATTTGCGCCGCCAGGCCTATCCTGCCGCAGCGGCGCAGAGCAGAGCAGAGTGGATATCCGTTGTGCGTTCAGGCCAGCTTTTCTCCCATTCGTAATTTATCTGCAATCATCGCAATAAACTCGCTGTTGGTTGGTTTTCCGCGTTCGATATTGATCGTATAGCCAAAGTAGCGATTCATCATATCCACATTGCCGCGATCCCATGCCAGTTCGATCGCATGCCGGATCGCACGTTCCACGCGAGAAGCAGTAGTATTATGCTTTTCTGCGACCATAGGATACAACTCTTTGGTCACTGCACCCATGAGATTCGGCTCTTCCGTAACAAAAGCGATCGCATCACGCAGGTATTGATAGCCTTTTACATGCGCGGGAACCCCCATTTGATGCAGGATGCGTGTGATTTCCACTTCCAGTGAGTTGCCGCGCGGCAAGAGGGATACGGTCGCGGTTTCTGTTGTTTCGCTGATCTGGCGGATTCGCTTTTCGAGGGTATCCAGGTCAAATGGTTTCATCATATAATAATCCGCACCCAGTTCCATCGCCTTCTTTGTTAAATTTGCCTGTGCAAAAGAAGTGATAAAAATAATTTGCGGCTGTTTGCTTAGATTCATTGTACGGATTTGCTCCAAAACACCGATCCCATCCAGATTTGGCATCACCAAGTCTAGAATCAGAACATCGGGCTGATGTTTTTCTACCAGCTCCAAGGTTTTTTGTCCATTGTCGGCAACTCCACATACATGGTAGTGGTCAAATGAAGAAAAATATTCTTCCAGTGCTGCGGCAAAAATACGGTCGTCATCGGCAATGAGGATTTTGTTGATCGCTTCCATCGCTTAACCCACTTTCCTATGTTTTTTCATATGGATATTTTTCCCAAGGCCTTAGGATATAGGTTTTCGACTTGCTTTTGCTAAATCCTGCCGCTTTGATCACGAATCTTATTTATTGTTCCGACAAAATACCCGAATAAACGGGTATTTTTGTCGGAACTTGTCGAAGCGACTCTAGCGCAAAATCAAATTACCTGCTACAGGCCAGTAAGCCCAGCCTCTTCCAACATCTGTTCTGCATAGCAGGCATAGCCTTGTGTGGGGTCGTTCACAAAAACATGCGTAACCGCACCGATTAACCGGCCGTTCTGTATCAGCGGGCTACCGCTCATCCCCTGAATGATCCCACCGGTTACTGCAAGCAAACGTTCATCCGTAATTTCAATCACCATGCCGCTACCGCCCGACAGATAGCTATCCAGCTGCTTTACAATTTGGACATCAAAGCATTCAACTTCTTCACCGGAAAGCACGGTATAAAGCTGCGCTGCCCCCAATTCTACTTCATCACTGGACGCAACTGGCAGTAAACTCCCCCCGGCTGCAGGGAGCTGGTCGAATTGGCCGTAGATACCATGCTCGCCGTTTCTGGTGATGCTGCCTTGCCAACCGTTTTCTAAAAACACGCCTAGCTTTTCACCCGGTGTACCGACCGCGCCGGCACGGATGCCCTGCACATCTGTGCGCAGGATCAGCCCTTTGTTTTCCCCTTCGACGCCATAGCGCAGATCGCTGACGGTATGGCCAAGCGCGCCATAAATGCCGCTGATCGGTTCCCAAAAGGTGAGCGTTCCCACTCCAGCCGTATTATCGCGCACATACAGTCCAATGCGATAGCTGCCGCTTTCGTAGCAATAGCACGGAAATAGCTCTGCCTGTCGTTGGATACCATTACGCAGGTAATCCACGATGCAGCTTTCTCCTGTTTCGCCGGCCTTGGCTATTAGTGAAGCGATTTCTGCATTGCTATCTACTTTTTCCCCATTGACGGCTGTGATAAAATCACCAATGCGGATGCCCGCATCTTCTGCCGGATTAACATGGCTGCCATCTGCCAGGACTGCTGGCGAAAGACCAACAACGGATACACCCTCGGTTGAAAGCAAAACGCCGATTGACTGCCCACCGGCATAGACGTCTGGCATTGCCGCAGCGGCGAGAGAGGCGGCAGGCATGAAAGCCAGCAATAGGGCTGCGATACAGCCGGTTGCCAATCTGCGCAGCCTTTGGGCTGGACTGCGTTGAGCAGGCCTTGCGACAGCTGTTACATCGTTTACTGCAACTGTTTCAGGCAAGTCTGCAGTTAAATAGTTTTTTTGAATAGATATCCCTCCTTTCATTTTTTTCGCTGTTATTTTTCATGATTTTCGCAGATACTATTTGCGGCAAAAGCTGCAAAGGATAACATATTTTACAGTCAATATAGTTGTTAAGCTGCCATTTTCTCCGTATTTTCGCGGCAGGAAAGGTTTTACGGAAAAGCGAACCTTTCACCGTCAGATTGGAAATGAAGGGGGATCATCATGCGTTTGCAAATCAAAGTCAAACCATATTTAAACAAAAGCTGGTTGTGGGTGCGTCCTGAAGCTGAATTGGATATGGCTTCGGCAGATGCCTTTCGTCAGGCGATTACGAAGGCCCTGGCCGCCTATGGTTGTCGTAATCTTTGGTTGGATTTTTCGGCAGTTAGTTTTATTGATAGTTCCGGGCTTGGCGTATTATTAGGACGATATCGGGAATTACAGCCACTGGGCGGAAGTATCATCATCACCCGACCAAATGAACAGGTCTATCACCTCTTGACCGCGGCAGGCTTGCACCGCATCATGGAGATCGATCGCCCGGCAACGTTGAAATATGGCAAGGAGGGTTTTTGATGGAGACGGTCAGAGAGGATGCCTGTATTGCAACCGAACGCTTGCAACGTGACTGCAGAAAAGGAGAACAACATAGCCTCGACCCGGTCAATAAGTTACAGTTTCGTTTTTTAAGCCGTAGTGAAAATGTATCCTTAGCCCGTTTGCTCGCTGCTGCATTGGCGGCATCGCGTGAAATGACGGTCGCTGAATTGGATGAAATCAAAGTTGCGGTCAGTGAAGCTGTCTCAAATGCAATTATCCATGGTTATGAAGGACGAGACGACTGTTATGTGGAAATGTCGCTGGCGCTGACACCGGAACAACTTGTGATTACAGTTCACGACGACGGTGTAGGAATTGCTGATATCGAGCAGGCAATTAAGCCGAGTTATTCGGCAAAGCGGGATAGGATGGGACTTGGTTTTGCTTTTATGCACAGCTTTATGGATGCAGTAGATGTTGTTTCAACGCCTGGGGCTGGAACAACAGTCACCTTGTATAAGGATTTACCGTGAGTAGCGCGCAACAAAGTCCGGGGTTTGTGCCGCTTCCGGAAAAAGAGACACGCCTGCTGATCGCGGCTGCGCAAGAAGGAGATTTCGCAGCAAAAGAAAAGCTTGTTGCGGTTAACACGCGTCTAGTTCGCAGCATTGCGCGGCGGTTTGCAGCCAGCGGCCGTGACACGGAGGACCTATTTCAGATCGGTTGTATTGGGTTGCTTAAAGCGATTGATAAATTTGATTTCAGCTATGATGTCCATTTTTCTACATATGCAGTCCCGTTAATTATGGGGGAAATCCGCCGATTTCTGCGGGATGACGGACCGATGACCGTTAGCCGTAATTTGAAAGAAAAAGCATTACGGCTGGAGCAGAAGAGAAGGGAATTACACCATATCTGGGGTGCAGAGCCGGAATTATGGCAGCTGGCAGAAGCTTGCTCGATCACGGAAGAGGAGGCCCTGGCAGCTTTGGAAGCCATGCGTCCACCGCTTTCGATACAGGAAATCCGTTATTATGGAGATCATTCTTCCGTCAGTTTGGGGGATATTCTGCCAGATGATGAGGCGGTTTTTGATACGCGTTTGGTAGAAAGCATGGACCTGCAGCAGTATATCGACGCATTGCCAGCAAGGCTTGCCAGCATAGTCCGCGGCAGATATTTTGAAGAACGTACGCAGGCGGAAATGGCAAAACGTTTAGGCGTTTCACAGGTTCAGATTTCGCGTCTCGAAAAACAGGCGCTGGCGATGATCCGTGACCGTATGTTGCGGAATGAGGCATCTGCTCCGGATTGTGGTTAAACTGCTGCAGCGAAATAAATATAAAATTCATAAAAATAGGAATAATATTTGCAATAATTTTGGACATTTTAATAAAATACCTGATAGAAGAATTTTATGTTGGATTCTCTGTTGACAAAATCCTCCTGAATCGATATGCTATAACAATAGTAGGCGATAACAATTTATTTTATTGATTTGGGAGGATGGGATATGGCAGAGCAGACCGGACATAAAGTTGGAATTTGCGATACAACATTGCGCGACGGACATCAGTCCTTGCTGGCGACGCGGCTTTCCACTGCAGATTTATTGGAAGTCGCTTCGATGATGGACGAGGTCGGCTTCGCATCCGTTGAGGTTTGGGGTGGGGCCACGTTTGATAGCTGCATGCGTTTCCTGGACGAGGATCCGTGGGAGAGGCTGCGCAAACTGCGGAAAGCGATGCCAAAATCAAAGCTGCAGATGTTGTTGCGCGGTCAGAATCTGGTCGGATACCGTCATTATTCTGACGATGTCGTAGATGAGTTTATCAAGCATTGCGTGGGAAACGGAATTGATATCATCCGCATTTTTGATGCACTGAATGATGTCCGTAATTATGAACGTGCCATGTATGCGGCGAAAAAAGAAGGCGCGCATGTTCAGGCTGGTATCGCATATACGATCAGCCCGATCCACAGCATCGAATATTTTGCCAACGAAGCCTGCACCTTGAAAGAGATGGGCGCAGATTCAATTTGTGTTAAGGATATGGCCGGTTTGCTGAAACCCTATGATGCTTATGAGCTGGTCAAAGCAATTAAAGAACGCACTGGTTTGATGGTGCAGATGCACAGCCATTATACCTCTGGCCTTGCTTCCATGTCCTATTTGAAGGCAGTGGAAGCCGGTGCGGATGTGCTGGATTGTGCGATGAGTGCATTAGCGCTTGCCTCTTCGCAGCCGGCTGCTGCCAGTCTGATTGCTGCCTTGCAGGGTACACCTTATGATACAGGTCTTGATCTCGATCAGATGTCTGCGATCAATGATATCCTCAAGCGGATTCGTAAAAAATATGCAAAATTTGATACCACGGATTATCGTGTGGATACGAATGTCCTGCGTTATCAGATGCCTGGCGGAATGATCTCGAATTTCATGAGCCAGCTGCGTGATCAGAACGCGCTTGACCGGCTGCAGGAAGTGCTGGAAGAGGTTCCGCGCGTACGTGCAGATATGGGCTATCCGCCGCTGGTTACGCCGACGAGCCAGATCGTTGGTTCTCAGTCTGTGCTCAACGTCCTGCTGGGCGAACGCTACCGTATGGCGACCAATGAGGTCAAGGCATATTTCCGTGGTGAATACGGCACGCCACCCGCACCGATGAATCCGGAAGTACAGAAAAAGGTCATCGGCGATGCAGAAGCCATCACCTGCCGGCCAGCGGATCTGATCCAGTCTTCGTTGCAGCAAGCGCGCAAGGAGATCGGTCCTTGGGCAAAATCAGAAGAAGACGTATTGCTCTACATCATGTTCCCGACAGTAGCCAAGACATTTTTGGAAAACCGGATGGCTGGCGAGACAAAGGTGGAATATCAGATGATGGGCATTGAAGAGGGGAAAGACGGCAAAGAAGTAGATTATCTGCCGGTGTAATGGACCTGATCGAAGATGAATGTTGACTGTAGCTAAGTTTTAACCTTGTGCTAAGATGAAGAAAGCAGCGTGCGATTCGTTTGTATTGCACGCTGCTTTTTGCTATTGTTGAAGATATTCCAGGGTTGAATACTCCTCTTCAGTATAGGTCGCACTTGCGGAATGTTGTTGGTTGTTATGATGGGAAACTGCAGTTTATTGCATTCATTTTATGCCTGCTTGTCGGTTGCTGTTGATTTCCTGCGTCTGTATGCCTGAAGCAGATGATTACTAACAGGAATAAAATATAAAGGGGAAAGTTCAAATTTATAGCCTCATATCATATAGCGGGGGCACAAAACCAAATGTTATACAAGCATGTATGCCCGTAGTTAGATGATGGATAATCAAAGAATAAAATCATCCTCAGCATCCTGCGCATCTTTCAGCTCTGGTAGGTCGTCAAGACTGTCGATGCCAAAGAAAGAGAGAAATTCTTCGCCAGTGCCATAAAGGATGGCTCGCCCTGCACTATTTACGCGCCCAACTTCGCGAATCAGTTTTTTTTCTAGTAAGGTATTGATTACGCCGTCACAATCTACTGCACGAATTGCGCTGACCTCCGCCCGTGTGATCGGCTGCTTGTAGGCGATGATCGCCAACGTCTCCATGGCGGCTGCTGAAAGCTGCTGATATTTGGGGCGATAGAGCTTTTCCACCAGTGGTGCAAATTCCTCCGGTGTCATAAATTGATATCCGCCGGCGATGCGGCAGAGACGGAAACCTCGTTGTGCATATTCACGCTGGAGGCCATCCAACGCTTCCTGGATAGCATCTTTCTGCACGGCAAGCAGCTTTGCCAGATCCGAAACGCTCAGCGGCTCACAGGCGACAAAAAGCAGCGCTTCCAACGCATGATGTAACGCAGCGCCGGACAAAGGCTGTTCGCTTTTTTCTGCCTGCTTAAAATGCTGCATTTCGGTCATATCGGCTCAGATCTCCCGGATAGAGATAAATATCGCTGAACACTCCACCTTGACTGACATGGATTACACGCTGGCGTACCAGTTCCAACAGGGCAAGAAAACTGACGACCAGCTCCATCTTGCTGCTGGAACTGGAAAAGGCTTCAGAAAAAGCGACGCCGCTCGGATGCTGCATGATCAACTGATACAGCTGATCCAGCTTGTCCCGCAGCGTGACCTGTTCGCGTTCGATAGATAGGATGACCGCGCCCCGCGCGGCGGCTTTGCTTAGAACCTGCTGAAATGCATTTTGTAAATCGGCCAAGGTTTTGCCGATCAGAGGATTTTCCGCACTGAACAGATTCAGGTATAGCTCCTGCTCATTAGGTCTTGCAATCCGTCTGCTATGTTCTATCTGCAATTCATGCATAGCCGAGGCTGCTTCCTTAAAGCGGATATACTCCAGCAAATCCTGCACGAGCGCACTGCGTGCATCCTCCACTTCTTCTTCCTCTGTCATGGGCGGCAGTGGCAGTAGCATTTTGGCTTTGATGGCAAGCAGTGTCGCGGCCATCACCAGAAAAGAGGAGGCAATCTCCATATCCATCTCTTCCATCGCATGAAGATAGTCCAGATATTGCGCAGTGATTTCCGCGATGGGAATATCATAGATATCGACCTGATTTTCGCGGATCAGGTGCAGCAACAGATCAAACGGTCCTTCAAAAACAGGCAGTTGGATCTGATATTCCGCGGTTGCCCTTTGTACTGGCTGTGTTGACATGATCTCAGATCCGGATTGCGTCACGCACGAGTTCCATCGTTTCGCAGGCTACACGTCGCGCTGCTGCATTGCCTGTCGCGATGATATCATCCAGCAGCGCCGGATCTGCTTCCAACTGTGCCCGTTTTTCCCGCATGGGGTCCAAAAATGCATTGATTTTTTCCGTCAGGCGCTTTTTGCATTCCCCGCAGCCAATGCTACCTGCACGGCAATTCTGGCAGATTTCTGCCTGTTCTTCTTTATTGAAAAATCCCTGATAAGCATAGACCGCGCAAATATCGGGATGCCCAGGATCCGTTTTACGGATACGGCTGGGATCTGTGACCATCTGCCAGACTTTCTCCTTTACTTCAGCACTTGTGGCAGATAGGTTGATGAAATTGTCGTAGCTTTTGGACATCTTGCGGTTATCCAGGCCCGGCAAAATCTCGATATTGGAAAAGATCGGCGCTGGCTCCGGAAAAATTTCACATTCGTAGAGATGATGAAAACGCCGTACAAGCTCACGGCAGAATTCTACATGCGGCATCTGATCTGTACCGACGGGTACGCCCACCGGGCGGTACATAAGAATATCCGATGCCATCAGCAGGGGATAGCCTAAAAAGCCATAGGTGGCGATATCCTTACCTTTTTCCTTGAACGCAGCCAGTTGCCCTTTATAAGTAGGGACGCGTTCCAGCCAGGAAAGCGGCGTAATCATGGAAAAAAGGAGGTGCAGCTCAGCATGTTCCTTTACGTCGCTTTGATGGAAAATATGCACCTTAGTGGGGTCAAGTCCGGCGCTGATATAGTCGATCACGACCTGACGTTTGTTTTCTCGCAGGCTGCCGGTATCATCAAACTGCGTCGTGATCGCATGCCAATCCGCAGTGAAAAAATAGCATTCGTAAAGGTCGGAAAGCTCTGCCCATTTGGCAATCACCCGTTGATGTCCCAGATGCAGGCGCCCTGTCGGCCGCATGCCGCTCAGCATTCTTTGCTTTTCCGTCATAATTAAACCTCCTGCATGTAAATATTTCAAGTAAGGAATATCAGCTCAGACCGACGAGAAAATAGATTCCGTCAACCAGCCAGCCGGCAGGAATAGAAATGATTTTGCCCAAGATATCGATCCGCGGTAGACCAAACCAGCCAAGTATCGTTGGCAAAAACATCAGCAACATCAGAATCAAGAAACCATAACGATCCAGCATGAAAATAATATCCATCTTGTGATTTGGCAATAATCCCGCCAGAATCTTTGAGCCGTCCAGTGGAGGAATGGGGATTAGGTTGAATACCGCCAGTACGCAGTTGATTACCACAAAATAAGAAAAAAACTGGACAAAATAGAATACGACCGCATTGTAGCCTTTCGCTTGATGCAGCAGCAGCGAAAGGAGCGCAGCGCCGATTACCGCCTCCAGGATATTGGCTACTGGTCCGGCCAGGGAAACGAGCATAATCTTTCTTTTCCGGTTTGCCCCGAAATAAAATGGGTTGATCGGCACGGGTTTTGCCCAGCCGAAGCCAGCAAATACCAGCAACAAGGTACCGAGCAGATCCAAATGTTTAAGCGGGTTCAAACTGAGCCGTCCGGCGTTTTTTGCCGTTGGGTCACCAAACGCGTATGCGACGCGGCCATGTGCATATTCATGAAAGGTGAGTGCGACGATGATCGCCGGCAGGATATAATGCAGACCTTGAAAATCGAACATAATCACGCTCCTATATTACATTAACCAATTTATTATAGCAAAAGGACGCTGGGTTGACAAGGAAAAACGTGAGATGATACTGCCTGCTGCTTTATCTAAAAAAACTCTTGACAAAATCCTGGGAATTAAGCTAAAATATAAGGGCTGTCGGGGCGTGGCTCAGCTTGGTAGAGCGCTGCGTTCGGGACGCAGAGGCCGGAGGTTCGAATCCTCTCGCCCCGACCAAGAGTCTGGAGCCATTCGCTTCAGACTCTTTTCATTATCTGTTTGATGATAGCATGTTAAGCAAGATCAGACAGCATGCAGGAAAGGAAAGAGAAATGCATATCGTTTTAGTTGAGCCGGAAATCCCAAACAATACCGGGAATATTTCACGAACCTGTTCTGTGACAGGGAGCAGCCTGCATCTTGTCAGGCCGCTTGGGTTCTCCACAGATGACAAGCATTTGAAGCGGGCTGGCCTGGACTATTGGCAGTATCTGGATCTGCATTATTACGACAGTTTTGCAGAAGTCGAGGAGAAATTTGCCGGTCATAATTTCTATTTTGCCACAACCAAGGCAAAGCGCAAGTATACAGAGGTCTCTTTCGGGCCGGATGATCTGCTTGTTTTTGGCAAGGAAACAGCTGGGCTATCACCGGAAATCCTGGAAGCACATTGGGATTCTGCAATCCGCATTCCAATGCGACCGGATATCCGTTCGCTAAACCTGGCAAATTCCGTTGCTATCGTACTGTATGAAGCTCTGCGGCAGCAGGGCTTTGCCGGACTGATTTGACGGCGGGAGGGTTGAGATGGCAGAGCGGCCCTTATTAACAATTGCTGCGCGTGCGGCGGATGAATTTACGGAAAAGAAATCCCGTTTTATCGGGCAGATTGCTCCAGCGGAGGATGAAGATGCTGCCACAGCATTCCTGGAGCAGATCCGTGCCGAGCATCGCGGTGCAGCACACCATTGTTATGCCTGGATTTGCGGTAAATCGGATGAATTTCAACGCAGTTCGGATGCAGGAGAACCGGCCGGAACTGCCGGTAGGCCGATTTTAGAAGCGATTAAGCGGGCAGAGCTGCATAATACGGTGATCGTGGTCACGCGGTATTTTGGTGGTATTCTACTTGGTGCTGGTGGGCTGACACGCGCATATGGCAAGGCTGCTCAAATCGCTATTGCTGCAGCGAGGCAAGTCCTTCGCGTTCCCGCAGCAAAGTTTGCACTTACTTTTGACTATACCCAAATGGGACGTGTGGAAAGCTTTTTGCAGCAACAGGGTTATGTGATCGAAAGCCGACTTTTTACAGAGCAGGTATGTTTTCTTTGCTTGATTGAAGATGCGCGGGTGGCAGAAGCAGAGCAGGCCCTGGCAGATCTATCCGGAGGTACCTTGCGTTGGCAGGATTTAGGAGAGCAGGTTATGCTGGATAAACCTGTCTGATGATCGCCTTTCCGGTATACCTCGCATCCTTTTCTGGCAACCATAACGCCGTTGCTTTGCCGGTAGGTTCCGTTGGCGCAGTATGCCAAAAATCAGCGAATAAATGAAACTGCCTCGGATAAGCTATATCCGAGGTGATTTTTTATGGAAGAAGTAAAACGTTCACGAAAGAGCCGGATGAAAAAAAGACCGGATGAGTGGGAGCAGATGAAAGTAGAAATCGCTCAGGAGCTGGGATTGTGGGAGAAAGTCCAACAGGATGGCTGGAGTGGCTTATCGGCGGAGGACAGTGGTAGGCTGGGCGGTGTTTTTTCCGCACGAAAAAAGGCGCTGTTGGAGATGGAGCAAAGAGATCGTGAAGATGCTGCCCGCCGGGAACAGATTTCGGAAGCTGCAACTGCCGAAGAAGTGGTAAAAGCGGAGAATTTCCCCCGCAGAACATGAAATTCGTTGTGGAAAGCAGGACCGGTTGCGACGTATATCGCCCGGTCCCTGCTTTATAATAGGGGAGGTGGTCATGCGATGGAATGTACCGGCGCTGGTACGCATAAACATATTGGCAGGAGGGGCTTATGAGCGCATATGTGGTCTACATAGACGTGCTGTTATTGCTCAATTTCTGCTTTGATTTTCTTTTGTTGGCGGCCAGTGGACGTTTTTTGCGCCGGCGTGCAGCTTTGCTGCGTTTATTGCTGGCAAGCGCGCTCGGTGCTGTTTATGGTGCTGCGATTGTTTTGCCGCAACTTTCCTTTTTTTATTTACCGCCGGCAGCGGTGCTATTTTCTTTGCTTTTGCTGCGGATCGCTTATCCTTATCGCAGTGCAGGTGCATTCCTTAAATTGACGGGTGTCTTTTATCTGATTGCCTTTGCTATGGCCGGTGCGGTGCTGGCCGGGGTTACTTTGCTGCAGAACAGCGGTTTTGTGCTCGGCGGGCAGACTACCGTCCGGGCAGGCAGCCTGCTTGCGGCCTTGCCGGTTGCCGCGATCATCGCCCGCCGCGGTTATGCTGCCTTCCGGCGAAACTGGCGGAAAGAGGATTTTCATGTTCAGTTGGAAATCTGGGTGGCTGGTCGCAGCTGCATGTTGACTGCGCTGCTTGATACTGGAAATGATCTGCACGAACCGCTTTCCGGACGTCCGGTAATTGTGGCTGATGGGCGCGCAGTCCGCGGCCTCCTGCCGGAACGGATTCGTGAAATATGGCAAGCGAATGGCGAACGGCCAGATTTGGCATTGCAGCAATTAACGGCTAAAGAGGATATTGATGGCTGGGTTCGCCGCTTGCGGTTGATTCCGTTTGCCAGTATTGGTAAACGGAACGGTATGTTGCTCGGCTTTCGCCCTGACGCAATATTTGTTCAACAGAATGGTCAGCGACTACAGGCCCAGGCGGTCATTGCATTAACACGCTTAGCCAGTGATCAGGCATATCAGGCAGTGGCGAACCCAGAGATCCTGACGGAAGAACAAATCGAGATCGTGGAGGTGGGCGCATGAACTTTTCCCGTCATAGTTTATATGCGATGCTGCTACAGTTACGTTGTAGTTTGCCGGTCTGGCGACGCGTGGATTATATTGGCGGCAGCGAAGTGCTACCACCCCCGCTACCGGCTGCTGAGGAACAACGGCTGCTTGTTCTTCTGGCACAGCAGGATTTCAATGCGCGTCAAAGCCTGATCGAACATAATTTACGCCTGGTGGTTTACATCGCACGAAAATTTGAGAATACGGGCGTCAATATTGAAGATTTGATCAGCATTGGTGCGATCGGGTTGATCAAAGCAGTCAACACTTTTGATACAAGCAAGAAAATAAAATTGGCCACATATGCCTCGCGATGCATTGAAAATGAGATCTTAATGTATTTACGAAGGAATAATAAAACTCGATCTGAGATCAGCTTTGACGAGCCGTTAAATATTGATTGGGATGGAAATGAATTGTTGCTTTCCGATATTTTGGGCACGGATAGCGACATTACTTATAAATCAATTGAAGAAGAGTTGGAAAAGAAATTGTTGTTTGCTGCCATGCGCAAACTTAGCGCACGGGAACGGATTATCATGGAGACCAGATTCGGCCTGGGTGGGAAAGAAGAAAAGACGCAGAAAGAAGTCGCGGAAATGTTGGGTATCTCACAATCGTATATTTCCCGCCTGGAAAAGCGAATCATCCGCAAGCTACAGAAAGAGATTTTGCGTGCAGACTAAGCGTGGAAAAGACAGATATCGATATATTTGGGGGCCTTATGGCCCTCTTTTTTGTGCGGAGGCTTCATTTTCCGCTGGTAATATGCTATAGTGATCAGGAAAGGAGGCCTTGCTGAGATGACGGCATATGGATTGGCAGTGCTGGATGCCTTGCAAGTATTGCATACCTCCTGGTGCGACCAGATGATGGTGTGCATTACTTCTCTGGGCAATGCGGGCGCAGTTTGGATCGTCTTTGCTGTGGTGTTGTTACTGCGCCGCAGAACAAGGGCGATCGGTATTTACTGCATTCTGGCGTTGCTGCTGTCATTTCTCTGTTGTAATCTTATCCTGAAGCCTTTATTGATGCGCCCACGGCCGTTTCTGTTTTCTGATGTTGAGCTTTTGGTTGCAGCGCCGCATGATTATTCCTTTCCTTCTGGCCACGCTGCATCTTCTTTTTCCGCTGCTACGGCAATATCTGCCTGCGGTAAACGCATGGCGATTGCTGTCTACGCACTTGCGGCAGCGATTGCATTTTCTCGGCTGTATCTTTATCTGCATTTTCCGGGAGATGTGGCAGCAGGTGTTTTACTGGGAATTTGCTGCGGTTTGCTGGCGCGCCGTCTGGGAAAAAATTTTGCGATCTGCAAGGAAGATAATCAACATCGTTAATCAGCGCGCAAGATGGCGCCATGTATATCGCTTACATTTCTATCATCTTGTTTTTTGGTGACTGCGTGATATAATATTATCCATGTTATACAATCTGACTTAGCAAGGAGACAACTAATGATGACAAAGAAACTACCGCGTGTCGTTGCCGTACATGATGTTTCAGGCTATGGCAAATGTGCGCTGACTGTTGCTATGCCGGTTCTTTCCGCCTGTGGGGTGGAGGTTTGCCCGCTGCCGACTGCGCTGCTTTCCACGAATACCCTTTTTGATGGATTCACCTTTTTTGATTTTACGCCGCATATGGAGACATATATTGCCCACTGGAAAAAGCTCGGTCTGAAATTTGACTGCGTATACAGCGGTTTTCTGGGGTCAGAAGAGCAGATCAACTATGTGGCACGCCTGATTCGCGAGTTTGACAGCGGCATTGCGGTGATCGATCCTGTGATGGGCGATAACGGCATTGTGATTAAGACTTACACGCCCGAGATGTGCCGCAGTATGATTGACCTTGTTGCGATCGCGGACTGTGCCACACCGAATATCACAGAAGCCTGCCTGCTGACGGGCAGAGAGTATGCAGGAGCAGAGCTGAGCAGTGAAGAGAGCCGCGCGATCTGCGAAGATATCATTGCCCTCGGGACAAAGACCGTTGTGCTAACCGGTGTCCAGCGTGGGAAAAAGCTGTATAACTGCGGGATCGACCAGAAAGGTTATTTTGAATGTGAGATCGATTTGCTGCCCTATCATCAGCATGGTACTGGTGATGTCTTTACCTCCGTCATGGTTGGTGGCTTAATGCGCGGCTTTGACTTGCGGCAAAGTGTAGATTCTGCTGCGCGTTTCGTTTATGATGCAATGGAATATGGCTATGACATCGAAGATATTTTTGATCGTGGTGTGGCATTTGAACCGCTCGCCTGGAAGCTTGGCAGTGGGTTGTATCAAAAATAAGGCAGGTGTAGTATGGCTGAGGTCAGAATAAAAAATCATGCGATGCTATTTGCTTTTTTGGTGCGGCAGACGCTCAACCATTGCGGCGAAGCGGGAAAAGCTGCTGTGCAACAGGGCGTAATTCATTATGGCGAACAACGCGGTCGCCGTATGGCACAACGGGCGCAACAGGATGGCATGCCGCTTGATACTGCCTCCTACTTACTCTATGGCGAATGGCAAGCTGCGCCTGGTGAGACAAATTCTCAGGTCACTTACCAACCTCGTGTGGAGATGGTATCCCCGATCTGCCCCTGGTTCCAGACTTGGCGGGATGCTGGTATGCTGGCTGAGGGCGCATATTATTGTCACGATGTGGATGCCGCACTGGCACGTGGTTTTGGTGGTCTGGATATGCGTTTGGATAGCAATTTGACCCTTGGTGACGCCACCTGCCATTTCCATTTTGAAGGGGCGGGCATCGATGCCGAAAAACAGGAAGAAATGCACCAACATGCAGCACGTCTGGGCAAACGGGCGAAGATGGATTGGGCTTACCATACGGCACACCTGTTGGCAGCGATGCGTGGTGTGATCATAGCTGCCTGTGGCAAGGACGGTGAAACGGCTGTCCATGCGGCATTGGCGGACTATGCTGCCATGTTTGGCGCAGAGGAACGTGACCGGCTGTTGCGGGATGCAGCTGCTGATTTTGATAAATTGCCACCCTATGAAGGCGTGATAAATAGCTAAAGAGGTTAGCGCTAGCAGGCCGCCAAACAGAAAAGGCGGCCTGTTTTTTGTTGCGAACCTTAGGATAAGGTTAAGCACAATAATATGTATTATTGTTCTAATACATTAATAAAAAATTAATTCTTTGCCAATAAATCCTAAGAAAATCATAAGGGGATTGGCAAACTTCTCTTCGCCTGACTGTGCTATACTTCGTCTAGCAAAAGACAGGGGGTGGCGGCATGGTGCTGCTTGAGATCAAACAGGTGGAGAAGACATATCGGACTAAACTGGGTTTTCAGCAATGTGTTGCTTTGCGCGGGATTAGCTGCAAAGTAGAGGAGGGGGAGTTTGTTGCGATTATGGGGGCAAGCGGCAGCGGAAAGACAACGCTGCTCAATATTCTGGCGTCATTGGATCGCCCAAGCGCTGGTGAAGTCCTGTTGGATGGCATCAAGCTGTCGGATATTCCAGACAGAGAACTGAGCCGATTCCGCCGCGACAAACTGGGATTTGTGTTTCAGGATTTTAATTTGCTGGATTCCTTTTCATTACGTGATAATATTTTGCTCCCGCTGGTGCTTGCGCGGAGGCCATTGGCAGAGATGGAGCAGCGGCTTATACCAGTTGCCGATATGTTGGGGATCACCACACTGCTGGCAAAGTTTCCTTATGAGGTTTCTGGCGGAGAAAAACAACGTACTGCTGTCGCACGTGCGGTAATCACAGAACCGCGGCTGCTGCTGGCAGACGAGCCTACCGGCGCGCTGGATTCCCGGGCTTCGGCAAATTTGCTGCAGGTGTTTACCAAACTCAACTGTTTGGGGAGAACGATCCTGATGGTAACCCATAGTGCGCAGGCGGCAAGCTACGCCAGGCGCGTCCTTTTCATTTCAGACGGCAGATTGGTCAGCCAGCTTTTTCGTGCAGCGGATGAAAATGACCACAGCTTTTTTGCGCGCATTATCAGTAGCCAAAGCGCTTTAGCAGGCGGAGGTGAGCAAAATGGCTGAACAAAGCAGCAGGGGCTTTTACCGCCGACTGGCCTGGACAAATATCCGGCGGAATCGCGTGTTTTGCCTGCCGTTTGCATTGGCAGTGGCTGTCGTTTCTGCTGTATTCTTTCTCTGCGTTGGCATCGCGTTTTCTGATGGCCTAAGCAATATGCCAAGCGGCGCCACGGCTCGGGCGATCTTTGCCTTTGGCGTATTCACCTTTGCCCTTTTTGCCTTTTTCTTCATGTTTTATCTGAATCATTTTCTGGTCAAACAGCGGAAGAAAGAGTTTGGGCTCTATGCAGTGTTGGGCCTGTCGAAAAATCACGTTGGACGCATTCTGTTATGGGAAAATTTTCTCCTGATCGGCGGCGGAATGCTGTCCGGCATCCTGCTGGGAGCGCTCTTTGGACAGCTGCTGTTTTCTCTTCTGAAACAGCTGATCCATGCAGCGCCCGGGCTGCAGTTGCGCATCCCGCCGGTCGCCTATTTGGGTGTCGCTATCCTGTTTGCACTGGTGTTTGCTGCAACAGCTGTCTATAATCTGGCGCAGATTCGCTTGGCAAACCCGATTTCTTTGCTGCAAAGCGAAAAACGCGGTGAAAAGAAAAGCCGTTTTTTGCTTCCCGCTGCTTTGCTTGGCTTGGCCATGCTGGGATTTGCGTATTACTTTGCCTGGACGATCGAGAACTATGCGATCGCGCTTGGGGTTTTCTTCCCGCTTGCCATGCTGGTGATCTGCGCTACCTATCTTTTATTTGCAGCGGGCAGCATCGCCGTATTGCGCCTTTTGCGTGCCAATAAACGCTTTTATTATCGACCGGAGCATTTTGTGTCCATCTCCGGCATGTTCCACCGCATGAAACAAAATGCGGCTGGCCTGGCAACCATCTGCATTCTTTCTACCATGCTGACGGTAACGTTAACCACGACGCTTTCCCTGTATCTGGGGCAGGAAAAAATACTTGCTGAACGTTATCCGCAGGATCTTGCGATCTACAGTGGAGGTGCGGAAGGAGCGGACGCCGCTGCCTATGACGCCGAGCTGTCGGATTTGGCCGCGCTCTATGACATAACCCTGCGGCCAGCAGAAACGGAGCCGGAAGCAATTTCGGTGCTGGAGACTTTGCCGCACAGTCTGTACGACGCACAGAACAACTGGTTCTATTGTGATATCTCCGGGGCAGATGCGGATGCCACAGCATTCATCCAGGAGCTGCGGAAAGGGAAAGACCCGCTGGTATATGGTTATTTTGATGATATTTTCAGCGCCCGCCAGGAGGGTTACACCATGTTCGGCGGCCTACTTTTCCTCGGCGCTTTTTTCAGCATTGTCTTTCTGGTCATCGCTGTGCTGCTCATTTATTTTAAGCAGGTCAGCGAAGGCTATGAAGATAAAGCACGCTACCTGATCCTGCAACAAGTCGGCATGGATGCACAGCAGGTACAGGATACCATCCGGCGGCAAGTACGCTGGGTATTCATCCTGCCACTGCTGGCCACCATGCTGCACATGCTGTTCGCCAGCCGAATCATCACGCGCATGCTGGAAGCTTTCCTGCTCTATGACTGGGGGATGACGTTGCGCTGCAGCCTGGGCGTTTGCCTTTTGTTCATCTTGCTTTACTTTGTCGTTTATCAGCTGACCGCACGAATCTACTACCGTATTGTCCGCCATTCTGTTTGACGGATCTCTTGTTTGTTGTCACGCAGGACCACTGCCTAAAATATGTAATCAGCGTGCTGCCGTTTGCTTGAAATTCTGACTTGTGCATTCCAGCGCGGCAAAGGCAATAATGGTTTTCTCCTGTCTCAATTACCACAAAGCCCACCAAAAATAGCGGTGGGCTTTGTGGTAATTCTTCTGTTTTGATCCATGTTTCTCGGGCTTTGGTTTAGGATCTTTCCAACACCAAGACGGCATCAGGAGTAAAACGGATGCGGCAGGCATCCTGCAGGGCTGCATAATCTGATTCAGCGATCGTGCGCAGCGCCATTCCTTTGCCATACATCTTTTCTGCAATCAAAGGCCCCAGCGCCAACACCGGTTCTGCTTCGATGCAAAGAATACCGGCTGGCGCTGTACCACGCCGTACCATTTCAATCAGCACGCCAGAGCCAGAGCAGGAACCGCGATCATAGGGAATACATAATATTTTTCCCTGCAGATTTTTCCCAAATAAATCATGGTGGGTATCGATGATATCACCGCTTGCCATATCCACACCACCCCAGAAGCTGAGCGGCTTCTGCGAGACAAGTGCTTCCGCATCAATTTCACCGGGCAGAATGAGGCGAAAATTACGGATGGTTTTCATGTTGTGCCCCCTTCCGGCAGCCGCCCTGCAACTGCAGCACGAATACAATCTGGCAGGCTGGCCATCGTAATGCGGGCGCCGTTGATCGCTGGGGCATACTGCGCCACCTTGCCGGAATCAGTCACAAAATGCTTGCCACGCCAGCGGTCGCTGTATTCCATTTCCATTAGGCAGGAATCACGGATAACGAGTGCACCGGCCTGTTCCAAAATGTCAATAATGCCAGCGATACGGGCCATCTCATAGATGGTATGGCTAGTCTGCAGCCAAAGCTGCGTATTTTCATGCACATGCTGTCTACCGAGCGTTTCCGCGACCATCTGCAGCTCTGTAAAGGAAAGATGTGGACAGCCAAGCAGCACCATATCTACCTGCTTCTGTTCTGCTGTGTTTAGGCGACGCTGCATCCGCAGCAGATCATCCGGGTGGAGTATAATGCGCGGATATTCTGTCCGGCCTTGAAAAGCCTCTTCCAGAGTATGGGCTTCCGGTGTCACCCCAATGATATGGAAAAGCGCTGTCGCACCGCCGGAGGCCGCCGCCGCCGATAACGCCTTCAGTTGATCACGGTTCGCCTTGCCGGGCAAGCCGCGGATCACTGGCACACGATTGATCGCAATTTCCCCCACCAGATATCCTAAAAGCGCAAACATTACGCTGTCTTGAAAGCTGTCCTCTGGAAAATTTTCCAGATCAAACAGAATATCTCCGGCGCGATTTTCCTGCAGGTAAAGGCCGTATTCCGGGACAAGACCGGTAACGGCGCAGCAAACATCAAGCAGATCCGGCAAGCGTTCAGCGCGCGCGCCAAGGACGGAATTAACAAAATTTACTGCGTTGGATTCCGACCAGCTGACTACCTCGCCAAAAGCAGGGACATTCATGCACTGATATGGCGCACATGTCCAGGTTGGGATCACACCAAGGCGTAAATAGGCTGTCTCCAGACGCTCGCTCTTCAATGCAAATGCTTCGGATATTCCATGCGCACGCCAGTTGCACCGATCTCGCGAAATCGGATTGATCGTTGTCGGTACTGCCACACGGGCGTTGTTATCCACCAGAAACTCAATGAATTCCCGGCCCGCATCCCAGATCGTCGTATAAGCCGCGGCATCGATATGTGCACGCTGTACTGGCAGAAAACGCCGAACACCGTATAATTCGCCCATTTTCAGCAGGATCTCCATCGCGTATTGCACACCTGTGCCGCGCTGGCCCTGGAGTAATTCGTCGATCAACGCTGTCTTTTCCATTCTATTGACCATCTGACCATCAATGATTTTCCCAGGCGATTTGCCTGTATTTTTCAGATGCCCATGAAATTAGCGGAACAATTCCTGATAATTTTCCGGAAGCATAACATAGACAGACTTATCATCAACGACAAAGCAGGGAATACCCAGCTTGCCGGCAGCGATTTGATCTGCAAACTCTGCCTGGTGCGAATCGCGCAGCGTAATAAATTTTTTCAGATGTGCCAAACCAGCGAGCACATCAACATAACCATACCGTATACCGTCAGCATCCAGCTTTTCCTTCGCTTTTACGCAGTCAGGGCAGTTTGCATTTCCGTACAGGATAATCTTTTTCATATGCTCCTCCTAAATATAAATATAGAATATAGATTAATTTGTCTGCGCATTCCTTGCGTTTAACCAGACGACGCAACAACGGCCTGTCCCAATAGGTAAAACGTGCCGAGACAACCCTGCCAGCGGCACGCAGTAGATGATGGCTATTCGAAGTCAGCTTCCGTTGCTGCTGGATGATGTTCACGCAGCTCAGGAAAACGTGTGTAAATATACTCGATGATAATCTGCTTGACCTGCTCTTCATTGTTCCGGCTGGAATCGATAGATAAATCATATCCAGTGAGGTCTAACCAACCACGACGCGCAAAAGTTTTGTAGTAACGTCCGCGTTCTTTATCCGAATCACTGATGTAATCCCGGGCTTCATCATCGCTCAGGCCATGTCGTTCGCGCAAACGGGCGATGCGGCTTTCCAGATCAGAATGCAGGAAAATGCTGACGCATTTTGGATAATCTCGAAACAGATAGGCACCGCAGCGGCCCACAACAACAGAAGAGGATTCGGCTACTGAGCGATAAATGATCTTACTTTGCGTTTCAAACAGCTTACGGCCGGTTGGCAGATACCATTCCTGCGGGATATATGGCATATCATAAATATGCGACTGCAGAAAAGCACGCTTCAGCGAAAACTCTTTCTCTTCGATCCATTCCAGTTTTTCTACTGGAATATCCAGCATACGTGCGGATTTGATGAGGATTGCCTTATCGATGTACTGAAATCCAAAATGTTTAGCGAGTGCTTTTCCCATAGAGGCACCACCGCTGCCCATCTGACGGCCGATCGTGATCACATAATGCTCCTGATTCATTGCATCACCCCCTTGTTTCTATTTTATACCTATCTTCGCAGTCAGTCAAATATATCGCCGCGGGATCATGATGTTTTATTCGGATTACCACATAGCGGTAAGAAGTTTCCGCCAAGTTCGCCATACGCCGCCTCGCTCCACATTCTCTGCGGCGATCAGATCAATGCTGCGCCATTCACTGCCATCACGGTATAGCGTAATGGTGCCCCCTTTTTCTCCCGCCCGGACCGGCGCCGGAAGAATCTGTTCCAGCTGGATGCTTTCCGTAATCGAGACATCACTGTTTTTCGCCTGGATACAGCCAATTTCTTCAGCTGTGATCAGGCTAACGCTATCCGCCGCGCCTTTACTGACAGGGATTTTTGCCACCGTTGCACCGGCAGGGTAGAGCTGTTGGTATGTGAAATTGTTAAACCCAAAATTCAGCAGTTCCATACTTTCCAAAAAATGCCCCTGCCGTTCACGACAACCTAAAACAACAGAGATTAACCGCATACCGTCACGTTCAACCGTTGCCACCAGGTTACGACCGGCTTCTTCTGTATAACCAGTCTTCATGCCATCTGTACCTTCATACCATTTAAGCAGGCGATTGGTATTCCAAAGCACAAGCGGATTCGGCTCGGGGCGGAATTCGTATTCATAAATCGACGTATAATTTAGAAAATCAGGCAGGGAAAGTGCATACAATGCCAGCCGCCCTAGATCAGCCGCCGTAGTATAATGTTCCGCATCATGCAAACCATGTGGGTTGGTAAAATGCGTTCCACTCATTCCCAGCTCTGCCGCGCGTTTGTTCATCAGGTCGATAAAGGCGCTATAGCTACCGCTGACAAATTCCGCCATCGCATATGCTGCATCATTACCGCTACCTACTGCAATGGCGATCAGCATCTCTTCCACCGTGCGTGTCTCTCCTTCGTAAAGATAGACCTGCGATCCGCCCATTGCCGCAGCTTCAGCGCTGACAGAAACTTCATCTGTCAGCTGGATTTTGCCGTCCTCTATCGCTTCCAGGATCAACACCAGGGTCATGATCTTGGTCACGCTTGCCGGATAACAGGGCTCTTCGCTGTTTATCTCATAAAGTACCTCTCCGCTGACCGCATCCAGTAACAAGGCACTTTTACAATCAAGCGTCAGACTGTCATCTGCAAGCGCCGTTGTTGGCAGCAGTAGCCAGGCGGAGAAAAGCAGGATAGAGAAAACAATTTTTCGCATGGTAAGCCCCCCTTTTCCATATATTGTATGGGCCTATTTATCGGGTTATGCCGCTTGTGGATTCTTTTCCTCCGCGCTTTACAAGCAGCCGGATTTAAGATAAGATATAGTAGATAAGGAGATCGGCTTATGCAAAAATATTTGATCAATCAACATAGAGTTTTGCAATTTGACCACGAATGGCTTCCGCACCGCCAGAACTGTGATACCTGGCGTACGCAGGGGATATTCCATGACGAGCAGGAAAATACCTACGGGTTCCAGCTGAGTGTAAATCGTGTCCAGGCAGGTATGGAATCCTTTTGCGCCGTTAATTTACAGTATGGAAAACTTGATGCAGAACAGGGGATGATCCAACAGCGCTGGTGCATACATGCTTTGGAAGGCGATAAAGAAGGGCTACTGATTGATGAAGACAGTATCCTTTTTCGTGATGAGGCACAATTACTGCTGGCGAAAGATGCGATTGCCATGCGTCTTCGCGGTGATGACTATGCGCTGGATTTGCGTATGGGACGGGAACGGCCAGAAGTCTGGTTTGGGGAAGACGGTAGAATTCCATTTCTGCTTGGTCCCAGACGGACAAGGCGCGGATATCTTTGCACGCTGCCGATGCTATCCTGCGTCGGACGCATCTACCGGCCAGATGGCAGCAGCTCACGGGTGAACGGCACAGCGAGCTTTGAACGGCTTTGGGGAAGATATCCGCTACGGATGTCCAAAGCGCATTGGGAGCGTTTTTATTTGTTTATGGATAATGGAGATGAGCTGTCAATTACGGCGTATCCGTATGGTAAATTATCTACGGCACTGTGTATGCCCAAAAACGTACTTCCTTTTGTATTTTTTGATTATCAAATGGAGGCTGCTTCCTTTTTGGAGCTGGAGGACTGGCGTTTTGCCTCTGCCTGGCGTCTGGATATGCCACAATACAGCCAGCAGGTTTTTTATCTTTCGCCAATCGTGCCTTATTTCCGCTTGCCAGCTGCACAACCCATACTTGGCGTGTTTGACCATAATGGGAATCGTCTCGGCTATGCGTTTTCTGAATTGCTCCCCGGGGCACGGAATGAGGTTGATCATGTTGGGCTGGCTTTGTTCTTCCGGGAAAATTAAATCAAGATAAAATAAAACCCCCTGTATTCGTATTGTACAGGGGGTTGCTTATCGGTTTATACATGTTTTATCCGCAGGCGGGCTTACAGATACTGTTTTAGTCTGCTAACTGTGCCAATGCATCCCGGTATAACTGCTCTGTCTCATGGTCATAGGCCACAAAATATACTTTAAAGATCTTATTGTCCTGCGCTAAATAATCGGTGACTGTTTTAACGGCAATGGCAGCTGCTTCCTGGCGAGGGAATCCGTATGCGCCGGTGGAAATGGCAGGAAAAGCAACCGTCGTCAGCTGATATTCGCTGACCAGACGCAAAGCATTATAATAGCAACAGGCAAGCAGACGGCGCTCATCCGCAATGCCGCCTTGCCAGATCGGACCAACGGTATGGATGACAAACGGCGCGGGTAAACGATATCCGCTGGTGATTTTTGCTTCGCCGGTGGCACAGCCATGCAATTCGCGACATTCTTCCAGCAGTTCCGGGCCAGCAGCAGCATGGATTGCTCCGTCCACGCCACCTCCACCAAGCAGCGATGGATTTGCCGCATTGACAATAGCATCCACGCCCATTTTCGTAATGTTGCCATGATAGATGGCAATGCGCTGTTTGCTTCCCATCTGCAGCCCCTCCTTCATACATCCGTCCGCATATATGGCTATTATAGCACAGTATGCCAGTGAATCCTATGACTTTTTATGGAAAAGCAAGACATTTTATCCACGAGATGTTTTTTATGTCATGACATTATAAAAATGTGCAGACTTGCATCACTTTGGCGTTTACACTTGTCTTAGTAGGTAATACATGATATAATTTCAACGTATTTTGACATAAAGGAGCACTGGATGATAATCTCTTTTTCGCAGTTTTTTTCCGATCTGCTCAACAGTCCTGTTTTAATGATCACTGTCCTGCTTACCTTGGCTGTGATTTTAGTCAATGGTTGGACGGATGCGCCAAATGCAATCGCCACCTGCGTTTCTACGCGTGCGCTTGCCCCAAGAAAAGCGATTTGGATGGCGGCAATTTTCAACTTTCTTGGCGTAACCTTGATGACATTGGTCAATGCTACTGTTGCCACGACCATCTATAACATGGTTGATTTCAGCGGGGATACCCATGCTGCGCTGACTGCGCTATGCGCAGCCATGTTTGCTATTGTTATCTGGGCTACAGCCGCATGGGTGTTCGGCATTCCCACCAGCGAGAGCCACGCGCTGATCGCAGGCATTAGCGGCGCTGCGATCGCCATGCAGGGCGGGCTTTCCGGAATCAATGGAGCAGAGTGGGTAAAGGTGCTTTATGGCCTGTTTTTTTCTACGGTGATGGGGTTTGGTTTTGGCTGGCTGTTCAGCAAAGTCATCAATCGAACTTGTCGTCATTTGGATTACCGGCAATCGCAGGATATTTTTGGTAAAGCACAAATTGGTGCGGCTGCGGGTATGGCGTTCATGCATGGGGCGCAAGACGGCCAAAAATTCATGGGCATTTTTCTGCTCGGTGTGGTTCTTTCCCAGGGGCAGCAGGATGTCGGTGACTTGGTTTTTCCGCTGTGGTTGATGATTCTCTGTTCGCTGGTGATGGCACTTGGTACGTCGATCGGTGGCATGCGTATCATTAAATCAGTCGGGATGAAGATGGTCCGGCTGGAAAAGCATCAGGGCTTTACGGCGGACGTGGCCGCAGTTGCCTGCCTGTTCCTTTCTTCCATGCTTGGCGTGCCGGTTTCCACGACGCATACAAAGACTACGGCGATCATGGGGGTGGGTGCTGCCAAGCGGCTGTCTGCCGTCAACTGGGGCGTAGTCAAAGAAATGGTGCTGACCTGGGTGCTGACTTTTCCTGGCTGTGGCTTGATCGGATTTTTAATGGCGAAATTGTTTATCGCTGTATTTTGATTGATTATTTGAGGAAGGATATGAGGGATGGCAAAACACGATCGTAACTATAACTATTTTGATGCATTTATCCGTATGGCAGAGAAGTCGTGTCGGGCTGCAGACATGTTGGTTGCCGCTTTGTCGGATTTTGATCCGGATAAAGTGGAAGATCTGATGCATGCCATGCATACGGTAGAGCACGATGCAGATATTGAGCACCATGAAATGATGCACCGCTTGGCTAAGGAATTCATCACGCCGATTGAGCGGGAAGATATCATATATATGGCCAGCGAGCTGGACGAGGTGACGGACTGCATCGAAGATGTAATGCAGCGGATTTTTATGTATAATATTCGCACCATTCCGCCGGAAGCCAAAGAAATGGCGGTTATCATCTCGCGCTGCTGCAAAAGCCTGGCCATGGCCCTGCAGAACTTCCAACATTTCAAGAAAGCGTCAGAGATCAACGAATGTATTATTGAGATCAACCGTTTGGAGGAAGACGGTGACCAGATGTATATTCGTGGTAACCGCAGCCTGTTCACGCAGCATACCGAGGATCCTGTTGTCGTTTTAGCCTGGGCTGAAACCTATACCCGTTTGGAAAAATGCTGTGATGCCTGTGAACATGTAGCAGATGTGATGGCCAGCGTAATGATGAAGAATTCTTGATGAAGCTGGAGCATATACCACGAAAATGTCGATGGCAGCGCTCCTCAGTGAAGCGCTGAGCAATGTGCAAATATGCAAAGGAGACGATGATCGTGACTGAAAATTGTTCGCATGACTGTGGTTCCTGCCAACAGGATTGTGCTTCGCGGGATCTGCATGAACCGCTGCATAATCTAAGCCGTGTCGGTAAAGTCTATGGGGTCGTCAGCGGGAAAGGCGGCGTTGGCAAATCGCTGGTTACCTCTTTGCTGGCAGTACAACTACAGAAGCAAGGGGTACAGGCAGCAATCCTTGATGCGGATATTACAGGCCCGTCCATCCCGAAGATGTTCGGTGCAAAGGGAAAGATTACGGGTACCGAAGACAGCGGATTCTTCCCGGTAACGAGCCGTAGTGGGATTGAGATGGTCTCGACGAATTTCCTGCTGGATCATGATACGGATCCGGTTGTATGGCGTGGTCCGATCATCGCTGGTACGGTTAAACAGTTTTGGGGCAGTATGCTTTGGGACGATATCGACGTTATGTTGGTAGATATGCCGCCTGGCACCGGCGATGTTCCGTTGACTGTTTTTCAGTCTCTGCCGCTGGATGGTGTGATCATCGTGACTTCACCCCAGGATCTGGTCTCGATGATCGTAACGAAGGCCGTGCGCATGGCGGAACTGATGCATGTTCCGATCGTTGGTTTGATTGAAAATATGGCTTATTTCCGTTGCCCAAATTGTGGCAGCGAACATGCTATCTTTGGTAAAAGCCATATCGAGCAGGTAGCAGCTGAGCACGGCCTGAAAGTATTGGCCCGCTTGCCAATTGATCCGGCATTGACTGCACTTTGCGATGCAGGTAAGATTGAGGATTATGACGGACAGCTGCTGGCTGATGTCGCCAATGATCTGAAATAGGTGAGCAAAAGCAGCCCAACGGGCTGCTTTTCTGCAACGTCTGCCTTAAGGGCATCGCATCTATGCGCATTGTCTGCTAGGAAATAAAACAGGAAATGAACATGGAAATGGAAAATGGCGCAGCGGCCGCTGCGCCATTCTTTATCATTCCTTCCTTTCCTGTGGCCTGCTGCGTTTATCATGGCCAGGGGAAGGCCAATTAAGACAGCTCTACGCGATGAAATACCTTTTTCCCTTTGCGTAATAATGCATAGCCATCAGTAAGATCGCTAGTTGTTACCCGACTGTCAATATCCGGTACCCGCTGGTTGTTCAGATAAATACCACCATCTTTAATCAGGCGGCGTGCATCGCTGTTGGAAGAGGCAAGGCCGGTACGAACCAGTAACGTGATAATATCCATGCCATCGCCAAATTCTGCTGCGGGAATCGCAGTTGATGGCATATTTGCCATATCGCCACCGCCGCCAAACAGTGCACGTGCTGCTGCCAACGATTTATCCGCTTCATCAACGCCATGTACAAGTTTTGTCACCTCGTAGGCAAGGCGCTCTTTCGCTTTATTGATATCCGCTCCGGTATTGAGGTCCGTGAGGGTACGAATCTCATCCATTGGCAGGAAGGTGAGCAGTGCCAGACAATTTGCAACGTCTGCATCGTCAATATTTCGCCAATACTGATAGAATTCATAAGGTGAGGTCTTTTGCGGGTCAATCCAAACCGCGCCGCTTTCCGTTTTGCCCATTTTCTTGCCTTGACTGTTTGTCAGCAACTTGAAGGTGAGGGCATGGGCGGGCGCGCCTTCCACGCGGCGGATCAGATCTGCGCCAGAGAGGATATTCGACCACTGGTCATTGCCGCCCATCTGCAGCATCGCACCGTAACGGCGGTGCAGCTCCAGAAAGTCATAGGATTGCATCAGCATATAGTTGAACTCAAGAAAAGAAAGCCCACGTTCAAGACGGGATTTGAAGCATTCGGCCGTCAACATACGGTTGACCGAAAAATAGCGGCCATAATCGCGCAAAAACTCGATATAATTGAGCGGCAGCAGCCAGTCTGCATTATTGACAAGCAAAGCACCGCTTTCTCCACCAAAATCGATAAAACGCGAAAGTTGCTGTTTAAACTTTTCGCAGTTTGCGTTGATCTGTTCCGGCGAAAGCATCTTGCGCATATCCGTTCGGTTGGAAGGGTCTCCGACCATAGTCGTACCGCCGCCGACCAATGCGATCGGGCGATGTCCATAACGCTGCATATACATCATGACGATCACCTGAATAAAATGACCGACATGCAGACTGTCCGCTGTCGCATCAAAACCGATATAAAAAGTCACGGGTCCACGACCCAGCAATTCACGGACTTCCTCGGCATTCGTCGACTGTTCGATAAAGCCGCGTTCTGCCAGCACGTCATACACATTTTCCATAGATAATTCTCCTTTTCCATGCACTAATGCAATCTTATATATCATAATTTTTTCTTGTTGCTTTGTCAAGTTATTGGCTTTTTTCGTAAAAAATGTTATACTACATTTTATCATATCTTTCGCCAAAACAGGGAGGGCATAACAGATGAAATATCGTGATCTTGGAAAAAGCGGTCTTCATGTCAGCGAATTGTGTTTTGGCACGTTGCCGATGGGCCCACTGCAGGCGAATATCCCTTTAGAAACAGCTGCAGATATTTTGGTTAGCGCGATCGATCAGGGCATCACTTTTTTTGATACGGCACAAATGTATCGCACCTATCCGCATCTGCGCCGTGCCATGGCCCAACGACCAGGAACAGATCTTGTCATATCCTCCAAAAGCACAGCGGAAGACTATCAAACGATGGAACAGGCTGTGCAGGAAGCTTTGCGTGAATTAGGCCGAGATTATATCGATATTTTCCTATTGCATGCTGCACGGGTACCGGCGGCAGAACTATTTGTAAAACGGGGCGGGGCCTGGCAATGCCTGCAGGATTACAAGCAGAAAGGGTATTTGCGTGCGGTCGGCGTCTCCACACATGTAGTGCAGACGGTGGAGATGTTGACGGCAATGCCTGAGGTTGATATTATTTTCCCTTTGATTAATGATGTAGGTCTGGGCATCATTGGTGGTTCAGTCGCTGATATGCGGAACGCTGTGGATCATGCGGCGGCGGCCGGGAAAGGGCTTTTCTCCATGAAACTGCTTGGTGGGGGCAATTTGCTGGCAGAACTGCCGCAGAAAATTGCTTTTGGACGGGCAATCCCAGCATTTTCCGCGCATGCGATCGGCATGATATCCGCTCGTGAACTGGAGATTAATCTGCGTATATTCAATAATCAGCCTTTGGATGCAGAAATGCTTGCCGGCTTGGGCAAAGGAAAAAGCTGGTTCCTGTTTGAGCCGCTTTGTAAGCATTGCGGAAAATGCGTTAAGCAGTGTCCGAATGGTGCATTGCTCTGGCAGGATAACAAGCCTAACCTGATTCGGGAAAATTGCTTGCTTTGCGGGTACTGCGCTTCGGATTGTCCAGAATTTGCTATTCGTGTGAAATGACCGACAGTGCGTAAACCGGTGCTTTGATATCAGGAGGAACAGATGATTTCGCAATATACCCTGCCTGAAATGGGGAAAATATTCAGCCGGGAAAACCGTTACCAGTTGATGCTGGATGTAACGGTAACCGCATGCGAAGCAATGGCGGATATCGGCTTGATCCCAAAATCAGCTTATGAAGAAATCAAACAAAAAGCGGATTTTGATATGCAGCGTATTACCGAACTGGAGGCGGAAACGCATCACAATACAATGGCATTCGTCCTTAGCCTGACGGAACGGATAGGACCGGAAGCTGCACGTTTTGTCCATCTGGGGCTATGTTCGGCGGATCTTTCTGATATTGTGCTTTCCCTTCAGTTGCGGCAGGTTGGCGAATTGCTGCAGGGGAGGATTGACTCTCTGCGTAAAACGTTGATCAAATTAGCGCACGAATACAAATATACCTTGATGATGGGACGAACGCATGGCACGCATGCGGAACCGATCACCTTTGGCTTGAAGATGGCGCTCTGGATCAAAGATTTGGAGCGATGCAGCGAACGCTTGACGCATGCCCGAAACATGATGTTGGTCGGTAAGGTCAATGGAGCTGTCGGTACATTCGCCAGTGTTGATCCACATGTGGAGACATTTGTTTGTCGTCGTCTGGGATTGCATCCGGCACCAGTGACGACGCAAATTCTACAGCGCGACAGGCATGCGGAATTCATTGCAACCCTGGCAATTATCGGCAGCTGCGTAGAAAAATTTTCGATCGAGATTCGCAATCTCCAGCGTACCGATATTCGTGAGGTGGAGGAGGATATGCCCGAGGGACAACTGGGTTCTACTTCTTTACCGCATAAGCAAAGGCCATATAATAGTGAGATCATCAGTGGTTTGGCGCGTGTGCTGCGTGGCAATGCTCTGGCAGCGATGGAGGATATCGCAGTCTGGCATGAGCAAGATGCCAGCCACTCCTCTGTTGAACGAATTGTAATGCCGGATAGCTGCATTTTACTTGATTATATGCTATACAGTTTCAACTGCGTGATGGAAACGATACACATATATCCGGAGACGATGCGACGCAACATTTATAAAAGTCTGGGGCTTGTTTTTTCGCAGCGCGTGCTGTTGGCCCTGATGGAAAACGGATTGCCTCGTGAGAAAGCTTATGACCTGGTGATGAAGAATGCCCGCATCGCCTGGGATCAGCAGGCAGACTTTCAGTTCCTGATCCTGGAAGATAAAGAGATTGGTAAATACCTTTCCCGCCAAGAGATCATGGATCTGTTCGACTATAACTGTTTTCTTAGCCATATTGACTATATTTTTGATCGAGCTAATATTTGACCGGACGCGTTGATCCGGAAGGTGCGCATCGGTTTCGGATGTCAGCCGGATAAGTTTATGTAAACCATATCTTTCTAACAGCAAGTACAGTTAAACGCAAATGAAAACAAGAGCAGGACAACATGCTTCAAGCAACTGTTGTCCTGCTCTTTGTCATGGTTTCTCTGAATACGTGAAGAGCTGCATAGCAACTACAGGAAGAGGGCAATCTAGAAAAAACTTGAGGTGTGAGGTGCCACATGCCTTCCTCTCGCTATCAGACTGGAAAAAAGGTCGCGCTGCAGCTGAGCGAAAATTTGGCGCAGATTCGCATTTTGATGGCGGAAAGCCTCGATCTAACGCTGCGGGAATTTGAATTAGGAAATGGACAACGCGCAGCTACACTCTATATCGATGGCTTGGTCGATATGGAAGTGCTGGGGCATGATTTTTATGCGCCGCTGCAAAGTGCGGACAATGCGAAGAATTATTCTGCTGCGGAATTGTCACAACGGGTGATCTCTTTAGGTTCGCTACAGGTATCGCAAGACTTTGATCAGGTGATTGGCGCTGTTTTGCAGGGCTTGACTGCATTGTTTGTGGACGGGGATGATCACGCTTTGCTTGTGCAGGCAATCAGCTGGCAGCAACGTTCCGTGGCAGAGCCGGGAACGGATGTTGTCATCCGCGGTCCACGCGAAGGTTTTATCGAGAGCATGCGCGTAAATGTTTCTTTGCTCCGGCGGAAAATCCATCATCCGGATTTTACCGCTGAGACATTGAATCTAGGACGGTATAGCCGTACAGATATCGCTTTGGTTTATATTAAGGGTATTGTTAATCAGGATGTACTGACAAGGCTGCGACAACGTCTGTCGGAAATCGATATTGATGCAATTTTGGATAGCGGCTATATTGAGCAGTTGGTGCAGGATACACCATATTCATTGTTTCCTACCATCGGTACGGCGGAAAAACCAGATATTGCTGCGGCGCGTATTCTGGAAGGACGTATTGCGATTTTGGTGGATGGTTCGCCAGTTGCGCTAACCGTACCCATGCTTTTTGTTGAGGGGCTGCATAGTCCGGAAGATCATTATACCCGTTTTTACTATGCTACCTGGGTACGTATTATTCGTGCAATCGCTTTTGCAATCAGCTTGTTACTGCCTGGTTTCTTTCTGGCTGCCGTATATTATCATCAACAGATCATCCCGTTTAATCTGTTGCTATCCATGGCGGCAGGAGAATCATCAACGCCTTTTTCCACGGGATTTTCCTTATTGTTACTAGGATTGGCGTATGAGATCTTACGTGAGGCCGGTATTCGCTTACCGAAACCGGCTGGCCAGGCAATCAGTATCGTTGGTGCGATTGTGATGGGGGATGCCGCCGTAAGCGCAAATTTAATTTCAGCTTCTGTTTTGATCGTATTGGCTTTAACCGTTGTAGCAGCTTTTGTCTCTGCGACTTATGTCGATGCAGCGACCTTGTTGCGCTTGATTTTTTTATTGCTTGCTTGGGGACTGGGTTTTTTCGGAATGCTGATCGGAATTCTTTTTCTGTTGGTCTATCTTTGTTCATTGGAATCTTTTGGCGTACCGTTTTTTGCGCCCTTCGCTCCCTATGATGCCTATGGTATGCGTGATGCAATGGTTCGCTATCCCTTGCGCAGGCTGCGTTTTCGGCCATATCTGCTGAGCCGTAATCAGCGGCGTATGGGGCAAACACCAAAAACTTCTGCAGATTGCGGGGAGAAAGGATGATTTTTCTTGCAAATGAAAACAAAACAGGTCATTCTGCTCATGCCACTCTTATTTTTGCCCCTGCTGTTGGCAGGATGCTGGGATAAGCAGGAATTGCGTGATATCGCAATTGTGCTTGGTTTGGGGTTTGACTGCACAGAAGCAGGGGAGCTCCAGCTCACAGTGGAGTTGGCGCAACGGGAGAATGGTGCGGACAGCGGAGAGAGTGTTTGTTTCACTGCATGCGGCGAAACCCGGCAAGCGGCAGAGGAAGCGCTGGAACAATTGTTAGATAAGCAGCTATTCTGGGGCAACCTTAGTCTTTTGCTTTTCGGGCAAGGTGTCAGTTATTCTGATATGGCCGCAATGACACTTACGCTCTATCAGGATGACAGGATTAACAGCGCAACCCCGCTCTTCCGCAGCGATGACCCGGCTGCAGCAGTTCTGAATGGTCATTTTGGTGAAGCCGCATATGTTTCTCAGGGATTAGTTCAGGCGGTAGAGCGTGATCAACGTGACAGCACAGGCGTTTATTGTCTGGCGGATCATCTGGAACAGCTGGTGAACGGTGTTGCAGAGCGTGAGGTGCCAACCGTTGGGGTAAATGAGGCAGGCGAAGTATATTTGGAGGCAAAGCGTGACAACAAAAGATAAAGTAATCCATGGAAAGATGAATTTGTCTGCCGGGCAGCTGACCGCAGTCACTGCCTGTTTCCTTTGGAGTACCACCGGTCTGACCGCTGCAATCGGGACACAGGCTGGCCGTGCGCTCTGGCTGTGTTGGCTACTGGCATTGGTTGCCGTTGCGCCGGTCTATACGCAATTCCCACGCTTTGTGTTAAATAACGAACGGAAAAAATGGGTTTCATTTGTTTACCCAATTTATGCAGTACTCGCTTCAGCCGTTTGCCTGAGCACAATCATTTATGTCTGGGAAGAATGGACAATGACCCAAGCTCCATTTGCCATATATGCAGCTTTGCTTGCTCTGCTCGTTGGTTACGCTGCCGCGCGCGGGACAGTTGCAGCGATGCGCCTGTCAGTCCTTTTGGCTGCTTCGCTGCTAATATTAGCATTGTTTGATACGCTCTTACTCCTGCCACAAATGGAGCTGCGTCGAATCATATTGCCGATCTACAGCTCGGCAGGGAAGATATTGCCAACTACTTTGCTTCTGCTGTTGCTTCTGCTGTTGCCTTTACCCTCGCTGGTTTTCGTAACTAGACGCAGCCGGGAGGAAGGTCTACCTATGGCACAAATACAACGCTCCCTTCGCCATGGTTTTCTTTGGGGGAGCTTTTATCTGCTACTTTCTGCAGTACGAAATGTATTGGCATTGGGGGATTTGCTGATTTTTGACCATTATCCTTTGCTGCGCGCATTAAAGATGACAGAATTGGGCATTGGACTTTCCAGGCTGGAATATTTTGGGATGATGGCATTGCTGGCGGTGGTTGCATCTGCTGCTATGCTACAGCTATCTTTAGCGACAGATTGTTTATGCGAACGGAAGGCAATCCCCAGTCGAAAACGCCTGGCATTGGTTTTATGCCTGCTTTTGCTTGTCTCCATGCTGATTTTTACCGCTTATGGTACGGCTGTCGATTTCAGCGGAAAAGCTGTTGCACTTTAATACTTCATAGGATATAATAATTAAAGTAGCATACTATGCATCTGTATCGGAATGGGAGGACAGCTGATGGCGCATAAATTGAAATGCGATAGCATCGACGAGCTGTTTTCCGCAATCCTTCTGTTGGAGGATGTGGACGAATGTTATCGCTTCTTTTCTGATTTGGCAACGATCCCGGAATTAAAGTCTCTGGCGCAGCGGTTGCAGGTTGCAAAGCTGCTATCGCAAAATGAAACATATACCGAAATATCGGGGCGTACGGGTGCTTCTACGGCGACCATCAGCCGTGTGAAAAATTGCCTGAATTATGGAGAAGCCGGCTACAGCCTGATTTTGCAACGCCTGGCGGAAAAAAAGGGAAGGGAAGGTTGAACGAGTGGAAATCATACCTGCGATCGATCTGCGCGAAGGCGCTTGTGCACGGGTTTTGGGTGCAGACAGTACGACGGAAGCGATCCGTTCTGAAGATCCGTTGGAGCAAGCTGTCATCCTGCGCGAACTTGGCGCAGTTTGGGTACATATTACAGATTTGGACGGTGCTTTTTCCGGTCATCTCTGCAACCTGCGTATTCTGCAAGAAATTGTAGAAACATCCGGCCTGCGTGTACAACATTCAGGTGGGGTTCGTAGTATGGAAAATATCGATACCTTGCTTTCGCTAGGGGTTTCACGCGTTGTGCTCAGTTCATCAATATTGCGCAATCGGGAATTGACGGGACGTATCATCGAAAAATATGGCGAAAAGGTCATCCCCGGCGTGGACGGTCGCGACGGCATGGTAGCAACTGAAGGCTTTACCACTTCCGCAGCAACTAGTGTGATCAACCTCTTGGCTGATTTGAAAAACATGGGCGTTCGGCAAATCATCTATACGGATTTACGGCGTTGCGGCGCGATGAAAGGCCCAAATTTCGAAAGTATTGGTGATTTGCTGTTGAACAGTGGATTGAAAGCCTTTATTGCCGGTGGCATTAACAGTTATCAAGCGATTGAACGGCTGAAGGATATGGGGGCAAGCGGTCTGATCATTGGTAAAGCAATCTATACGGGTGCGATTGACCTGCAGCATGCTGAGGAGATTGCCCGCCGCTGATTTGCGATCCTGGCGCTGCATGCGCTTGCCAGGATATTGTTCGCAGCCGTGGTAACTATGCGCTTCATATTGGATGTCGCACTCCTGAGAGATAATCTATTAGAGAATAATACAATATGCGATCATATTATAGAGCAGCTGCATCTGCAGCTGCTCTGTTCGCTTGTTCATCTGGAGAATTGATTCTTGAGAATTGATTCTGGAGAATTGATCAGGCATCCATCTCTAGCGGCGGCGCCGAAGTATCTGCCAGCAGATACCATTCGTTGTCCATGAAGAGATAGGCGTTGTCGATCGAGAGATAGCTAAACGCATATTCCCCATCATTGATCACAAAAGCATACGCCTCGCCGCCGGCATAAACCTCGTTTGGCGCCTCACCTGCAGTGAAAGTTACCTGTTCGGGCATTAAGGTTGCTAACCATTCCTGCAGTGACAAAATCTCGTCTGAATTCAATTCGCGAGTCGTTGCAGAGGAATATACATAATATGTAACCTCTGCACGATAGATCTGTTCGGGAAACATTGCCATCATCGCGGAATCCTCCTGCCGGCTGCAGCCAGTCAGGGAGAAAAGAGCAATAGCCAACACGCCATAAAATGAAATTACTCTATTCATCAGTTCAGCCCCCCGTTCGAGCATATTTGTTCTTCTTGACGGAAGCGGGGGCAAGAAAGTTCCAGCACACTCGTAGTCTGCTGCCGCATGATTCGGCAAATCCCGGCGGTAAAGATATGGATGCAGGGTGTAGGCAAAATAAAGCACCGCAGGATCTTAGATCTCCTGCGGTGCTTTTATGCCAGCTAATGCTCACGGCTGCGATATTACTGCAGCTTTTCCAGCAAAGAAGCGAGCGTTTCAGCAGCATCGCCCAACAACAGGCTAACGCCTTCTTTCCGGCTGTAGAGGGGATTATCCACTCCGGCATAGCCGGGCTTCAGGTCATAATTGCAGATGATTACATGCGCAGCCTGCTCTGCATTGAGGACCGGCATACCATAGATTGGCGTTCCCTCTGCCGAACGTGCCGCTGGGTTGACAACGTCGTTTGCGCCAATGATCACCACGGCATCGCAGGTCGCAAAATCATCGTTGATCTGCTCCATTTCATAAAGCTGTTCATAGGGAACATCTACCTCTGCCAGCAATACGTTCATATGGCCTGGCATACGCCCTGCTACCGGATGGATGGCAAAGCGAACTCGTCCGCCGTTTTCTTCCAGACGGTCTGCCAGACGTTTCACCAATTCTTGCGCCTGCGCAAGCGCCATTCCGTAACCGGGGATGATGATGACATCTTTTGCCGCACGCAAAATTTCCACCGGATCATCAGCAGAAGCTGCTTCCTCCGCAGCATCAGCAGTTTCCTTAGCCGTTCCGGTTACTTCGGCTGATGTCGTTTCCGTGGCAGCCACTGCAGAATCTGTTCCTGACTGCGAACTGGCGCTAACGCTGGTTTTCCCCAGCAGGATATCACGTATGCTGCGGTTCATCGCCCGACACATAATTTGCGTCAGCAAAAGGCCGGATGCGCCGACCACACCGCCGACTGCAACGAGCAGGATATCATTTACCGCCATACCGGCGATCGAACCAGCAACGCCGCTGAACGAGTTGAGCAGGGAAATGGTGATCGGCATATCTGCACCGCCAACGCGAATAGCAAAGGCGATAGCAAACAGAATGGAAAACAGCGTGCAAAAAATGATCAGTACTGTCTGCATATCAGGGATTGCAATCAGCATCACAATCAAAATAAGGGATACGACGAGCGAGCCGATCGTAATCGCCTGGTGCGCAGTCCAGACCACCGGACGCTGAGCCAAGATACCATGCAGCTTGCCGCCGGCGATCAGGCTACCGACCAGCGTGACGACACCAATGACCAAAGCCAGGGCTGCAGTAGCACGTGAAAAACCGCCAACAGACAGGCCACTGTAGAAAACAATGATTGCCACAAGGGCAGATGCTGCACCGCCCAGTCCATTGAACAGAGCAACTACCTGCGGCATCTGAATCATTTTGATTCGATAGGCCCAGATGAGGCCGATCACCAACCCAATGGCAATGCAGATCCAAAGCAGCCAGTCAGTAAGGATATGATAGTAGAACATCGTGATCAAGATGGCTGCTGCGCTGCAGATGGCAGAAAGACGATTTCCTTTTACTGCGGTTTCCACCCGGCTCATCATCGAGATGCCAAACAGGATGCCCAATACCAGGATGGCACAAAGTACATAATAAAGGATCATGCTTCATCGCCCTCCTGTTTTTTACTATGGAACATGCTCAACATACGGTTAGTCACACCGAAACCGCCCACCACATTGATCATCGCCAGGATGACGGCGAGCCCCCCCAAAATTCGGGAGCCTGTGTTCATCGCCATCGCAGTCGCGGTCAGCGCGCCGAGTACCGCCAGGCCAGAAAGCGCATTCATACCGGACATTAGCGGCGTATGTAGCAAGCTGGGCACATTGCTGATCAGCTTATAGCCGACCAGCGTAGCAATGATAAAAATCAGAATTAAGATGAACGGCATGATTTCCATGAATTATAACCTCATCGCCTCTCTGGCACCCTGATGAACGATCTCACCGTTGATCGTGGTCAGGATGCCCTTGACAATATCATCGTTGCGATCCAGTTTGATCTCACCCTGTGGGGCAAGATATTTCAGCAGGTTATAGATATTCTGGGCAAACATCCAGGTGGAACTGGTGGGAAGCATGCCGGGGATGTTTTTGATGCCTTCGATCGTTACTCCATATTCGACGGCTTGATCACCGAACGGCGTTAATTCGCAGTTACCACCTTGGTCAATCGAAATATCAACGATTACCGAACCAGGCTTCATCGACTGCACCATTTCACGTGTAATCAGGATTGGGGCAACTTTGCTGGGAATCAGCGCAGAGCAGAAGACAATATCCATTTCCGGCAGCACGCCAGCCAAAATCTCACGTTCTTTAAGCAGCCATTCTTCCGGCAGCTCTTTGGCATATCCGCCTTCGCCAACAGCCGCTTCAGCCGGCACGCCCAATTCAACCAATTTAGCCCCCAGGCTCTTTGCCTGTTCGGCAGCATCGGGACGGATATCGGCAGCAAAAACCTGTGCGCCGAGACGTTTGGCCGTGGCCAGCGCTTGCAGACCGGCAACGCCTACACCGATGATCAATGCCTTGACCGGTTTAATCGAACCAACCGCGCAAAAGATTTGCGGCACAAATTTCGGCAAAATATCCGCTGCAATCAAAATTCCTTTATAGCCCGCGCATGTACTCATGGAAGTTAGCGCATCCATGCTCTGTGCACGGGTAATACGTGGTACGCCGTCCAGCGTAATTGCCGTAATGCCTTTAGCCGCCAGCAATTTTACCATTTCATGATTGACCGGAGATGCCGGATGGATGAAAGTGATCAGATATTGGCCGGCATGCATCATATCCACCTCGTGCATACCTTTTTCTTCGTTAAACAATGGTTCCTTTACCTTAAGGATTACGTCAGCACGTTGGTAAAGCACTGCAGCATCGGCGAGAATTTCAGCTCCAGCCGCGGCATATTCCGCATCAGTAAAAAAGGCGCCGGCACCAGCATTCGTTTCTACAAGAACCGTAGCTCCATCCTGTACCATTTTCGCCACAGTTTCCGGCGTAGCGGATACCCGTCCTTCACCATGCATGATTTCTTTCGGAACACCGATGATCATTATTACCTGCCTCCTTAAATATTTTCCTTCAGAAACTCCATCATGATAATGATAAATGGCATAATGATTAAGTACGCTATGATTGGGATTAGATATGTGCTGAAAAATCGTTTTTGATGGTCGATAAAACGACCTGCGTTTTTGTTCTGGCTACGCCAGGTACATTTTTGATATCCTTGATGACCTGCTCCAGTGCATTGGTACTATCCGTATGAACAACCAGATAAAAATCATATTCGCCGGTAACATAGTGGCAGCAGGTCACCGGAGCATACTGCTTAATGAACTGAATGAATTCGTCCATATGCCGCGGTGATTCGATCGCCACAGAAATATACGCAATCACCCCCTGACCGAGCTGATCCATATCCAACACAACTGTATATTGCCGGATGATGCCGGCATTTTCCAGCTTGCGGATACGTTCGATAACTGCGGAAACCGACATATTCACTTTTTCTCCAATAACGGAAGCGTTCTCCCGTGCATTGGCTCGCAGACATTGCAAAATTTTGCGATCAGTAGCGTCCATATATCCCTCAAGCGTATTGCATGCATCGTATAATTTATTGTAGAATAGCATTTCTCACCGGAATTCGCAAATAAATCATGAAAATTTAAGTAAATATTTTTTTGTTTCCAGAAAAAACCGAAAAAATTTTGTGCTCTTGGCGGAATGACATTAAATATGTTTTGTTGCTGCCTCTGTCCGGAATAATTAGAATAGCTCCTGTATGAATATTTCGCTTGACAGAGAATGTTTTCAGCATTAATATTACAAAATAGCCATTTATCTATGCGCAGCTCTGCATAGGTCGGTTGCTATGTTTAGATACATTTCAGGTTTCCGCGGCGATGTATTTCATGGCTTTCATCGTTTGCGCAGAGGAGGATTCCATGCAAAAAAACATGACAGAAAATACAGAGACCCCTGCAGTTCCATTCCGTTCGCAGTTAACGTTGCGTGGCATGCTGATTGGCGCAATAGGCTCGGTGATTCTTACCACCAGTTCAATGTATGTGGCACTGACGTTGGGCGCATTGCCTTGGCCGATCATTTTTGTTGCGATGGTCTCGATGTTCTCGCTTAAGCTGCTCGGGCACAGCAATCTGAACGAGATGAATGTCACCCATACTGCAATGTCAGCAGGCGCGATGGTGGCCGGCGGGATAGCGTTTACCATTCCCGGATTATGGATGCTGAATCCAGAAGCAACAATTTCTGCCGGCTATCTGCTGCTGATTGCAGTTGGTGGAGTTATTTTAGGCCTGATTTTTACTGCACTGCTGCGCAAATACTTTATTGTCACGCGTAAACTGTCCTATCCGATGGGGATTGCCGCCGCAGAAACATTGCAGGTTGGGGATGCCGGTGGCAAAAAATCATGCCTGCTTTTTTCATCGATGGGTTTTGCTGGCTTGTTTACCGTTTGCCGTGACGCGCTGGCCTGGATTCCTAATATGCTGTTCAGCAATGTTGCGCTGCCCGGGATTACCTTTGGCATCTGGGCCTCGCCGATGATGATCAGCGTTGGCTATATTTTGGGGCCACTCGCCATTTATGCCTGGTTTGGTGGCGCACTGATCGGTGATTTCGGCGTGGTACTGGCCGGACCTGCGCTGGGGTTGTGGGATGCGGCGACTGCCGCCAACATTAAAACAAGCCTGGGCATTGGCGTGATGGTTGGAACTGGCGTCGGCATCATTTGTAAGAGCATTTTGCCGCAGGCAAAAGAGATCTTTTCCCCCATGTTCAAGCGGAATGGGGCAGGCGATGCGCCGGTCAGTCTGCGCTGGGCGCCTTGGGCGATGCTGCTGCTTGTCGTCGTCTTTACGTTAATTGCGGATATCAAATTACAGGCCAGTATCATCATTATCATCGGGGCTTGGCTGGCCACCTCGATGTCCGCGCTGATCGTTGGCCAATCCGGCATCAATCCGATGGAGATCTTTGGCGTGATCATCCTCCTGTTAGCAAGGTTGGCCGGGGAAGACGGCATGGTACAGATGTTCGCTATTGCGGCAATCATTGCAGTTGCCTGCGGTCTGACTGGCGATGTAATGAATGATTTCAAGGCGGGATTCTTGCTCAAAAGCTCGCCAAAAGCGCAATGGTGCGCAGAGGCGATTGGCGCATTGATCGGCGCTGTCGTTTCCGCCCTTGTTTTGCTGCTGCTGGTAAAAGCATACGGCACAGGCGCTTTTGGTCTGGAAGGGCGCTTTGTGGCACCACAAGCTGGGGTTGTTTCTGCAATGGTCGGTGGCATACCACACCAAGTTTCTTTCTGGATCGGATTAGCAGCAGGCGCTTTGCTCTATCTGTGCAATGTGCCAGTGATGACGCTGGGGCTTGGTATTTATCTGCCATTCTACCTTTCGCTTACTGTTTTTCTGGGCGGTCTGTGCAAGCTTGTGCTTGATAAAGTTTGTCCGCGTTTGGACCAGAACGGCAACGGCTTGATCCTTGCGTCCGGGTTGCTTGGCGGAGAAGCTGTTGTCGGCGTGATCATCGCGCTGGTTCAGGTTGCCGGTGGATTGGCCGCATTATAAATAACCTGCGGTAAGGCTGAGAAAGGTGATATATCATGCAAACCATGCGATCGCTAGAGGAAATCGATATTCGTGAGTTAAACGGGTTTTTGATTGGTCATGCATCGGATGCTGCTGCAGCGACAGGCTGTACAGTCATCTTGTCACACGCCGGTGCCACCGCTGGCGTCGATGTGCGTGGTGGTGGTCCAGCCAGTCGGGAACTTGCATTATTGGAACCGCATAATATGATTCAGGCCATTCATGCAGTACTGCTGGCTGGTGGCAGTGCTTATGGTCTTGATGCAGCAGCAGGTGTGATGGCATATCTTGAGGAGCAGGATTGTGGTTTCGATGTAGGCTGTGGTAAGGTACCAATCGTTTGCGGTGCAGCCTTATTTGACCTGCAAGTTGGGGAAAGTTCGCTACGTCCGAATAAAGAGATGGGATATGCGGCATGTCTTGATGCGGCAAGCGGTCTGCATGCGGCGGAAAACGGAAATATCGGCGCGGGAACCGGCGCTACGGTGGGCAAGCTTGCAGGGCCTGCACGAAGTTGTAAGAGTGGCCTTGGCTGCTATGCGGTTCGCTATGGGGCATTACAGGTCGCTGCAGTCATAGCCGTCAATGCTTTGGGCGATATTTATGATCTGCAAAGTGGGCGTATCATTGCTGGATTGCGCAGTGTAGATGGACGCACGCTGGCAAACAGCGGCGATGCTATGCTCTCCGTTGCTGGTACAACAGCGGCCAGCAATCCATTTACTACGAATACGACGATCGGCTGCATTTTGACCAATGCAAAATTAAGCAAACCCGAGGCGCATAAGGTTGCATGTGTGGCACATGATGGTATTGCACGGGTGATTTTTCCTGTTCATACTCAGGCGGATGGCGATACGATGTTTTGTTTGGCAGACGGCAAGAGTGAAGCACCGGTTGATCTTGTTGCCAGTATTGCTGCGGAGGTGACTTCGCGTGCGATCATGCATGCAGTTCGGGCGGCCAAGCCTGCTTATGGCTTGCCGGCTGCCTGTAGCTTTCCGGACTGAGCGCTTAGCGTCGGCGCCAAAAGCCCCGAATGTCTAGCAGGGCAATAACGGGTTCTGTGCAGCACAGCTGCAGCCAGATCCGTCTGCAGCTGCTCTTCCACCAAGCGCACGCAGTACCTTCGGTATGGGCACTGTTCATGTGTTGCCTATTTTGCTGAGGGCAGAAAGTGAGGATATCATGATCTCATTATTGGCACGATTTTTCATTCCGGAACATCAGCATCCGGAAAAACCGCATGTGCGGCGTGCTTATGGCATATTATGCAGCGTGATGGGTATCGCACTGAACATCCTGCTGTTTGCAGGCAAATATATCGCCGGCTGGCTAAGTAGTTCGATCGCCATTACGGTTGATGCGTTCAACAACCTGTCGGATGCTGGATCTTCTCTGATTACGCTGATCGGGTTCCGCTTTGCCGGGAAAAAGCCGGACCCGGAGCATCCCTTTGGACATGGCCGAATTGAATATCTTTCCGGACTTGCCGTTGCCATGTTGATTATTCTGATGGGTGTAGAACTATTCAAATCATCACTGGATAAAATTCTGCATCCCTCGCCAACCGAAACCGGCCCACTGGCAATTGCGATTTTGCTCGTCTCGATTGCGGTCAAATTATATATGTTTTATTTCAACCGCAGACTCGGACGAAAGCTCAATTCTTCCGCGATGCAGGCGACGGCTACCGATAGTTTGAGTGATGCGACTGCAACAGCAGTCGTACTGCTTTCCCTCTTGATCACGTATCTCACCGACTGGAATGCTGACGGCTGGTGCGGCATGCTCGTTGCGCTATTCATCCTCTATGCTGGCATTACAACGGTAAAAGAAACGATATCACCGCTGCTCGGGCAGCCTCCGGACCCGGAGGTAATTCAGCAGGTGGAGCAGATTGTGCTATCACACCCTGAGATTATCGGAATTCATGATCTGGTTGTGCATGATTATGGCCCTGGCCGGTTGATGATCTCCCTGCATGGCGAGGTGGCAAATGACGGTGATATCAATTTGCTGCATGATACGATCGATCAGGCAGAAACCGAACTGAATGAAGCGCTGAATTGTGAATCCGTTATTCATATGGATCCGATCGCAGTTGATGATGCTGCGGTTGAGGCGATGCGGGCAAAGGTCGTATCGCTGATCCAGACATTGGATGCCGGAATCTCAATCCATGACTTTCGTATGACAGACAGTCAGGCGCATCGCAAGCTGATCTTTGATGCCGTTGTCCCACATCGTTTCCCAGGCGGTGCCGATACTGCGCATCAGCAGATTATCGCTCTGGTGGAATCAAATATGGAAAACTGCAGCGCCGTGGTTAGGATCGATCGTCCATATGCACAACCGAACCATTAAGCTGTGGGCTGTTGACAAAATAATGACGGCGGACTTTTGGGATTTAACTTGACAAACAGGAAGATTGCTGATATAGTTAAAACAATATTTTCTGGAGATTATTGTGATGTACACAGCATTTTTGCAGCAAGAACAACATGAAGAAGCGATGCGCGCCCAGACAGGTTTTGGCGCTTTTTGTCGTGCCTGCATGCAGGACAAGTACATAGCAGAAGTTACAGGACATACCTTTGCCGTATGTCCTATTATTTTGCTGTCTGTTTTGATCGTAGTAGCTGTAGTAAACGTCGCGCTGCTGGCGCTGGCGCTTATTTTGCTCGTACTTGTTGCGAGCGTAGCCGATAATCAAATCACTTTCGAAACGAAGCCTGTGCTCCATTAGGATAGAAATTGTGGTGGATTCAGCTCCGTTCCGACGAACGGAGCTTTTTTTCGAGGGAGAAGGTTGAACAAGCATGCAACGTACATCTTCTGTAAACCGCGAGATCCGAGAAAGCAGCAAGCGTATTCTTGCTGTTGTTGGTCATTTCGGTAGTGGAAAAACAGAATTCGCGGTTTCGTTGGCTATGCGGATGGCCATGCAGGAGCGGCCAGCCGACATGCCACGCCTGGCGCTGGTGGATATCGATATTGCAAACCCATACTTCCGCTCGCGGGAACGCAAACAGATGTTGGAAGCAGCCGGTATTTCCGTTTATGGCAATGCCTATGATGGAGAGATTACCGCTGAACTGCCCGCGCTTTCTGCTGCGATTCGCACGCCGCTGGAAGATGCGGGGTGCCGTGTGATTGTCGATGTCGGAGGCAATGACAGTGGTGCACGCATTTTGCATCAATTCCGTAAATATTTCCAGCAGAACGAGCATGAGCTGTATGCGGTGATCAATGCCAACCGACCGGAAACCAGCGATATTGATGGTGCACTGGCACATTTGCAGGCGATCGAAATGGAAACAGGGCTGACGGTCAGTGGTTTGATCAATAACTGTCATCTGCTGCGCGAAACAACGCCGGAGACGGTCGCGCAAGGGCATCGGCTTTGCGAAGCGCTCTGCCGCCGAACAGGGAAACCGTTGATCTGCGATTGTTATCCTGCCCCACTGTTCGACGATGCAGCATTACAAGCATTACCAGCTGGCAGTACTGGTCCGTACCATATGCCGCTTGGTCTTTATATGCGCGAGAGCTGGTTGGATAAACTGATTTAATCGATGTCTCATTTCATTTTATAGATAATTATTCTGCTGCAGAGAGGAGATGCGAGGATGAAAAAATTCATCGTCCAGTTTCGTTCGGACAAATGCAAAGGCTGTGAATTATGCCTTACCGTATGTCCGAAGCAAATCATCAGCATGAGCAACCATGTCAACAGTAAGGGATATTGCCCGGCTGAAATTAAAGATATGAGCGGTTGCATCGGCTGTACGAGTTGCGCACTGATTTGCCCGGATGGTGCGATCAGCATTTATGAAGATGACGGGGAGGGGAGAGCATGACGGAAAAGGTTTTAATGAAAGGCAATGAAGCCTTTGCCGAAGCAGCAATCCGCGGCGGCTGCCGCTTTTATTTCGGTTATCCGATCACGCCACAGAGTGAGATCCCGGAATATATGTCCCGTGAGCTGGCGAAACGCGGCGGTACATTCGTACAAGCAGAAAGCGAACTGGCTGCTGTCAATATGGCGTATGGCTGCGCCGCAGCGGGGGGAAACGTATTCATTAGCTCAAGCTCGCCAGGCATTGCCTTGATGCAGGAGGGGATGAGCTTCCTTTGCTCGGCGGAAGTGCCGGTCGTCGTGCTCAATGTATCCCGCGGTGGGCCTGGTGTGGGCGGCATCCAGCCGGGACAGGCAGACTATTTTCAGGCAACACGCGGCGGTGGCAATGGCGACTATCACATCCCTGTTTTTGCACCGCTGGGTATTCAGGAAGCTGTTGATCTGATTTATGAAGCCCCGCAGATCGCAGACAGATACCGCAACCCGGTCATGGTTCTGGTTGACGGTATGATGGGCCAGATGATGGAACCATTGCGTCTGCCGGAGGCACGCCCCTTTGTGGCTACGGAAGAGATCGCAGCCTATAAACCCTGGTCATTAACGGGTAAGGCGGCAAAGGGCGGGAAACGCCGTGTCGTCAAATCGCTGCTGCTCAAGCCGGAACAGCTGGAGGAACATGTTGAACAGCTATTTGAAAAATATGCGCTGGCGGAAAAAGAACTGGTGCGGTTCGAGACAATAGGGCTGGAAAAAGCAGATGTGGTGTTCGTGGCGTTTGGCACGATTTCACGTTTGGTTGCGGAATCGATCGAACTGTTAGCTGCAGAAGGCATTCGCGCCGGCATGATCCGCCCGATCAGCTTATGGCCATTCCCCTATGCCGCGTTTGAGCAGATCGATTATACCACCACAAAAGCCGTGATTTCCGCAGAGCTCTCTATGGGCCAAATGATCGGCGACGTAAAAATGGGCGTAAACGGCAGACTGCCCGTGCAGTTAATCCATCGTACGGGGGGTATCGTCCCGACATCGCTGGAAATCGTAGAAAAAACAAAAGCGATCTTGCAGGGGGTGAAATAGATGAAGCCAGTATTTACATACACAAAAGGTATGCGTGATGTGGATACCAGTTATTGCCCCGGCTGTACGCATGGCGTTGCGCACCGGCTGATTATGGAAACTTTGGAAGAAATGGGCAAACTGGGTGATGTAATCGGCGTAACGCCGATTGGCTGCAGCATCGTGGCACATGAATTCATGGATATTGATATGTGTGAATCCGCGCATGGCCGTGCGCCGGCGGTTGCGGCGGGTATCCGCAGAGCACAGCCTGACAAAGTGGTATTTACCTATCAAGGCGATGGCGATCTGGCCAGCATCGGCATGGGGGAGATTGTCCATGCCGCAGCACGCGGAGAAAAATTTACCACCTTCTTTATCAATAACGGTATCTATGGTATGACCGGCGGCCAGCTAGCGCCGACCACGTTGATCGGTCAGAAGGCAACGACTGCCGTGGATGGACGCACCCGCGAACAATTCGGCATGCCAATCCGCATGTGCGAGCTGCTTTCCACCCTGGACGGAGCGATTTATGTCGAACGTGTAGCGTTGAACAGCCCCGCGCATATTCGCAAGGCAAAACAAGCGGTACGCACAGCGTTGGAGCTGCAGGAAAAACGGCTGGGATTCACCTTTATTGAATTTCTCTCTACTTGTCCGACCAACTGGGGCCTGACTCCGCCCGAAGCATTGAAATGGGTTGAGGAAAAAATGATCCCCTATTACCCGTTGGGTAATTTCAGAAAGCCGGAGGAGGTGTGATTATGGCGACACATAAACTATTTATTGCCGGCAGCGGTGGTCAGGGCATCCTGCTGATGGGGCAGATCCTAACCTATGGCGCCATGCACGAAGATCTGGAAGCCTCGTTCCTACCTTCTTATGGCCCGGAAATGCGCGGTGGTACGGCAAATTGTACCGTTGTTGTCTCAGATAAACCGATCAGCTGCCCGCTGATTTATGAAGCGGATGCATTGGTCGCTATGAATCTGCCATCCATGCTCCGTTTTGAACCGTTACTGAAACGTGGCGGCAAACTGTTTTTGAATACGACTTTGATTGAAGAGCGCCCAAAGCGCAGTGATATCGAAGTGATCGATGTAGCAGCGAATCAAATTGCGATGGAGCTGGGAAACGCAAAGGCAGCCAATATTGTGATGCTGGGGGCATTGATTCGCGAAACCGGCGTGCTGCAGCCGAAATCCATTGAATATGTGTTGGAAAACAAGGTGTTCCACGGCAAAAAGGCCAGTCTGTTGCCCTTGAACCTGCAGGCTTTTCATGCCTGGCAGCGTTAAAGGACCGATCGCAACCCCATTCTAAGAGATAACCGCCAGAAAGGAGAACGAATCATGTCGCGCCAATTCCCGATTACCAAAACTACCGCACCGAAAGTGAAGCCAGACCCGGATCATCTCCGCTTTGGTCAGACTTTTACCGACCATATGTTTCTGATGGAATACAGTGATGAAAACGGCTGGCATAACGGCCGGATCGTCCCCTATGGTCCGCTCGCGCTTGACCCGGCTGCAGCCGTACTACATTATGCACAGATGATGTTTGAAGGTCTGAAAGCCTATAAGACCCCGGCTGGTAAGATCCTGCTTTTCCGCCCGGACATGAATGCTAAGCGCACAAACCGGACGAATGAACGGATGTGCATCCCACAGATGGATGAAACGTTGTTTGTAGATGCAATCAAAGCCTTGGTTGATGTGGATCGCGATTGGATTCCGGATAAACCTGGCACCTCGCTCTATATTCGCCCATTCATCATCGCAGATGAACCTTTCCTCGGTGTGCATCCGGCGCACCACTACTTGTTCGTGATCATCTTATCGCCGGTCGGACCTTACTATGCCAGTGGCGATGGTGGGCTGGTCGCTAATCGTATCTTTGTTGAGGATGAATATGTGCGTGCCGTACCAGGCGGCACCGGCTTTGCCAAGATTGGCGGTAACTATGCCGGTTCACTGAAAGCACAGGAAAAAGCAATGCAGAATGGTTGCGAGCAGGTGTTGTGGCTGGATGCCATCGAGCGCAAATATGTTGAGGAGATTGGTACTTCCAATGCTTTCTTCGTCATTGACGATGAAATCGTTACCGCACCGCTGGCTGGCACGATCCTTCCCGGTATCACACGTGATTCTGTAATCGCATTGCTGAAAAAATGGGGGATGAATATTCAGGAACGCAGACTTTCGATGGAAGAATTGTTCCAGGCCGCACAGGATGGTAGGTTGAAAGAAGCGTTTGCCACTGGTACGGCAGCGGTGATCTCGCCAGTTGGCCATCTCCTTTATAAAGGTAAAGATCTGGAGATTTGTGGCGGCAAAGTGGGGCCGCTCGCGCAGAAGCTTTATGATACCCTGTATGGAATTCAAACAGGTGTTGTGCCGGATGATATGGGTTGGACGCTAAGTCTGTAGTTTAGGGGCTGAAAAGCTGTTATTCTGAGAATAAAAGAGCGGTCAGCCCATCCGGGGCGGATGGGCTGACCGGAAAGTATTTGCAGTATGATTGTGTTTGAATATGGATGATTCATGATAGGAGAAGAGTTTATGGAGCAACTAAAGATCGTCGATATGACACTGCGTGAATGTGAGACAGTATCCGGCATCCGGCTGAGTTTCAAGGAGCGGCTGGAGATCGCCAAGCTGTTGGAGCGACTGCGCGTGGATGTGATTGAGACTGGATATATCTCTGATTCTCAGGCCGATACCGTTTTTGTAAGAACCTTGGCCAGCACGATCCAAAACAGTGTAATCAGCTGTCCTGTGGCCTTGGATGAGCAGGCGATCGAGCGGACCTGGCAGGTTCTGTCACAGGCCAAACACCCGCGGCTAAATCTGGTCGTCCCCATTTCCAGCGTGCAGATGGAGTACAGCTATCAAATGAAGGCAGATCGTATGCAGGCGCGCACACAGGAATTACTGACAAAGTGCGTAGCGCTTTGCCCGGACGTGGAATTCACTGCTGAAGACGCTGTGCGCAGTGAGCATGACTACCTGTTGCGTATGATACAGCTGGCGATCGAAAGCGGAGCTCGGACCATTACGCTGGTGGATTCCGGCGGTCAGTTGTTGCCCTGGGAAATGACGGATTTTATTACCTCGCTTCGGCAAGAGATCGCAGCATTATCACAAGTACAGCTTTCTATTCAATGTAAGAATGATTTAGGAATGGCTTCTGCCTGTGCATTAGCTGCCGTGGCTGCGGGCGCCAACCAGCTGAAAGCCACGTTCAATGGCCTGGGGTTACCGCATGGCAATCTTTCTCTGGAACAGCTCAGCCATGCTTTGCAGCTGCGGAACGATGCACTAAATGCACCGTGCCGTCTCAATATGACAGAGATTCAGCGAATTTGTAAGCAGCTGGAAAGCCTGACCGGGATGAACCGAAATAGCCGTTCTGCATTTGGCCATGTATTGCCAAAGCCAGAGACAGAGCATGAAGGGGATCAAGCACAGCTGACTGCTGATGCTGACCTGCTGACCGTACGCCGGCACATCCAGATGCTGGGTTATGATCTGGAGGAGGCTGATATGGAAGCCGTATATCGTCAATTCCAGCGTCTGATCGCAAAGAAGCGGGTAGATGACCGTGATCTTGATGCGCTGGTGGCGGAGACTGCGCGTCAGGTCGCACCGACCTATCAGTTGATCAATTATGTGATCAATAGTGGGAATATGATCACCGCTACCGCTGTTTTGCGCGTGGACAAATGCGGTGTGACCGAGCAGAGTGTTTCGCTGGGCGATGGACCGATCGATGCGGCATTTCTTGCCATTGAACAGATGCTGGGGCATCATTTCGACCTGGAAGATTTCCATATTCAGGCGGTAACCGAAGGTCGGGAAGCGATGGGCGATGCATTGGTTAAACTACGCCATAACGGGCGCCTTTATTCTGGTCGCGGTCTTTCTACCGATATCATCGGTGCCAGCATCCGTGCCTATTTGAATGCTGTCAATAAAATCGTTTATGAGGAAAAAGTGATATGAAGCTCTCCTATTCAACACGTGGCTGGTATGAATTTTCCTGGGAGGAACATTTCTCCATGGCCAAGGATATGGGATTCCAAGGTTTGGAGGTATCCTATTCCGAGCAGGAGATTGCCTCTTTGTTGGAACGCCCGGGCGCTGCAGCTCGGCGGCAGGATTTAATGCGCCATTTGAAAGAATTAGATCTTGAAATCCCTTGCATTTCAGTTGGCAGCTGTCTTGGTGACAGCAACCGTACGGAAAGGGCAATGAAGCGCGCAGCTGCCTGCATCAAATTAGCCGGGCTGCTCGGTACGCCATATATCCATCTGCGCGCCGATCAATATGGCTATAGCTCTGATGAAGCGAAAGTGGTTTCTTCGCTGGAAAGCTTGTTGCCCTTAGCGGAAAAGGCTGGCGTGATCCTGCTGGTCGAAACAAGTGGTGTTTATGCTGATACCTCACGTTTGCGCGATCTGCTCAATCGCTTTGCCTGCGATCATTTGGCAGCATTATGGGATGTCAACCATCCATACCGTTTTCATGGCGAAAGCCCAGAGCAGACAATACAAAATTTAGGCGCCTATATCAAATTTGTGCATGTGCGCGATTCGATCGCGGTTGAGAATAATGCAGAATATCGTTTGATGGGGGAAGGGGATCTGCCGCTCGATGATATGATCCGCGCCCTGCGTTCGATCAATTATGACGGCTATCTTTCTCTGCTTTGGCCAAAAAGTGATTATACCGATCTGCATGATGCCGCGCTGGTATTCCCACATTACGCAAACTATATGTCGCGCTATCTTAGCGCAAACACACATGGCGGCAGATTGCATAAAAACCGGGCAGGAACCGGCCAGTTTATTTGGGAAAAGGATCAGCTGATCAGCCTTACTTTTTCACAGGTATTGGACCGCGTAGTGGAAGAATTTCCAGACCAGTTTGCGTTCCGCTATACGACGCTTGATTATACGCGCACTTATAGCGAATTCCGTGATGATGTTGACCAGTTTGCGCGTTCGCTGATCGCCCTTGGCGTACGGGCGGGCGATCATGTGGCGGTTTGGGCGACAAATGTTCCTCAATGGTATATCGCCTTCTGGGCCACGGTAAAGCTCGGCGCGGTACTGGTGACCGTAAACACAGCATATAAAATTCATGAAGCAGAATATCTGCTGCGGCAGTCGGATACGCATACCCTGATCATGGTGGACGGCTATCGCGATTCCGATTATGTCGCAATCATGCGTGAGCTCTGCCCAGAATTGGCTGAAGCGCGTGCCGACCGCCCACTGCATTGCCGTCGGCTGCCTTTCTTGCGGCACATCATCACCGTTTCTTCGCGGCAGCCCGGCTGTCTGACATGGGATGAGGCTCTGAAGATGGGAGAACGCATCCCGGTGGAAGAAGTCTGGCGGCGCGCTTCGATGGTACAGCCGGATGATGTCTGCAATATGCAATATACCTCTGGAACCACCGGATTCCCCAAGGGGGTCATGCTAACGCATCGGAACATCGTCAATAACGGTAAATGCATCGGGGACCGCATGGATCTTTCTACGGCAGACCGAATGATGATCCAGGTGCCGATGTTTCATTGTTTCGGTATGGTGCTGGCGATGACAGCCGCCATGACACACAGCGCGATGCTTTCCCCGCTGCCATATTTCTCGCCCAAGCCGGCTCTTGCTTGCATCAATCAGGAAAAGATTACCTGCTTCCATGGTGTGCCCACGATGTTCATCGCCATGCTGGAGCATGAAGATTTTCCCAAGGTGGACTTCTCCTATATGCGCACAGGTATTATGGCCGGCAGCCCCTGCCCAATTTCCGTCATGCGCGATGTGGTCGATAAAATGAACATGCGGGAAATTACCATCGTTTATGGCCAGACGGAAGCTTCACCAGGCTGCACAATGAGCAGCACGGATGATTCGATCGAAGTCCGTGTCAGCACGGTAGGCCGGCCGCTGCCAGAGATCGAATGCAAAGTGATTGATCCGGATACGGGGTTGGAAGTTGCGGATGGGGTCAACGGGGAATTCGTCGCACGCGGCTATAACCTGATGAAGGGATATTATAAAATGCCACAGGCCACTGCTGCTGCAATCGATGCAGAAGGCTGGTTGCACACCGGTGACCTTGCCTGCCGTACGCCGGAAGGGAATTTCCGCATCACTGGCCGCCTGAAAGATATGATCATTCGCGGTGGGGAAAACATTTACCCCAAGGAAATCGAAGAGTTCATTTATACCTATCCAAAGGTTAAGGATGTACAGGTAATCGGCGTTCCGGATGAAAAATATGGCGAAGAGATTATGGCCTGTATCGTACTGAAAGAAGGGGAAAGTGCAACAGAAGACGAAATCAAGGCATATGTACATGCCAATATGGCAAAACATAAGGTACCGCGATATGTAGAATTTATGGAAGGTTTCCCCATGAATGCAGCTGGAAAAATCCTGAAATATAAAATGCGAGAAGACGCGGTGGAGAAACTGAATTTGAAACATGTGGCAGCGATTGAAACCGCATAGCATATCGTTCAGTGATTTTTTAGCAGACAACAATAAAAAGCCGCTTTTTGCGGCTTTTTATTGTAAAATCAATGCCAAGCTATTTGGGCATTGGATCGCCGTTATATTTTTGTTCCAGAAGGGCCGGATTGTTCAAATATCGTTTTATCCGGGAAAAGGCGTTTGCAAAATATGTCCCAGAACAAATACGTTCGTCCATCACCACGCCAAGCGGTAGACAACGCTCGATTTTTATACCGTCTTTTTTCCGCATAGGCACTTCCCGCAGATTCCCCATGGTGATAAACACGCTGGTTGTGCCGAATTCATAAGTATGATGATAGATATGATTCGTGCGGATGCTGGCCAGATTGGAAATCGTCAACGAAGTGTGGAATGGACTGGCTTTAATCACTGCGCGTGGTAGACCAAAATGTCGATCGACCCATTTGGCGAGCACAATGCCAAACCGCAACAATCCAGGAATCCCCAGCAGAATACGAACTGCGCGGTCTGTCTGATTATTCACCCCCGCATGCTGGTTGACCGCAATATATGCATCAATTTTCTTCTGGACATCGAACACCGTATCCGACAGATCAAAGTAGACTTTGGACATGGTCGCTTCTTCCTCCGCGCCGCTTCTTAGCACGACAAAAGAAACGCAAAACTCATTGCGGTCATAAATTTTTTTATTGACGATAAAACGGTTCAACAAGGGAAATTCTGCTGCTGCACGCAGATATGCTGCAATCAATAACCCCATATGGCTGATCGCATATCCTTCTTGTCGTTTGGCATTGATATAATGGTGTAACGGTTCTACCGGGATATCTAAAGTAATCATATTCATTGCATCATAACGCTTATCCATGATATGCGGTACGATCATATAAAGAGGGTCTGCATTCCGAACACGCTTTCCATCTGCGCGCATGTTTCACCGCCTTTTCTGTTTCTACCTGTTTTCATGCAGTAGATGAAGCCGTAGCATGTCGTTTATGCTATCAAATCAATATGAACCGGACATGAAGTAGCAAATTTTATTCTCCAAATCCAAGCAGAACAATGCCGGCAACAGTTATCGTTATGGCTAGATAATGCCGCAGGGAAAGCTTTTCTTTGAGGAAAATACGGCTCCAAATGACAGACATCATGCAGTAAGCGGAAATAACGGGTGCAGCAGCGATCGTATTTGCCGCAATGGCAAAGATATAGGCAAATTGCCCGGCAGTTTCAAAAACAGCCGCAATCATTTTTGGCTTTTCCTGCCGGAAGATAAAACGCTCCTTTTTAATCAAGCACACATAAATGAACGCGGCGACAGCCATTAGTAAAAAGGTTAGCTCATATGCAATATTGGCTGAGTTCGCAGAACCTTCGCCCAACTTCTCCAGAATCATGCTGTCGGCCAAAGTACCAGCAGCATCGATAAAACAGTAGAGCAGGGGGAATAATAATGCAATCGCGCTTTTCTCATATTTCAGGTTTTCTCGCTGTTGGCGCAGTAGACGTGTTTCGTCATCGACCAGTCGCTCTACAATGCCAAGACCAACCACACCGATACAGACGAGAATTACACCTACTGTCTGCAGCATATCCAGTCTTTGATCAAGGAAAATAAAGCAGAGAAGGGAAGCAACCGCGCCAGAACTATTGCAGATGGGCGAACTGACGGAAAGTTGAATATAACGCAGACCGACATAACCCAGCACCATAGCGAAAATATACAGCAACGAAGCTGGCAGATATGTAATAAATACGGATATATCGATGGGGACTTTGTTGACGAATATATCAAACAGAGCATGCAGGCCCATTACTGTACCAACAGTCATGACCATTTTCCAATGGCTTAGCTTATCTTCGGGTCGGGAACCAATCTTACTGAACAGATCTGAGCCACTCCAGCAGAGCAGTGCTAATAAAGCAAGCGGAAACCACACAGTTGTCATCCTCCTAAAGTTCGCATGGATTTATTATAGTTATTCATTCCGCATTTGTCAAAGCAGCACGAACATTATTCTATTCTAAATAAAATATGCTATAATAGCAATAATTAAATAGCAATCTATAATCAACATAAAGGTTTATTATTGTGGCCAGTTAATTGAAAAATAATAATATTTCAATAATTTGCTGTGGAAATAAAAATATGGTATAAAAAGCAAAACAAGAACGGGATCGTTTATGGAAGGAGGCGCTTTGATGAAAAAATTTTATTTGGAAGATAGTGAATCTGTTTATCAGTATTTCCATACAGGGGATCAGGGGTTGAGCACAACGGAGGCGGCAACCCGCTTAACAGCCAATGGAAAAAACAAATTACAGGAAGCAGAGAAAATTTCCCTGCTTCGACGCTTCTTAAATCAGTTGGCAGACCCAATGATTATTATTCTTTTGGTGGCTGCTGCCCTTTCTGCCATTATATCTATCTATGAGAACGAAAAGCCAACGGATGTTATTATTATTCTGGCTGTCGTTTTATTAAATGCCATTCTTGGCGTTTTGCAAGAAAATAAGGCTGAAAAAGCGATCGATGCGCTGAAAGAAATGAGCGCTGCCACATCGAAAGTCTTGCGGGATGGGAAGATCAATATCATCAAAAGCGAAGATCTGGTCGTTGGCGACATCATTTTGCTGGAAGCGGGCGATGCTGTGCCAGCCGATGCGCGTTTGATTGAATGTGCTAGCATCAAGGCGGAAGAAGCCGCATTAACTGGCGAATCAGTACCCACGGATAAAACTGCCGATACACTTAGCTTAGGCGATAGCAAAGATATAACGCTGGGTGATCGTAAAAATATGGTCTATACTGGCAGTTCCATCGTTTATGGGCGCGGCAAGGCGGTTGTCACGGCAACTGGTATGGATACGGAGATGGGCAAGATCGCGGATGCCATCGCACAAGCGAAGGAAGGGCAGACGCCCTTGCAGCTGAAGCTGGCGCAGTTAAGCCGCATATTAACTTGGTTGGTTCTTGGAATTTGCGTTATCATCTTCGCGTTCAGTTTGCTGAAAAGCGGAGCCTTCAATGCGGAAATTATCATCAATACGTTTATGCTGGCAGTAAGCCTGGCTGTCGCGGCAATTCCGGAAGGACTGGTCGCTGTAGTGACGATCGTACTCTCGATCGGTGTCACCAAGATGTCGAAAAACCATGCGATCATCCGCAAGCTGACTGCTGTAGAAACCCTCGGTTGCGCGCAGGTAATCTGCTCTGATAAAACCGGCACATTGACGCAAAATAAAATGACGGTAGTCGAGCATTTCAGCGATGACGAACTACTGCTGGCGCGCGCCTTTGCCCTATGTAATGATGCCATTCCGGATGCCTCCGGCGATGCGACCGGCGAGCCGACAGAAGCCGCGCTGGTCAATTATGCCACTTCTTTACATGTCGATAAAATGCACTGGCAAGAAAATCAACCACGTGTAGCAGAAATCCCCTTTGATTCGACACGCAAGATGATGTCCACCATACACCGCACTGAACAGGGCTTTATTCAATATACGAAAGGTGCACCTGACGAGTTATTACGTATCTGCGACCGGTATTGGAAGAACGGCCAAGTCCTTCCTTTGGATGAAGCTGCACGCGAAGAAATTTTGTCTGCAAACCGCAACTTTGCGGAAAAAGCACTGCGCGTATTGGGCGCTGCATTTTGTGAATACAGCGATTTACCTGAAGATGTTTCTGCAACAAAATTGGAAAAAGGCCTGATTTTCCTTGGGTTGGCTGGCATGATCGACCCAATCCGTCCTGAAGTGGTGGCAGCGGTTAAACAATGTAAATCGGCCGGCATCCGTGTGGTAATGATCACCGGCGACCACCGTGATACTGCGGCTGCCATTGCAATGCAACTGGGCATCATCACAGATGCATCACAGGCAATTACCGGTGCGCAACTGGATGAGATCAGTGATGAAGAGTTGCAGCAGAGCATTGGCAAATACGCAGTTTTCGCGCGTGTACAGCCAGAGCATAAAGTACGCATTGTAAACGCTTGGCGCAAAAATAATACCATCGTCGCGATGACTGGTGACGGGGTCAACGATGCTCCTGCGATCAAAAATGCAGATATTGGTGTGGGCATGGGCATCACCGGCACGGATGTAACCAAAAATGTGGCGGATATGGTGCTTGCGGATGATAATTTCGCAACAATCGTTGCGGCTGTTGAAGAAGGTCGCCGCATCTATGATAATATCCGTAAAACGATCCAATTTCTGCTTAGCGCAAACCTCAGTGAAGTGATCTCAATTTTCGTTGCAACACTGCTTGGATTTACCATTCTTCAGCCAGCACATTTATTATGGATCAACCTAATTACAGATAGTGTTCCTGCACTGGCGCTGGGGGTGGAGAAGGGGGAAGCGGATCTGATGCAACGAAAACCACGCCCGGTTAGCGAAGGGATATTTGCCGGCGGCATTGGCGTTGGCGTAGTATATCAGGGGATCACCGTGGCCTGCCTTACCTTAGCAGCCTATTTTATCGGTCACTATATGGAATCAGGCGTTTGGGAAGCTGCCAACAGTGCCGACGGCACAACCATGGCTTTTCTTACGCTTTCCATGGCGGAGATCTTCCATTCCTTCAATCTACGCTCACTCCATGGATCACTCTTTACGATGCATTCACACAATAAGTATTTATATGTTTCTATGCTTATATCCATGATCTTAACAGCAGGGGTGATTTATGTTCCACCTCTTGCTGAAGCATTTCAGTTTACCAATATCAACCTGCTAGAATATCTTACCGCCATGGGGCTGGCAATTTCGATTATACCCATCGTAGAACTTGTCAAACTAGGCCAGCGCGCATATTACCAGTCACAGCGAAAGGACTGCCAATAACCAATTGCAGCGCCGTAAGCCGTAAATTGTGACACTAACACTAACTATATGATATATGATTATAGAGAGCAGCTACAGCCGGTACTAATGGTGCCGGCTGTAGCTGTTAACTGCCGATATGCGATTCTGCAATAGATCACAGATAAATAGCATTTTCCATAAACAACTCATCATAATATATCTTATCGGAAGTTGTGATGCGAACAAAATACGTTGTCTGGCTTGCAGATATAACTGCATATATTGCCTTTGGATTTCGTGGACTTGAGCGCTGTTGAATCATAATATCATATCATTAATATAGCCTAAAATATAGCCTAAGCTGGAATAATAAATTTAGAATGCTCCTGGGATGGTCGGATGGTCGTCAATGATGGACCTTCATTAATATGCAGGAATATAGATTAACTGCCCAGGATAAAGCTCTACGCTATCCAATTCATTAATTTCGCGAACCTCATAGATTGCGGCGCGGATATCACCGCTATATTGATAATACTGCGAAACGAGGTCCCAAAGCGTATCGCCGCTGCGCACGATGACTGGCTGTAGTTCGCGTGGAATATCATTTGCTTGAGCGGAAAAAGCGCCATAGCTGAAGCTAAAAATAATAAAACAAAGTGTCAACAAAACCAGGCAGCGTCCTTTTCGTAATGTTCTTTTTGGCGATTTCATCTTCCCTACCCCCTCGAACAAATGTTTTGCGAACTTATGTTCTATATTTGAAGTGTATCAGAATATATGTTCGATGTCAATGATTTTTTCAGAACAAATGTTTGCATTTTTAGCAAACATTTGTTATAATTAAAGCAATAAAATATCCGCTCTGCAGCACTGGCTGTTCGAGAAGGAGGTAACCTATGGATTATATCGATCTGAATCCCCGTCAAGCAGCCATTTTGGAGTACATTAAGCAGGAGATCTGTGATCGTGGCTACCCGCCCTCTGTTCGGGAGATCTGCGAAGCGGTTCAGCTCAACTCGCCTTCCACAGTACATGCTCATCTTAATACCTTAGAAAAAAAGGGTTATCTGCGACGCGATCCGCTTAAGCCGCGTGCGATGGAGGTTTTGACTCCAGGCTCCGGCAGCCGCAGTGCTCTTTTCAACCAACATGAAATGGTTGATGTTCCCATTTTGGGGCGGATCAGTGCAGGTTTGCCTGCCTTTGCAGAAGAAAATTTTGATGAATCGTTTCCATTGCCGCTGGATTTTCTTCATTCCAATAAGCAGCTGTTTATGCTGCGTGTACATGGAGAAAGTATGATCGAAGTGGGAATTGAAGACGGAGATTTGCTGATCGTCGAGGAAGCGCAAACTGCTCGCAATGGCGAGATTGTTGTTGCCTTGATTGACGATGAAGCGACGGTAAAAACATTTTATCGTGAACCGAACCGTTTCCGGCTGCAACCAGAAAACCAAAGCATGGCGCCAATTTATGTCAACGATTTGAAAATTATTGGTAAACCGATTGGCCTTTTGCGGCGTTTTTAACCATCTTTCTCCACCACGCCAGACGACAAAGGCGGATACTGCATAATCTTCGTTGGATTTGCAGTAGCCGCCGTTATTGTAAATGAGAGCAATACAGATAGCCGTACAAAAAGCGGAAATAAAAAATTTTTCCGGAACTTTTCCCGAACAAAGACAGGGCATCAGCAACCAGCTGATGCCCTGCAAATCCTAAGTCATATTCCCTACAGTGATTTAAGCAAGCCCGCTTCCGCCATATCCTGCAATGTTTGGCTTACCGCATAGATTGTATGATACCGGCTCAAACCACCCTGAAGAAAGGCGAGATACGGTTCACGCAGCGGTGCATCCGCAGAAAGCTCAATCGAGGAACCAGCGACAAACCCACCGCTCGCCATAATAATATCATTATCATAACCAGGCATCGGCCAAGGCTCTGGCATAACAAAACTATCGACCGGCGAATAACGCTGGATACCGCGGCAAAAGGCAATCAGGCGCTGTGGTGTTTCCATACAAATGGTTTGGATAATATCTGCGCGTTCCTCATTCGTTCCTGGACTGACCTGAAAGCCAAGCTGCTCTAGTAATGAGGCCGCAAAAACCGCGCCCAGAAGCGCCTCCTGCACAATCTGGGGTGCCAGCAGCAATGATTGAAAAAATGGCCGGCCATCAGCAAGAGTAGCGCCCATCTCCCTTCCCGCCCCTGGGACAGTCAATCGGCAGGCGGCCCGTTCAACAAACTGTTCACGGCCGCAGATATAACCGCCACCACTGGCAATCCCTGCGCCAGGATTTTTGATTAGTGAACCTGCGATCAAATCTACATCTTCACCTGGTTCAGTCATCTCAACAAATTCACCATAGCAATTATCAACAAAAATGATGACCTCTGGGTAGCGTTGCTTGATGGCGGCAGCGATGCGATCAATCTCTGCCACATGCAGTGAAGGACGCAGACTATAACCGCGCGAACGTTGAATCGCCACCATACGCGTTTTTGGCTTGATTGCGGCGACGATCGCATCTGCATCCAGGGCAGAAAAATCCACATCCAAAACGCGGCAGGATACCCCCATTTCTTTTAGGCTGCAAGGGACATTGCGCTTCAATCCGATTACGGTTTGCAATGTATCATAAGGTAGCCCCAGACAAAGCAGTTCATCCCCAGGCAGCAGATTGCCAAACAAGGCCAAGCTAATCGCATGGCTGCCCGAGACAATTTGCTGCCGCATCAACGCTGCCTCGGTGGAGAACACACGGCTATATAGCGCCTCCAGCTTGTCCCGTCCGGCGTCATTATAGCCATAGCCGCTGCTGGTTGCGAAATGCGTAGTGGAAACATGCTCTGCGCGGAAGGCTTCCAAAACGCGGTAGAAGCGTGCTTCACAGATCTCCGCAGTGCGTTCGGCATATCTGTCCATGTCCCGTCTGGCCAGCCGGATTGCCTGATCCAACTTCGTTTTGAAATCAGTCATATGCGATCGATATCTCCTCTGTAATCTTATCCTCTCCATGATTCATATATATAATTTCCCCTGCTGCGCATTTTTCCTGCCGCTTTTGCGCAAGGCGACGGGCTGCGGAACAAATATCCACCGCCTCGATACGGCAGAGCATTTCCTTATTCTGCATCGCTGCAGTTACGCTCTCTGTTAACCGTACCGCCTGCATACGCAGAGAAGCTTCCACGAGATTTCGTACGCTGCGGGCATTACCGCGTACAGCAGCCGGCAAAGAAGCTTTGGCGTGCAACAAACAGCGTTCAAGCTCACGCATGGCGGCTTCGCTAGGTTGGTATTGCCGCTCCTGATACATGCAGTCTGCAATCTGCAACAGCTCTTCCGTGCTATAATCCGCAAAATCTACATGCAGTGGAAAACGAGAGCGCAACCCGGGATTACTTTCCAGGAATTCCTGCATTTCACGCCGGTAACCCGCCAATACAAGCACAAAATCGTTCTTATGATCCTCCATACCTTTGACCAAAGCATCAATTGCTTCGCGACCAAAATCCTTTTCTCCGCCCCGTGTCAGGGAATACGCTTCATCAAGAAACATTACGCCACCCAATGATTTGCGAATCTGCTCACGCGTACGCTGTGCCGTATGCCCGATAAATTCTCCCACCAGATCTGCACGTTCCACTTCAACCAGATGACCTTTGCTCAATACCCCCATTTCACGATAAAGCTTTGCCATCAATCTGGCTACCGTCGTCTTGCCACTACCAGGATTCCCGCTGAATATCGCGTGCAGCACCGTCGGCTCGGCCTTCAATTGTTCACGCTTGCGGCGCTGTTGAACGGTTGTATAAGCATATACCTCATAAAAGAGGGTCTTTACTTCATCCAAGCCAATCAGCCGGTTAATCTCAGCAAAAGTCTGCCGCACACCATCGCGCTCGGTTGGGGGTTCTGTCTTGGGCTTATATGCTGGCGTGACTGAAGCAGACGACGCGCTGACTGCCGTATGGTCCCGCATGTCAAATCTTAATTGCATGCTAGTTCCCTCTTTGTTTAAGATTTTGTTTGTCATCCTATGCACAAAGACGGCAGCTGTGCTGGTACCATAAAATTATTAGCAAAAGAAAAGAGAGAGGCGGACCATATTTGCCCGCCTCTGCCCTTTATTCCGCATCCAGCGCCGGGATATCAAGCTCAATCGTTCGCGCCGGGATGATCGTGCTGATCGCATGCTTAAATACCATCTCCTGTGTATCGCCACAAAGAAGAATAACGGTATAATCATCAAATGCCTTGATCAGCCCTTTCATCTGAAACCCGTTGATCAAATAAAACGTTGCCGGGATCCGCTGTTTGCGTATGGCATTGAGAAAACGTTCCTGTAGTCCGGTCGGCTTCATGTTCCTCCTCCTTCAGCCAGCTGGAAATCAGGGCGCATACATCATGCAGCAAGCACTCCCGCTCACGATAATGGTCTGGATAAAACCAGTGAATATCCGGATCCCGGCGAAACCAGGTCAGCTGACGCTTGGCAAACCGCCGTGTATCCCGCTTCAATCTGTTGACGGCCTCTGCCAGCGTGCATTCGCCGGCAAGATAGGATGCGATCTGCCGATATCCCAGCCCCTGCATCGATGGCGCTTCCCGTGCAACGCCAGCTTCCAGCAGAGCGTGGACTTCTGCAACCAATCCTTCGGCCATCATTTTGTCGATACGTCGTTCGATCCGCTGGTAAAGCAATTCCCGCTCTAAATTCAGACCGATCTGCAGAACATCGTATTCGGTAGATAATGCAGAACAGGCTTGCAAATGGCTAATCGTCTGCCCTGTCGCTGTGTAGACTTCCAAAGCGCGCAGCACACGATAAGCATCATTTGGATGGATGCGTGCGGCTGCGGGTGGGTCTACCTCGGCCAAACGTTTATGCATTGCCAAATTCCCCTGCTCTGCCAATTCTTTACGCAAACGCTCGCGCAAAGCCGGTTGGGCAGCGGCTTCGTCAGGGAAATGATAGGGACGAAGCAGAGAATTGATATAAAGGCCGGTTCCGCCCACAAGGAACGGCAAATGCCCACGCATGGCAATTTCACGAATGGCGATGCTCGCTGCCTCGCGAAAATCTGCTACGCTAAAAGTTTGGTTCGGCTCGCGGATATCAAGCAGATGGTGAGGAATACCCAGCATCTCCTCCGCACGGATTTTGGCTGTACCGATATCCATGCAACGATAAACCTGCATTGAATCAGCGGAAATGACCTCGGCCTGAAACGCCTGTGCAATCCAAAGCGAAAGCGCTGTTTTCCCGCATGCCGTTGGCCCGAGCAGGACCAGCAGTTTCTGTTTTGAAAAGATGTCGTGTTTATCCTGCTTATCCATTACTAATATATGCCCTTACGCTGGAAACGTTTCTGCAGCTCAGAATCTGTGATCAGGCTGGCAATCGGCCGGCCGTGTGGACAGGTGATATTCGATTTGCAGGCATCCAGCTGTGCGAATAGGCTGCTGACATCCTGCTGCGTCAAATAACGGTTCGCTTTAATCGCGCTTCTGCAAGCAATGATAAACAGCTCCTCGCGCAGCAGTTTGCCAATCGCGACATCACCGTTTTCCTGTAAATAGTCCAGCACAGCAAACAAAAGGTCTTCACCATTCATTTCCCCGCACCAGACTGGCATACCGCGGATCACATAAGTTGTATCCCCAAAGTATTCCAAAATAAAACCAAGATCCCGTAGCTGCAAAATATGATCAGTCAACAACACATGCTCGCTCTGCGAAAGCGTTACCTGAAGCGGCACCGCCAGCATGGCGGAAACCTCCGCATCTACCGATTGTTCGCAAAGCCGTTCATACATGATACGTTCTGCAGCAGCATGCTGATCGATCAGATATAGACCTGCATCTGCAGCTGCCAGAATATACGTCCCTTTGTATTGCCCGATATAATGTAGGCTGCCATAGCGCAGCCGTGGCTGCTCGCCCCAGCTTTCCTTCGTTTTCTTGACCGGTTGGATCAAATAAGTATCGTCAAATTTGAGCGCCGCCTGTTCACTTGGCATAGCGTTCTCTTCGGAGCGCACAGCCGCAGTGCTAGGCGGAGATGAGGCAGGCTCACCATCCGGAACAGACACCTTCTGATGAGCCGGCTTTCCCTGGTAAAGCGAATAATACAATTCATCAGAAGACATGGCACGCCGTTCCTGCAGTTCGCTCATCGCCGGGGCATATTGCTCCCGAGGCAAACGCTCCGGCATCACTGGTAACGTAGGCGGCAATACATCAATCCGGTCCCGAGAGACCAGTTCAGAATCAAATGGTGCACGCATCTGCGGTAGCAGTTGATCATATCTGGTCAATGCCTGACGGATCGCTGCTGTTACTGCATGCTGCAGAGAACGTGGATCCCGAAATTTTACTTCCAGCTTGCCCGGGTGAACATTCACATCTATGCTTTCCGGCGGCAAAGTAAGAAAAAGGAATACCGTCGGATAGCGCCGTGACGGCAGCAGGGTATCATAGCCCTCCTCAACTGCAGTTGCCAGCTCGCGGCTACGTACCGCTCTACCATTAATAAAAAAATGATAGTGCCGCTGCGCACGCGTATATTCCGGCATAGAGATCAAACCGCTGACTGTGCTGCCGGCATCCGGATGAACATAAATTAAGCTGTGCTGCAGGTCACGATGATAGGCAGCCTGCACCGCCTGGGCCAGCTCGCCATCGCCGGTCGTGACCAGTGTTCTATGATTTCCCTGACGCAGCGTGAATGCAATGCCGGGATAAGAAACAGCGAATTCGCTCATCAGATCGCCGACCAAGCCAAGCTCGGTCCGCGGTGACTTTAAAAATTTGCGTCGCGCCGGCGTATTATAAAACAGCCGTTCGACAAGAATGATCGTTCCTTTCTTCGCCGCTGCAGGCTCAGGCAAAGCCGCCTTTCCCTCCAGAACCGGCATCGAATATCCGTGCTCAGCATCTGCTGTTCTGGAGACGATCGTCATCTGGCTGACAGAGGCAATCGAAGGCAAGGCCTCGCCACGGAAGCCCAGCGTTGTCAGGTGTTCCAGGTCTGCGGCGGCGCGAATCTTGCTCGTAGCATGGCGCTGTACTGCCAAACGCATATCCTCCGGCAACATGCCACTGCCATTATCGCTGACCTGGATCTTTTCGCAATTCGCGTCAAATATGCGCACCTCGATACGGGTCGCACCCGCGTCGATCGCATTCTCCACCAACTCCTTCACAACAGAAGCCGGTCGTTCAATCACCTCTCCCGCTGCGATCTGGTTCGCTGTCAATGTATCGAGAAGGTGGATCTTTGCAGGTTTTTTCTCTTCAGTCATCGCATTCCTTTTTCCATTTCGAAAGCAGCAGCAGCGCGTCAAGCGGTGTCATCGCATCAATATCCAGTTCCTTTAACGCTTTGATAACCGGATGTTCCTCAGCCGGCTGTTCCGCCGGGAGCAATGCCGCAAAGCTGATCTGCTCACCCTGTCCCAGTTTACTCTGAATATGTTTTTCTGCTTCCAGCTGCGCCAGTATTTCTTTCGCACGCCGGATTACGCCATGTGGCAACCCGGCCAGCTGTGCAACCTGTATGCCATAACTTTTATCAGCGCCGCCTTCCACGATCCGACGCAGGAAAACGATTTTACTGCCGCGTTCCTTCACTGCGATCGAATAATTGTGGATCAGCGGAAAGTTTTCCGCCAACGCAGTCAATTCATGGTAATGTGTGGCAAAAAGGGTCTTGGCCGCACAGGCATCATTGATGATGTATTCTGCAACCGCCCAGGCGATGGAAAGCCCGTCAAAGGTCGAAGTACCGCGTCCGATCTCATCCAACAGGATCAGGCTGCTTGCAGTGGCATGACGCAGAATATTTGACGTCTCATTCATCTCAACCATAAATGTGCTCTGCCCTGAAGCTAGATCATCCGCAGCGCCAACACGCGTGAAGATTCGATCACAATACCCGATCTGCGCGGCGTCTGCCGGAACAAAGCTGCCGATACGGGCCATCAGAACGATCAGCGCCACCTGCCGCATATAAGTACTCTTACCCGCCATATTTGGTCCGGTAATCAGCATCATACGCTGGTTACCATGATCCAGCAGTGTATCATTGGCGATATAATTCTCCGCACCGATGATCTGCTCGACCACCGGATGACGCCCTTCTTTAATCAGGATACGGTCGCCATCATCGATCAATGGACGGCAATAGTTGTTGCGTACCGCGGTATAAGCCAGCGCCTGCAGCGCATCGATATGCGCGATCATGTCAGCGGTACGCTGAATACGCGGCGCTGCTGCTGCGACGGTATCGCGTATTTCGCAAAAGAGAGCATATTCCAACGTATTCAACCGTTCGCCTGCATTCAATATGCGGCTTTCCAGTTCCTTCAGTTCTTCGGTGACGAACCGCTCACCATTTGCCAATGTTTGTTTTCGCTGATAATGCGCTGGTGCATCAGCTGCCCGCATGCGGCTGATCTCGATATAATAACCGAAAACCTTGTTGAAACCTACCTTCAGCGTCTTGATCCCGGTCGCCTCGCGTTCCCGCGCTTCCAGATCCAAAAGCAGCTGCCGGGCCGAATGACTGAGACTGCGCAGCTCGTCCACTTCTGCATGATATCCTGCACGGATCAGTCCGCCCTCCCGTGGGGAAAGCGGCGGCTCATCTGCAATCGCCTGATCCAGCAGATCCCGGATATCCGCCAACAGATCAAATTGGTCGAAGAGAAGGCCCGCTAACTGGCTGTGCAGGCGTGCTAACAAAGCATACAATGTCGGCAGATAGTCCAGGGTAGCACGCAGGGCCGCCAGGTCTCGCGGGCCAGCCGTACCATAGCTGATGCGCCCGACCAAACGGGGAATATCATGCAACGGCCGCAGGCATTCACGCAGTGAGCTACAAAAGCCGGTATCACCGCACAATTCCTCAACAGCGTCCAGACGATTATTGATCGCTGCTGCAGAAAGCAATGGGCTTTCCACCCATTCCCGCAGCAGACGCCCACCCATCGCAGTTTCGGTTTCATCCAGTACCCAAAGCAATGTCCCTTTCCGCTGATTTGTGCGAATGGTGGCAGTTAGCTCAAGGTTACGTCTGGTCGCTGCATCAAGCAGCATGAATTCGCTATTGCCGTAAAAACGAATGCGGTCAATATAGGCGAGCGAACGCTTTTGGGTCTGCTGCAGAAAGTCCAAAATCATCGCTGCCGCGCGTACGGCGAGCGGCTTCTCCGCCAACCCAAGCGATTCCAAAGAAGCCACTTGAAAATGCGCAATCAGCAGCTCCGCTGCATTGCTTCGGATATACCGTTCATCAAAACAGCGGCTGAGCGTACCAACACAGCTGCCATGGATGCGCAAGCGGAAAAACTCATCCTCATAAAGATCTTCCGGCAAGATCAATTCAGCAGCTGCAATACGCGTCAATTCATCTGCCAGCTTCTCGCGCAAGGCCGGCCCGCTTAATTCTGTCGCAGAAAACTCACCTGTGCTGATGTCCACATAAGCCAGCCCAAAGCCGCATTCCTCTCCCCTGCTTTTTTCACGCCAACAAGCGGCGAGATAATTATGCGACTTTTCCTCCAGCACATTTTCATCCATCATCGTGCCTGGGGTGATTACGCGGATCACATCCCGTTTGACCAAACCTTTGACAAGCTTTGGGTCTTCCAACTGTTCACAAATAGCAACCTTATATCCTTTTTCGATTAAGCGGGCAATATAGTTATTAGCGGCATGATATGGCACACCGCACATCGGCATCCGATTCCCGTTCCCGCTATCGCGGCTGGTCAGCACGATGGAAAGTTCTTTTGCAGCGATTTTTGCATCATCATTGAACATTTCATAAAAATCGCCCAAACGGAAAAAGAGCAAACAGTCACTGTATTGCTCTTTGATCGCTTGATATTGACGCAGCATTGGTGTTACAATAGTCAAGGGCTACGCCTCCTGCGCGGCAGACTCTTTGAACTGCGAAGAAATATAGTCCGTAAGAATGATACTTCCATCCTGCACCATAGCCAGCTTCAACGGAGAAAGTGCAACATCAGAAGGGATCGTCGCCACATGGGAGGCAATGCGTAGCTGTTGCGCAGCCATCGTATAAGCAAGAATATAGCAGCTTTCGTCACCTTCTGCGCCAGCATGCAACACCCCGCGGCAGCTGCCCATTACGACAATATTTCCGGTAGCGACGATCTCACCGCCTGGATTGATGTCTCCCATGATCACGGCATTACCACGTACGGAAAGTTTTCTGCCATTGCGGATACTCCTGGTTACCAACAAGCTGTTGCCGCCGGCCGTCTGATAGATCACTTCATATTGTTCATCGCTGGGCAACTCACGCGGCTGCGGCTTTCCCTTCACCAGGTGGTATTTCGCCAGTATCCCTTCAATGACGGCGAGTTCCTCCGCGGAGAACTGCTCAGGGCGATCGATGATATAATCTGCATTGAGAAAAAAGTCGCCGCTGTGAAGCAGCTTGTCCTCCAAGGCTGCACAAACCTGGCCAAACCCTGCCTCCAGAATATCGAAATAAAAGATCAGACCAGAAGGTGTGCCTTTTATATTGACTATGTTTTTTGCCATATGCGCCTCCGCAATGAAAATCGTTTTCCAACTTAATTATATTCGCCGAAATTGATCTTTATTCCTGCTGAATATTTTATAAAGGAGCACTATGCGGCACGGTTTTGATGAAATCAGGAAAAGAATGAAAAAAGCGATCGTCCGTTATGAGATGATTGCGGATGATACGCCGATCATGGTCGGGCTTTCCGGAGGTAAAGACAGTCTGGCTTTGCTCTATGCGCTGAAGGATTTTCTGCGCATCTCCAAATATAAATATCCGCTTGCTGCAGGGCATGTTTCCCTGGGTTTTCCCGGCGATGATATCAGCCGTATGGAGCAATTCTGCCATGAACTGGAAGTACCGTTTTTCTGGCAACAGACGGAGATTGGCGATATCATTTTTTCGCACCGACAAGAAACCAATCCCTGCTCTTTATGCGCCAAAATGCGGCGCGGAGCATTGAACAGTCTGGCGCAGGCTCAGGGCTTCAGTAAAATTGCGCTTGCGCATCACCAGGATGATGCAGTGGAAACTCTACTGCTGAATCTGTTCTATGAAGGCCGTGTTGCCTCCTTCCGGCCGGTCACTTATCTCGACCGCATGCAGCTGACCGTCATTCGCCCTTTTGTTTATGTACCGGAAGAGCAGATCAGCTATTTTGCGCGCAATCTGCCGCTACCCGTTACCAAAAGCAACTGCCCGCAGGACTGCCAGGGCAAACGGCAGTCAATGAAGCGCATCGTCAGCGAACTGGAGGCGATTGCACCGCTTGGTAAAGATCGCGTGACGGGCGCGCTGGATCGTCTGTTCCAACATGCCTGGGACGGCAATCTGGTCATCAGAAAAAAGGACGGAGGTGGCAATCTATGATCGCAGTTAGCGCTTGTCTGCTAGGCGTAAATTGCCGCTGGGATGGCGGCAACTGTGAAAACGAGGCGGTCAAACATTTTTTAATCGGTCATGATTATCTTATGATCTGTCCTGAATGCCTGGGTGGGCTCGCCACGCCGCGCGTGCCGGTCGAACTGTGCCACAACAAGGCGATCGATCGTGATGGCGTCGATCGCTCCACAGAATTTCAGGCTGGCGCAAAGGCGGCGGCCTGGCTCTGCGCAGCTAATCATGTCACGCTTGCCGTCCTCAAAAATGGCAGCCCTTCATGTGGCGTCAACCGCATCCATGATGGCAGCTTCTCCGGTCGATCGATTCCCGGCATGGGGATGACAGCAGCTTTGCTTGCCGCACAGGGCATCCGCCTGATGAGCGAAGATGATCTGGACGGCTGACAGAATCATCCTCCAACACCAATAATAAACAGATGCAAGCCACGCATGCCCAACCGTGCGTGGCTTGTCCGTATCTGCTCCAACCGGCAAATTTATCAGCGCTAATCTACCCTAATACGTCCCGTGCTGCTGCATCGCAGCTTTACATCAGCAGCCAGAGCTGGGCATTTCATACTGGTTCCCCATACAAATTCCAGGTATGCGCAGTCCTAATCTCAATATCCAGCAAATCTCCTGGTCGGGCCGACTTCTGCAAGGGAAAGATCACAATTTTATTGCCATCTGTGCGCCCGCTCATCATGCTATTGTTCTGCTTACTTATGCCTTCCACCATCACAGAAAGTGTGCGTCCAACCAGCTGTTCGTTCAGCGCCAGGCTGATTGGGTCCTGTATGGCCATCAACCGCTGCAGACGCTCTTTTTTCACCGCATCCGATACCTGCTCCGGCATATCAGCCGCTGGGGTGCCTGGACGACGAGAATACAGAAAGGTGTATGCCGCATCAAAGCGGCATTCACAAACAAAATCCAACGTTTCCTGGAAATCTTTTTCCGTTTCGCCGGGAAAGCCGACAATAAGATCTGTTGTGATGGTCGCCTGCGGGAATAACCGGCGAATCTGTTGTAATAAAAGCCGATACTGGGCCGTCTGATAGCCGCGGTTCATCTGCGTAAGCAAGCGGTCACAGCCGGACTGTAGCGGCAGATGAAAATGTCGGCAAACCTTGGGGAGCCTGGCTATCGTTTCTGCCAGCCGCTGATCAAAATCACGCGGATGTGATGTCATATAGCGGATTCGCTCAAGCCCCTCTACCTTGCTGACCTGCTGCAGCAAATAGGCAAAGTCGATCCCATTCTCAAGCTCCCGGCCATAAGAATTGACATTCTGTCCCAACAGCTGGATCTCACGCACCCCGTTCGCCGTTAAAGCGTTGACCTCATCAACGATCTCCGATACACTGCGACTTCTTTCACGACCACGTACGTAAGGAACGATGCAGTAGCTGCAAAAATTATTACAGCCGTAATTGATATTGACCTGCGCACGATAACCACTCTCGATCGTTGGCGCAAGCACTTCGCAGCGTTTTAATTCTTCCTCGCCATATCGCTCTTCCGTATCGATGATCCGTTCGCCGCTTGCTGCATATTCCTCCACATAACGTGGTAGTTTTGCTCCGGCAAAAGTACCGATGACAATACCGATATGCCGGTAACTTTTTTGCAGCAGCTCTGCAGTCCCGCTTTTCTGCGCCATACAACCCATGACAGCGATAATCCGTCCAGGGAGCTCTTCCTTCCAGTGTTTCAGGCTGCCAAGGAAGCCCAACGCCCGGTTTTCCGCATTTTCCCGCACGCAGCAGGTGTTGACTACAACCAGATCCGCATCTGCCAGCCCTTCTGCCGGCTGATGACCGGCGCTGCGCAACAGCCCGGCAATCAACCGCGAATCATTTTCATTCATCTGACAGCCAAATGTCTGAATATAAAACCGCAACCTCTGTCCTCCATCCATACCAAAACTTACGTCATGTGATCGATTCATCAATCGCCGGTTTACCTGATGATTACGAGGGATACTATCGTCAATCGATCAGCCGGAAATCTACAATCTGCAGCTGTGCGCTCTCTCTGCCATGATAACGATTCACCTGCAGCAGATAGATGATATCCAGCCGCACCGCATTTTCCGACCGGCCGCGCAACAGGGTCAGCCAAGCCTGCTCGCCATAACGCCGACAGATCTCATCCTGCAGCCTGTCCCGTCCGGAAAAGTCAATCGCCTCAAAACTTCTACTGTTTTCCTCCTGCATTTGCCAACGCAATACGCGCCCATCCCTGCCCAACTGCTGCAACGCAGTCAGCCGCAGACCTTTTGCCGCGAACAATGGCTGCGGATGCCCCTTCCCATACGGAGCAAGACATTGCAGCGCTTTTGCCAGCTCCAGATCAGCCGCTGCAGGCTGCAATGGACAATCGATACGGAATACCTGCTGCAAGTCTTCTTCCTGCAATCCGCAATCCGCATTGATCCGTTGTCGCAGCAGTGGGATATTGGCAGCCGAGATCGTCAAGCCGGCAGCCATCGGATGTCCGCCGAAAGCAAGCAGCAAATCACTGCAAGCGGCAAGCCCTTGATAAATATTATACGCCTCGATTGAACGGCAGGAGCCACGCACAGTATCCCCCGCCCCGGCCAATACAACCACAGGATGATGATAACGTTCCCGAATGCGTCCGGCAACTATACCGGCAATACTCTCTGCCAGCGCCGGACAATGCAAAACGATCACTGGATCCCTTGCCAAAGCATGTGCTTCGATCTGCTCGTTGGCAAGCCTTGCTCCCTCATCCGTCAGTCGGCGACGTTCCTGGTTCAGCGCGCTCAGCGTTGTTGCCAGCTGCTTGGCAACGATCGCATCTTCAGTCAAAAACAACTCGACAGCCTTATCTGCAATATCCAGCCGTCCGGATGCATTAATGCAGGGGCCGAGGATAAAACCGACATGATAAGTATCGATCTCCTTGTCGGCCAGCCCAGTCACCTCCAGCAAAGCGTGCAATCCCGGATTACTGCTATTGGATATAGCAGGCAGACCGCGCTTCAGCAATGCACGGTTCTCACCATACAGCTCTACCAGATCGCAAACCGTGGCAAGCGCAGCAAAAGGCAGCAGATATGCACCGGTTTCCTGCCAATCCTTACCGCATTCCAGAAACAGCGCTTCCGAAAAGCGGTAGCAAACACCCGCAGCACAGTACTGAGAAAATGGATATGCACAATCATTTCGCTGCGCATCGACCACTGCATCCGCCGCAGGCAGCAGCTGCTGCCCATCCTTGACCGTCACCGCGTGATGGTCAAGGATCACAACGCGCATACCCAGCGCTTTGGCAAATTCCACCTGTTCAAAAGCAGAAATCCCGTTATCGCAAGCAAAAAGTACCGATACGCCGCAGGCATAAAGCGAGCGGATGGCATCTATGTTCAGACCATAGCCCTCCTGCTCACGCTGCGGGATATAGTAAATCACATCTGCACCCAGGGTGCATAGGGTATGGTGCAGAATCACCGTGCTCATCACGCCGTCTACATCATAATCGCCAAAAATCGCACATTTTCTTTCTTCCTGTATTGCTGCGGCAGCGATGCGCACTGCCGTACGCATATCGGCAAACTCAAATGGCGATGCGGGCTCTGCTTGTTCCGGATGCAGAAACGCCAGTACAGCCGCGCTGTCACGCAAACCGCGTACTGCAAGGATGCGCGCCAAAACAGGCGGCAGCCCGCTCTGGCGCGCAATGGCGGAAATATCTGCTGAACTCTGCCGAAGCAGCCATTTCGTCATAGCTTTGCTTCCTTTTCAGAATCTTAACGCTCTGTAGTTTTCGGTACGGCTTTTTTCTGTACCGGACGCGGCGCTTTTTTATCTCCGCCCCATTTCACAGAAACATGGGGGAAAATATCAGCCAGCATATTCCCAACCAGGAAAACAGAAGAGAAGAAGCCGGCAAACATGCCAATCGTTAAAGCCAGAATGAAATTACGCGTTGTCTCACCGCCAAACAGCAACAACGAAACAAGCAGCAGCAGAACGGCCAGCACCGTATTGATGGTACGTGTCAAGGTCTGGTTGATGCTGGTATTGATCAACTCCGCACGGCTGAATTTCCCCTTTTGGAAAGACATGTTCTCGCGCATGCGATCAAAAATAACGATCGTGTTGTTAATCGAATAACCAACGATGGTGAGGATAGCAGCAATAAAAGCGCTCTCCACTTCCAGACGGAAAATGGCGAAAACACTGACGATCACCAATACGTCATGCACCAGCGCCAGAATGGCAGTTACCGCATAACTAAATTTAAACCGTACAGTAATATAAAGCAGCATCAGCACGCCGGCAATCAATAGCGCCCAGCGCGCATTTGCCAATAGCTCTGCGCCGATCGCCGGTCCGATCATCTCCTGTGAGGTAGCGCTCGGGATCAACGTGCCCAAGGTGGCAAGCGCATCGGTAACAGCACTACTTTCCTCCTGCGTCAAATCTTCTGTACGAATGATAAAACTGTTGTCATCCCCTTCGTTCACCGCTGGGGTCTGCTTAACAATATCGGTAACAGCATCACGCACTGCCGCAAGTTCCACCTGATCTTCATATTGCACCTTGATGATGGAACCACCGGTAAAATCGATGCCCAAATTCATGCCGGAGACGCACAAAACAACCAAACCCGGAACGATGACCACCATGGCCACGATATACCAAACCTTTTTCAAGCGCAGGAAATCAAAATGGAATTCCCTGTAGCCAAAGTGTTTGGAAAGGCCGTAAAGCTTTTTGCTGGACAGAAAATCAATATCGGATGACCAGCGCAGCACATAATGGGTAAACACCACTGCAGTAAGCATGGATGCCACAATACCAATGGAAAGCGTCAACGCAAATCCTTTAATCGTACCACTGCCAAAGAAGTAAAGCACAACGGCAGCGATCAGGGTCGTAACATTACTATCAACAATGGTAAGCAGCGCACGTTTAAATCCAGATTCAATGCTTGCTTTTAATGATTTACCATGATACAGTTCTTCGCGGATACGTTCATAAATGATGATATTGGCATCTACCGCAACGCCGATCGAAAGAATAAAGCCGGCAATGGAAGTTAGGGTTAGCGTGGCATGGATCAGGTTCAGCATCCACAGCAACAGCAAGCCATAAACAACGAGAGAGATCACCGCCCAACCACCAGGGAGGCGGTAATAGGCGATCAAATAAAGCAGCAAAATGGTAAAGCCAATCGCAGAAGCGCTCAGACTGCGCGAAAGTGAATCTGCACCCAGCGTTGGACCAACCGTACTTTTGGAGAGCACTTCCAAGTCGACCGGCAGCGCGCCGCCCCGCAACAACGCCGCCAAATCTGCCGCTTCGTCAAAATTGGCAAAACCGCCGGAAATATATGCCACGCCACCGGAAATCGCGGTATTCACCACCGGCGAACTGATGGTCTCGTCATCAAGTACGATCGCAATCTCCTGGCCAACATACATCGCCGTTGCATTGAAAAACTTCTCCGCACCAGCATCATTAAATTCCAGAATCACACGTGGCTGATTCTCCTCGATCTGCGCATAAGCATTGGCCAAATCCGCCCCGCTCAGCAATACCTCGCCAGTGGGCGAAACAAACTCCAGCTGTGCCGTACGGCCAATCAACTCGATCGCCTGCTCTGGATCATCCACGCCGGCTAATTCAACGATGATTCTGTCTTCACCTTCCACCTGGATGACCGGCTCGCTCACGCCAAGTTCATTGACGCGGTTGTCCAGTACCGAGACCAGCTGCTCCATATCATCTGCCGTGACCGTCTCGCCATCTTCCGGCAGGGCTTGCAGCGTGACCTGCGCACCCCCTTGAAGATCCAAACCCAGACGCATTCCACCGGTAATCGGCGAAATAGAAAGTATGAGCGTTGCGGCGATAATTAAAATAACCGCCAATAGTTTGACCGCACTTTGCTTTTTCATCCTGATTCCTCCCGGAGCATTACTGCCGCATGGGCGGCGAAAAGAAAAAGCAGGCCGGCAAGGCCTGCTTCGCGATGCGCTTATTCTTCGGTACTCTTGTTGGAATTAATCCCGCCGATAGAGCTTTTCAACAGCTCAATCTCGCATTTCTCCGAGATGCGGAGCCAAACGGTATGCTCCTTGATGCGGGTAATCGTCCCCAGAATACCGCCGGCAGTATAGATTTCATCACCAACGGCCAGCTTGCTCATCATATCATTGCGTTCTTTTTTCTGTTTCTTCTGCGGACGGATCAGCAGGAAATAAAAGATTGCCACGATAAAGAGGATATAGCCGATCGTAATCATCGAGCCGCCTGCACCGCCGGCACCGGTAGTCGTTGCAAATGCGAACAAACCATCCACCACCTTATTATTTTTCTCTACAGATATCTATCAACACCACTTCCTTGCCGGAAGGGTTATATGCATGGCAGGGGCAGAAGGAATCGAACCCTCAACCAACGGATTTGGAGTCCGCTACTCTACCAATTGAGCTATACCCCTACAACGAAAAAGATTATACCAAATCCTTGCGGTGAAAGTCAAGCATTATCTATCTAAAACGAAACAAATTCAACTTTCACGTACTGCACGTCGGCAAATCAACGGAAAAGGCAACATCACTGGCAACGAACCGCAATCCACCGCTACCTGCATTCGCGGATGTCTTGCAGCATCCAGCAGGCAGCCATTCTCGTCATAGATCGCTTTTACCGGCAACACGATATTTGTTGCATCCGGCAACAGTAACTCTAGCACATCACCGACGGCAAAATGATTCCTCTGCTCCAACCACAACAGCCCATCACGCATCTCCAGCGCCACGGCAGTAAAGTCATAACTACGCAGATAGCTTCCATCATCATAGCGATAGGCATCTGCATCCGGCAGACCCAATGCAAAGCCCGTCGTATACCCTCGATGGCTAACCCGAGTCAGTTCTTCCAGCCAGGCAGAACGACAACGCCACCCGTCAGGATCACGCAAATAGGCATCCAATGCTGCACGGTAAACCCGCACGACATTGGCTACATAATATGCGCTTTTATTACGACCCTCGATTTTCCAGGCGGAAAATCCGCCAGCTACAAGCTGTGGAATTGCCGCAAGCAGGCAAAGATCCCGACTGTTGAAGAAGTAACTGCCCCGTGCGTCTTCTTCAACCGGAAAATATTCACCCGGCCTTTTCTCCTCCTCCAACACATACTGCCAGCGGCAGGGGTGGCTGCAGTCGCCACGGTTTGCACTCCTGCCAGTCAAAAACTGGCTGATCAGGCAGCGGCCAGAATAGGAAATGCAGATTGCACCATGCACGAAGATTTCCGCTTCCAACCCGCTTCTTTGTGCGATCTCAGCTCCCTCTGCGATCGAAAGCTCGCGTGCAAGTACGATGCGCGATGCACCCTGCTCTGCCCAGAAGCGCGCACTCAACCAGTTCGTATTATTCGCCTGCGTGCTGATATGGATCGGCAGCCGGGGCGCATATTGCTGTGCCAGACGAAAAACGCCCGGATCAGAGATAAGCAGGCCATCGGGCTGTAATTCAGCCAGATTCTCCAGATAAGACGGCAGTACGGCGATATCATGGTTGTCTGCATAGATATTGACTGCCACATAAAGCTTTTTCCCCGTCCGTCTGGCTAAACTGCAAGCTTCTGCCAGCACATCGAGACCACAGCCGGCATTGCTGCGCAAGGAAAAATCTCCACCGCCGATATAAGCGGCATCAGCGCCATAGGCATAGGCAAAACGCAGTTTTTCCAGATCACCGGCAGGGGCAAGCAACTCAGGAACAACCGGCATCACTGATCCCCCTCATGATCTGTTTCATGCTCTTCCAATGTTAGGCTAAAGCGGTGCGACCCATCCTCCCGCGCACGGAAATAGAGATACTCCGTATCTTCTGGGTAGAGTGCTGCCTGCAAAGAGGCCAGCCCAGGCGCGGCAATCGGTCCCGGCGGCAAGCCCATGTTTTGATAAGTATTGTAGGGGCTTTCGATCTCCAAATCACTGTAAAGCAAAGGGTACTTTGGCTCGCCCAGCAGGAATTGCACCGTAGCACAGGATTCAAGCGGCATATCCAGCTCCAAGCGGTTATAAAACACGCCGGCGATGATCGGCCGGTCTTCAGCCACCTGTGCTTCTTTTTCCACGATGGCCGCCATGGTGACCGCCTGATATGTCGTCATTCCCAACTCAGCCGCTCGCGCATCAAACCCGTTTTCCTGCCAGATCTTGACGAACTGGTCGAGCAAGAGACGCAGAATATCCTCTTCACTCCACTCCGGCGCAATCATATAAGTATCCGGGAACAAAAACCCTTCCAACCGATTCGCTGGTTCGATCACATCTTCAGCAGCCGGCAAAAAATCATAAGCGCTGAAATCCGCATTTGCAATCGCTGCATGATAGCTATCCAGGCTACCCAAACCAGCTTCCACCAGCACGGCAAGCGTTTGCTCCACCGTCAACCCCTCGCGGATGGTGACACGAACCGCTCCGCTATCGCTTACGCCGCCGGCGACCAAAGCCTCGCAAACATCCGCCAAGCTCCATGAACCAGCGGCAAAGGTATAAATGCCAGCCTTAAACATACTATCCACCTCGTGTTGGCGGGCAAAAAGGCGAAACACACGCGCATCACGCACCAAGCCGTTTTCCGCCAGCTGCGCGGCGATGGAAGCAGTAGAGCTGCCTTCTGCAATCTCCAGCTCCAAATCGTTCTCCAACGTAATATCCGCCGTAACACGCTGCGCCAAATAAAGCAGGCCACAGGCCAACAGCAACAGCAGAATCAAAATTGTTAAGATAAATTTCTTCACGAAAGGTACCTCCTGATTTTCTTCCCCCATTATACAACATTTTTCGCCATGCGCCAATAGAGCATTCCGGCTTGACAGGGAAATTCATCATGCTATAATGATATTATAAATGTCCTACATTTGAACAATTAAAAGGAACCTGCTATGACCGAGCTGAGCAAACCTATGCGCATAACATTGTCAGCACAGATTCTGCGGCAGATGGAACAATGTATCCTCTCCGGCAGCTGGCAGACCGGACAAAAAATCCCTGGTGAAATGGAACTGATGTCACAGTTTGGCGTGAGCCGCAATACTGTGCGTGAAGCAATTCAATCCCTCGTTTATGCCGGCATCCTGCAGACCCGTCCCGGCGATGGCACTTATGTCCTCTGCCGAAACAGATTCGATGCCGCCCTGCAATCCCGCCTGCATGCGGCAAACCTGGATGAAATCCTGGAAACCCGGCTGGTTCTGGAAACAGATATCGTCCGTTTTGCCGCCCTGCGGCGCACACCTGCTGAGCTGGAAGCACTGCATCAGGCACTGGCAGATCGCGACCAGCCAGATTTGGAAAAGCATCAGTTCATCTTGGCGGACAGCGCCTTTCATCTAAAGGTCGCTGAGCTATGCCACAACACTTTGCTCTATGATATGTATCGTTCAATGCTCGTTTTTCTGGAAAGGCTGGTCGAAGCCTATCTCTTCACTTCCGGTTTCGACCGCCAGTTGGAAGAGCATAGCGCTTTATATCAGGCGATCGTGGATCGCGACGCCATGCAGGCAATGGAGATCGTGCGTATGCTGGTTGCATCCGAACAACGGACGTTTCATCAGGCAGATGCACAGATAGCTGCAAAAACAAAAAAGGTGTATTCTGAAAATAGCTTGAACCAAACCATATGAAAAGGAGGAGCAGCATGCTGATTCTAAACGAGAAGGATATGCGTCGTTCGGTCACGCTCTCGCAAGTGATGGATAAGGTAGAAGATGCCTACCGCATCTTCGCATCCGGTGCGTTTTATATGCCGGATCGGCCGAGCGTCATGCATGAAGGAAACACGTTGCTTTATATGCCCTGCTTTATGGAAAGCTGTTTTGGTACAAAATTCCTTACGCTTTTTCCTGGGAACCCAGCTAAAGGGCTGCCCTATATCGATGGTCTGATGCTGCTTAATGATGCAGCTTCCGGTAAAACAGAGGCGATTCTCGATGGCAGTTTTCTCACCGCATTGCGCACCGGTGCAGTAGGCGGTGTAGGTATGCGTTGTTTCACTCCGTTAGAAAGCAGCAGCGTTGGCGTAATCGGCTGTGGAAAACAGGGATTCTATCAGCTGCTGTATGCCTGCGAGGCACGTCAGATCCAGAACATTTATCTCTATGACGCCTTTCCTAAGGATTTTGAAAGCTACATTGCCGCGCTCCAGCGTGAACTTGGCAAAAATCAACCGACAATCCATGTTTGTGATCGGGTAGAAGATCTGCTTACAGCCAGCGATATCGTTGTTACCACGACGACAGCCACCTCGCCAGTGATGCCGGATGATGCCTCGCTGTTGCGTGGCAAAAGCTTTATTTGTATCGGTTCCTACAAACCGGAAATGCGTGAGCTGCCGAATGCGATCTGGCAGCTGGTTGACCATGTCTATACCGAGCTTCCCTTTGCCATAGAGGAAAGCGGCGATCTCTCCCAGCCGCTGGCAGACGGCATCATTACGGAAGCACGCATCCGTTATATCGGTGATTTGCTTAGTGAGCAGCAGCGGCCGACGCCGCCCAGCCCCGGCAGTACAAATTATTTCAAATCTGTTGGTATGGGGCTGCTTGATCTCAATGTCGCCCAGCTCATTTATCAGGCTGCTCTGCAGCACGGCTATGGTCAGAATGTCAATCTCTAAATCGTATTGCGAACAGAAAACAAAATGGAAGGAGAATTGCGCATGATGAATTTTAAGCATTACATCACCTGTATCGATGCTCATACCGCCGGCGAGCCGCTGCGTATCGTTACCTCCGGCTTTCCGCCGATTCCAGGCAACACCATACTGGAAAAGCGGAAATATGTAAACGCCAACTATGACGGCCTGCGGAGAATGATCATGCTCGAACCGCGCGGCCATTCCGGTATGTATGGCTGCATCATTGTACCGGCAGTAACTGCAGATGGCGATTTTGGCGTGTTGTTCACGCATAATGAGGGCCTCTCCTCCATGTGTGGGCATGGGATCATCGGTGTTACCAAAGTAGCGATCGAAACCGGCATCATCAATTCGCAGGAGGGCGTAAATATTGTGCGCATCGACTCCCCTGCCGGTCGCATCACTGCATTTGCCGATGTGGAAAACGGTAAAGTCCTGCGTGTGCGTTTCCAGAATGTCCCCTGCTTCGTCTATAAGGAGAATATTCGTGTCACGGTGGATGGCATTGGCGAGATCACTGCAGATATCGTCTATTGTGGCGCATTTTATGTTTATGTTGATGCGGAAAAGCTGGGCTTGAAAGTAAACCCGGACTATGCGGATGAACTGGTACGCCGCGGCATGGAGATCAAAAACAAAGTATGGGCGGCAGAGGGCGAGCTGCACCATCCGACCGAGCCAGGAATCACCTGGCTGTACGGGACGATCCTCTGCGACCCCGTCAAACGAGAAGGGAAAACGCTGATCTCCAATAATATCTGCATTTTTGCGGAAGGACAGATCGACCGCAGCCCGACAGGCACTGGCACTGGCGGACGCACGGCGCTGCTCGTTGCCAAAGGCATCATGCAGGATGATGACGTCTTGATCAATAAGAGCGTAATTGATACGCCGTTTGAAAGCAGGGTCATCAAGCATGTCGAGGAAGGCGGCTATCCGGCGGTGATCACCGAAGTCAGCGGAACAGCCTACATCACAGGATTCAACAATCTGGTACTTGATCCGGAAGATCCGCTGCCCGACGGTTTCCGCATCTGCGGCTCCTAATCCATGCAATCAAGCATCTTCTGCAATAGAATGATTTAAGAAGACAAACGATAAAGCAAGCAAGATCATAATAGAAAAAACGGCATAGCGCAGGCTATGCCGTTTACTTGTTCGCGTTGCTTGTTCATGCAACCATGGATCTTCCGCTCACAGCAGGCAGAAAATCATTCCTCCGAACCGTACTCTTCGTCTGCAAATGCATCGTATGCATCCGCTACGCGTTCCCATTCTTCATCGCTTTCAATATCGAATAGCACTTCCTCACCATTCTCGTCTTCTCCGAAACGCATGATGACAGCTTCGTTCTCATACTCTTCGGAAAGAGGGATCAGCACAGCATACCGCTCCTCTTCAACGTCAAGAAACGCCTCTACCTCAAACTCATGTTCCTTCCCCGTATCGTCGATCAAGGTAATGGTTTCGGTCATGTTTTCCACCTCGCTGTGTAATTTGGTGCGTTCACATATGGTTAAGTATAATATCCTGACGTTTAGATGTCAAATGCAACATATTTCAGAAAAATGAACGCCATCAGGATCTGGCAAGATAATCTAGGTATCCTTGCAGTATATATGCTGCAGCCATTTTATCAATTACCTGTTTGCGCTTTTTGCGCGAAACATCGCCTTCCAGCAGGATTCGCTCCGCCGCCATCGTGGAAAGACGCTCGTCGCGATAGATGACGCGAACGGATAACGTCTCGGCGACCGCCTCCCCCATTTCGCGCGCCATCGCAGCTGACGGTCCTTCACTACCATTCATATTCAACGGCAAGCCAACTACAATCTCCTCCACTTGATAGCTTTCCACCAGCGTACGGATCTCGGCCAAATCAGATTCCAGCGTACTGCGGCGGATCGTTTTTACTCCTTGCGCGGTAAAGCCGAGCGGATCGCTTACCGCTACACCGATCGTCTTTGTCCCAACATCCAAACCCAAGATCCGCATATGTTTCCTCCTCAACAAAATGAAAGACAAAACCATGGGCATGCTGCAATGCAATAACCGCAATAAAGGCAGCGTGATTTTTCCCATTCCGCCTGTCCGTCCGGCCCCAACCGCAAGGCGCCGGCAGCGCAACGCTCCACACAGCGTCCACAACCATGACAGCGCGGCTCTTTATCAAACACCATATTACGGTCGATGTGCTTGATCACGGCAGCCTCTGTTGGCTCTTCGCCTGCCAGCCAGCCCAAATTGGTAACCAATTCGGCATAGTCACGGCAGCCGACTGCGACCGCATCTACATCCGGCTGTGAAAAGGCCCAGAGTAATGCATCCTTTGCCTGATGCATCAGCGCACCGCCTGCCAGTGCTTTCATCGAATAAACGCCTTTGCCATTTGCTTTTGCTAAACAGAACGCTGCCCGCATCTCTGGCAAGCCGCCATCAAGAATGCCAATCGCAGCCTGATTGAACATCGCATGGATGATATCCACCTCCGGCAGCTCCGCCGCCTGCGCGGCCATGGCCGCGCTATGCGTGGATATCCCGATTGCGCGAATCAGGCCGTTTTGCTTCATCTGCTGCAAAAGCTGCCAAGCGCCTCTGCGGCTGGCAAAATCAGCATCATCACGCACCTCATGTAGTAACATGATGTCCAATCGGTTTCGGTTCAACGCCAGGCGGGCGTCCTCGACCGCCCAAGCCGCCTGGATATCCGTTTCCGCAAAAGTCTTGCTGGCAATAATGATCCGCGCCGCATCTTCCGGCGGCAGTCCCGCCAGCGCAGCGCGGATATAGGGATATGTCTGATATTGTTCAGCGGTATCTACAAAATTTACTCCTTGTGCAAATGCTGCAGAGAGCAATGCTGCGCCCTCTGCAAGCGGCAAGGAGGCGCACAGCGGCCCCAGCGTCAGGCTACCAAAACAAAGCCTGGATACGCGGATGCCGCTTGCACCCAAATCCCTGTATTGCATAGCTTTCGTCCATTCGTCATCCCGCGCTGCGGTTTATTCTTTCAGGTAGCTGGAAACCAGCTCTTCGATCAAATCATCGCGCTCCACACGACGGATCAAACTGCGCGCCTGCTTATAACTGGTAATATAGGCCGGGTCTCCGGAGATCAGATAACCCACCAGCTGATTGATCGGATTGTATCCTTTTTCCCGCAGTGCTAGATAAACCGTACGCAGCACCTCACCGGGATTCAATTCTTCATCCGAACGCACATCAAACGTCATCGTTTCATCGCCGGCAAAAGTACCAAATTTAAATTCGCTGCCCATGCCCAGTCCTCCTTTGGCAGTAGCTTGCTCCGGCTTTTGCTAAGCATTAAATTCTACGCAGCTGCGCTAAACTCCTTTTCCAATCATGCATTGGCCAGGATATCCCGAACCAGCTCCTCGCCGCGCTGCAAAGCAGCTTTGATCAGTTCCGGAGTATTTTCCTTGCCCCCAGCCTGTGCCATATCCGCCCTGCCGCCACCGGAACCGCCGCAAACTGCTGCCACATCTTTGATCAGCCGGCCGGCATGCAATCCTTTTTGCTGCGCAGCAGCAGAAACCGAAACCACAAACTGCGCTTTGCCATTCTCGCCGGAAGCAAGGATGATCGCAGCATCCGGCAGCTTATCACGCAGCATATCCATCGTATTGCGCAGCGCCGCCATATCTGCGGCAGCAACACTGGCTGTCAATAGCTTGATCCCGCCGACATCCTCCGCTTGTTGCCAAAGTTCGCCCAGCTGATCATTAGCCAGTTTGGCCTGTAACTTTTCGTTCTCACGCGCTAATGAACGGTTTTCATTCAACACGATCTCCAGCCTCTTTTCAACATTCGCCGGAGTCGTGCGCAGCAGAGCAGCCAGAGCAGCCAGCTTCTCTTCCTGCTGTCGATGATAACGCAACGCGCCTTCTCCCGTCAGGGCCTCGATACGGCGCATACCGGAACCAATACCACCTTCGCCTAATATCTTGATGCTGCCGATTTCGCCGGTCCGCTGACAATGCGTCCCGCCGCATAATTCTCGACTGAAGCTACCCATGCTGACCAGGCGTACAATATCGCCATACTTGTCGCCGAAAAAGGCCATGGCACCTGTTGCCTTTGCCTCTTCCAATGGCATTTCTTCCGTAACGATCGGCAGGTCTGCCATGATCTGGCGGTTAACTTCATCCTCAATCGTCTGCAGTTCTGTTTGGCTCAGTGGTTGCGCGTGATTAAAATCGAAACGCAGACGTTCATCCGTAACCAAAGAACCTGCCTGATGCACATGCTCACCCAAAGTCATCCGCAAAGCGCGATGCAAAAGATGCGTGGCTGAGTGATTTCGTGCGATCGCGGCACGGCGAGAGCCGGTAACGGTGACTTCCACTTTATCGCCAAGTACAACCGTTCCGCTACGCAGAACAAATTTATGCACATAAAGACCGTTGTGCAGTTTTTGTGTATCAATAATATCTGCGACAACCCCGTCTGCCTGCAGCAGACCAGTATCGCCAATCTGGCCGCCGCTTTCACCGTAAAAGGGGGTCGCATCCAGAACCAGCCAACCCTCTGCGCCTGACGAAGCACTATCTACCAGTGCATTGCCAACGACCATTGCCGTAACACGCGCCGTAGCGGAAAGCTGCTGATAACCCAGAAAATTATTTAGCGGAACATCCGTCAACAGCTGGCCAAGCAAGATTGCCGGATCTTCACCGCCCTCCTCTAACCGGGCACGCTGTGATTTTTTGCGCTGTTCTTCCATGCAGCGGGCAAAACCAGGCTCGTCAATGGTAAAACCATTCTCTTCCGCAATATCCTTTGCCAGATCCAAGGGGAAGCCATAGGTATCATATAGCAAAAACAGATCGCTGCCGTTGATCTCCGTCTCCCCGGCTGCCCGCATGCGCTCCAGAATACCCTGCACAATCGTCATGCCGGATTTCAACGTCAGATGGAAACGTTCTTCTTCCATGCGGATCCCACGGATGATGCTATCCTCCTGTTCGATCAGGATCGGATACGCGTCTGCCATAGCCGCTTTCACATAGGGGAAAATCCGATAAAGAAATGGCTCGTTCATGCCCAGCACCATACCAAAACGCGCGGCACGGCGCAGAATGCGGCGCAGGACATAGCCGCGACCCTCATTAGAAGGCAAAATGCCATCAGCAATCAAGAACGAACAGGAACGCGCATGGTCAGCAATCACGCGGAAGGGGAAGCCGCTCTGGTCGCCATGATATTCCTGGCCGCAAAGCTCTTCCACCCCATGGATGATCCCGCGCATGATATCGGTATCATAATTGCTGTCAACCCCCTGCAGGATTGAAGCAACACGTTCCAAACCCATGCCGGTATCAATACTCGGCCGCGGCAATGGAGAAAGCGTGCCATCCTCGCTGCGATCATATTGCATAAATACCAAATTCCAGATCTCCATCCAGCGGTCACAATCACAACTGCCAATGCCGCAGACTTCAGCATCACAGCCATATTTTTCCCCGCGGTCAAAAAAGATTTCCGAGCAAGGGCCACAGGGACCAGTATCGCCCATAGACCAGAAATTATCCTTGGCGCCGATCCGGTAAATACGATCCGGGGTCAATCCGGCTACCTCCTGCCAGAGGGCAAAAGCTTCATCATCCTCTTCATATACGGTCGCATATAGCTTTTCCTTTGGCATTTCTAGCACTTCAGTCAGAAATTCCCAGGCAAAACCAATCGCTTCACGCTTAAAATAATCGCCAAAGCTGAAATTTCCCATCATTTCAAAGAAAGTATGATGGCGTGCCGTGCGGCCGACCGTATCCAGATCATTATGCTTGCCCCCGGCGCGAACACAGCGCTGCGCCGTAACTGCGCGTGAATAGTCACGCTTGTCCACTCCCAAAAAAACGTCTTTAAACTGATTCATCCCGGCATTGGTGAAGAGCAGCGTATTGTCGTTATGCGGAACGAGCGAGGAACTGGGAACACGACGGTGGCCTTTAGATTCAAAATAACGAATAAAAGCCTCCCGCAGCTCTTTGGCAGTCATAGACTTCATGTGCTTATCTCCTTTAATTTCGATCGCTAATATCAATTTATTATTTTATCATAGTATTTGAGATAAAGCACTATTTTTTTTGTCATCCATCGGTATTAACACCAACCAACCGGCCATAAAAATATTTGCCCAACAGCAATAATGCAGCCGCCACTGGCAATGCGAGAATCGTTCCAAAAATGCCGAACAAATAACCGCCCGCCATTACGGCAAAAATCGTTAACAATGGATTTAGGCCAATCTTATCGCCCATAATTTTTGGTGTAATTACTGCACTTTCCAGTTGTTGCAAAAATAGCAAGCCTGCTGTACAGATCAGTGCGCGCGGCACGCCGTCTCCAAGGGCAACAATAATAGCAGGGATCGCGCCTAAGAACGGCCCAAAATAAGGGATCAAATCCGCAACACCCATCAGCAGCCCCAATGCCAATGCGTATTCCAGACCAATCAGTTGATAAAATATAGCTGACATCACAGCAACAACAAGCGAAACCAGCAAATATCCGCCGATGAAGCTGCGTAGCAGATGGTCCAGATCCTGCAGCAGCCGTAGGGTCTCCGGCATGTGCTGTGGCGAGACCAGGGCAAGCAGCTTCTGTGCCCCTGCCTGCTTGTTCCGAAGCATATAAAAGCTGAGTACTGGCATCAAGACCAAGTAAGCTAGCAAGCGCAGCAAGGACGACAAATGTGTCGCTGTTCCTTCCATACGCTCTGCAAATTGTTCACGCAGATGACTGCCGGCTTCAGTCAAAGCAGCCTGCAACCCAGCGGGCAATTCAATATGGCGCATCGTTGCCGTTATCTGCTGCCATGCTTGCTGCAGCATGCTAAAAAGTTGCGGCAAATATGCCAGCAGACGACTGAACTGTTCGCTGACGATCGGCAGGCAGATAAACAGCAACAAATAAATCCCAATACCCACGTATCCATACAGCAAAAGTACAGCTAAAGCTGACGGTATGCCCAGTCCAAGCATTCGATTATATAATGGCCGCAATAGATAAGTGAACATCAATGCCAGAAAAAAGGGCATGACCACCGGCCATAAGCGAATGATAAGCAGAATGGATGCCACGGCGGTCAAACATAGCAGAAGGATGCGCAGACGAATGCGGATCTGTCCTTGCTGATTAATCTTTTCCTGCGCGCTTGATGAATTGTCCCTGCCCAGCATCCGTATCCCTCCCCGATCTTATGTAGCAGGCGGGATTCCCGCCTGCACTGCGTTTAACGCAGCTTGTGCGCGAGAGATTCGCCCATCGCGCCCAGCATTTCACCAGCTTCCCGTGACATCCTGCCCGCCATGGAAGCCGCCTTCGCCCGTGCTTTTTTCGCTGCCTTTTTGCCGGAGCCGCCCATCATGCTCTGCCCAAGCATGCCGCCGACTGCGCCCAGCATCGTTCCGGCGAGAAACCAGCGATACCCATTGTTCCGCATGCCATCACCTCCTGCTCAGAATGAACTCTGATCTATCTCAATAAACGCGCCGCCCCGGTTTTCCGCCTGTTCCCGCGGCAGAAACCTGCGTTTATGGCGCAGATCATGCAACAGTCCCTGCGATATCTCCCAACCGCATACCTGATCTTGTTCCACTAGAATATCGGCGATCACGCCAGATGCACCATTCATGCGATAAACCGTACGTCCTCGCTGGGCAAGCTGTGCCTCTCCCGGTAATGTCCGCTCGGCTTTGCGCAGCGCTGCTCTGCCATCCACCACCACGCCCCGCAGACTCAGCTGGCGCACCTGATCCATCGGCAAAAAACAACGCCGCGTCAGCAAGCTGCTTGTATCCACCAAAAAACCGAATATGCGGCCATTTGTGGGATCTGCCAGCACTTCTTGGATCCTTCCCAGCTCCATACCATTATGGTCTTTGATCACCAATCCATGCAATTGTCTACCGCTCAACATGCCAAGATCACCCCGCATAATATTTTAGCCGAAAGCAAAAAAAATAGCCGTAAAAATACGGCTATCAAATCTTTACCAAATACATATTCCAGTTGCGCATCGAAGACAGCGCCAAAAGTTCAATATTTATTCCATGCGCACAATACGCCCACCACCGAGCAGCATATCCCCATCATAAAAGACCGCTGACTGCCCAGGCGTAACCCCCCATTCGTCCTCTGCAAAAAGGATCTCTACCAAGCCGCCAGGAACGGATGGACGAATAACCGCATGCTTAGCTTGTGCGCGGTAACGAACTTTTACCTGAACATCGCGTTCTTCCTTCAACACCGGGAAAGGGAAAAAGTTGTTATCCGCTGTATATGCAAGCCGAGTCAGCAGCGCATCCCGCCGGTCAACCAACAGACGGTTACGCGCAACATCAAACCCAACGACATAAGCCGGATAACCTAGTGCAACTTCCAGACCGCGCCGTTGGCCGATAGTATAATTCGCCAATCCATGATGACGGCCAACTACCCTGCCATCACGATCCACAATGTCGCCGGCCCGTTGCCGCTCATCCGCATGAGCAGCGATTAAGCGGCGGTAATCGCCATCCTCGATAAAGCAGATATCATAACTCTCTCTGGCCCGTGCAGATAAAAGTCCTGCGTCTTGTGCCAGCTGGCGTACCTCTTCTTTACACAGCGTACCAAGCGGGAACAGGCAATGTGTCAGCACCTCTTGCGGGATACCATAAAGGAAATAGGTCTGATCCTTTTCTGTATCCCTGCCCCGGCATAATGCAAGCCGCCCGCCGATCCGCTCGAGACGGCAATAATGGCCGGTTGCCAAGAATTGCGCATCCAACTTTGGCAACAACGGTTCAAAAACACGGAATTTTAAAAACTGATTGCATCGTACGCAGGGGTTTGGCGTTTCTCCGGATAAATAAGCGGTAATGAAAGGCTCTATCACCTGTGTGCGAAACTGCTGCCGGACATCGATCCGGACATGCTCCAGTCCCAACTGATGACAGACTGCAGCCGCCTGCTCTGCAGCACTACCGTAGCCGGTATCCATTGTTACGCCAATCACCTGATACCCTGCGCGGCATAACAAAAGAGCGGCGACAGAACTATCCACGCCGCCGCTCATCGCTACCAGTACCCGACCGGAGTCCTTATGCATTTTCAGGATGTTCCTTCTCATAATTCTCAATCGCCTTGCGCAGCGCATCTGCAGCCAGCACAGAGCAGTGAATCTTTGCTTCCGGCAGACCGCCCAGCGATTTGACCACATCATCATTTGTAATTGCTTTTGCCTCTGCCAACGTCTTGCCAATCGCCATCGTCGTCAGCATGCTGCTGGATGCGATCGCTGCCGCGCATCCATAGGTCTTAAACTTGATATCCTTGATCACGCCATCCTGCACATCCAGGTAGATCAATGTGGTATCGCCACAGACCGGACTGGATACTTCACCCTTTGCCGTAGTATTCAGCTCGCCAACATTGCGTGGATTGTTAAAATGATCGATCACGGTTTCGTTATACATGGTTCGAACTTCCTTTCCTCTCAAATACAAAAGGCTTGCCAGCACAATCCCTAGTTATTTACTAGAGATAGTGTAACACTGCACCTATTCTTTGTCAATATTTTCTTTTTCGCCACGCAGTCGTTGCAGCAATTCAGATATCCGCTGCTCGCGGCCATTATTACTTGGTTTATAATATATGCGCCCAGAAAACTCATCCGGCAGATACTGCTGCGGAATATAATGCCCTGGGTAATCATGTGGATAGCGATACCCCTTACCGTGGCCAAACTGCTTGGCTCCACGATAGCTGGCGTCGCGCAGATGCAATGGCACACCGGAAAAAGGCTTACCGTGGATATCGGCAATCGCTGCATCGATGCCAAGATAGGCAGCATTGGATTTCGGTGCGCAGGCAACATAAACCGCTGCTTCAGCCAGCGCGATGCGCGCTTCCGGCCAACCGACATAATGCACAGCTTCTGCAGCTGCCGTCGCAACCAGCAGGGCGGTTGGGTCAGCCAAACCGACATCTTCCGCCGCGCAGATAATAATACGCCGGGCGATAAATTCCGGATTCTCGCCAGCTTCTGTCATCCGCGCCAGCCAATGCAGAACCGCATCCGGATCAGAACCGCGCATGCTCTTGATAAAGGCGGAAATCACATCATAATGCCAGTCGCCTTTTTTATCATAGCTGACATTCCGCTGCTGGATACTCTCTTCCGCAATGGCAAGATCGATATGCCGAATGCCATCTGCACCCGGCTCAGTCGTAATCACCGCTAATTCCAGCGCATTATAAGCTGTACGGGCATCACCGCCGCAGACGTCCGCCCAATGCCGTAATGCCGCTTCATCAATCTGCGCATGATATTCTTTCATCCCGCGCTCATCATCGATGCAGCGCTGCAGCAGAAGATAGATATCGTCAGCCGACAATGCCTGTAGGCGAAAAATACGGGAACGTGAAAGCAAAGCGCCATTTACTTCAAAAAAAGGATTTTCTGTTGTTGCGCCGATCAGGATGATCGTACCATCCTCCACCGCAGGTAAAAGCGCATCTTGTTGTCCTTTGTTAAAGCGGTGAATCTCATCGATAAACAATACCGTTTTCCGGCCATACAATTTCAATTCGTCGCGGGCAAACTTTAGAATCTCACGAATGTCCGCAACGCCAGAAGTCACCGCGCTGAGCACACGAAAATTCCCACCTGTCGTATTGGCAATGATCTGCGCCAGCGTCGTTTTGCCACAGCCAGGAGGGCCATAAAATATCAAGGAAGAAAGGCGATCCGCCTCGATCGCCCGACGCAATAATCTTCCCTTGCCGATGATCGCTTCCTGCCCAACAAATTCATCCAGCGTACGCGGGCGCATCCGCGCGGCAAGTGGCGCACCACCGCGCTCTTTTTGTGCTTCACTTGCAAGATCGAACAGATCTGCCATATTGTTCCCCTCAGATCTCAAAACCGGCCAATTCCCGAATGATAACAGATGCCATCAGTGCTCCCATCGCCGACGGCACAAAAGAAACGCTGCCTAGCGGTTGCACTTCTCCCGATATCACGGCTTGCGGCAGCGGCTTCTCTTTGCTATAGACAACGCGCAGCCCATGTTCGATTCCATAGCGCCGCAGTTCACGACGAATGATGCGCGCCAGTGGACAAACGCTGGTCGCGCTGATATCCGCAATCGCCAACAAAGAAGGGTCAATTCGCCTGCCAGCGCCCATCGCGGATATCACCGGCACCTTGTTGACGACCGCCGCCCGCAGCAATGCTGTTTTGGCTGGGATATCATCGATCGCATCCGCCAGATAATCCGTATGCACGAGGAATTCAACCGCGTTTTTCGCATCAATACGCTGCCGGCAGACTTCGCATCGGCAAAAAGGATTGATATCTGCCAGCCTTGCCGCCGCCACATCTGCCTTTAGTTGTCCTAAGGTGCTGTGCAGTGCAAAAAGCTGGCGATTGATATTGCTGGTCGTCACCCGATCAAAGTCAACAAGTCGGATGTGCCCAACTCCAGCGCGCACGACCATCTCTGCCACATAAGACCCCACTCCGCCTAGCCCACAAATCGTGACATGCGCTTTCGCCAGCCGCGCCTGTCCTTCTGCGCCAAGCAACAAGCTGCTGCGCTGGAATATTGCCTGATAACGGTTATCCTGCATCATGCGTTTTTCGCCCTATCACCGTTCCGCATCATCTCCAGCAATGTGCTGAAGTAAGCGGGCAATTCACTTTCAAATTCCAAATATTCACCACTGCGGGGATGGTGAAACCCTAAAACCTTCGCATGCAACACCTGGCCTGCCAGTTGGTAGCGCTGATTTTTGGGGCCGTATACCACGTCACCCACCACCGGATGGCCAAGATGTGCCATATGCACGCGGATCTGATGTGTACGCCCAGTCTCCAGCTTCATTTCACAATAAGTGGTGTTGGCCAGAGGCAGCCGTTCCAGAACGCGGTAATGCGTGATGGCATCACGGCCATGGGTTGGTTCTACTGCCATCTTTTTCCGTTCGCGCGGGTGCCTGCCAATCGGCGCATCGATCAGACCACAATTCTCCCGGATGATGCCATAGACGATGGCATGATATTTTCGTGTGATATCATGCGTTTTCCATTGGGCAGCCAACGCATTATGCGCAGCATCATTTTTCGCCACGACCAGCAAACCAGAAGTGTCCTTATCGATGCGATGTACGATTCCCGGTCGCAGTACGCCGTTAATACCGGAAAGATCGCCGCAATGGTGCAGCAATGCATTGACAAGCGTACCCTCGCTATGGCCGGCGGCAGGATGAACGACCATGCCCTGCGGTTTATTCACAACGATGATATCCGCATCCTCATAGCGGATATCCAGCGCAATATCCTCGGCAAATGCCTCCATCGTCGCGGGCGCTGTCAAATGCAGTTCGATCCGCTCTCCACCACGCAGGCGAAGATTACTCTTCGCCACCATACCATCGACCAAAACCTGCTCTTCACGAATTAGGGTTTGGATGCGCGAACGTGACAACTCTGGCAGCCTTGCGGTCAAAAACACATCCAACCGACATGACTCACCTGCGTCAGCGATGAATTCCATTCTGTTTTCCTGTTCATTCATGCTTTTGATTCTCCAGCAACCGCTTTTCCCGACCGAATAGCAGCATCCAGCAGATGGCGGCCATCGCACAGCATAAACAGCAGTCCGCGATATTGAAAACCGGGAAAAAACGAAAATCGATAAAATCGACCACCGCACCACGCAGCAAACGATCAATGAAATTTCCCAGCGTACCGCCGCAGAAAACTGCGATTGCCGCGCGCAGCCGGCGGCAATCATGCGGAATACTGCGCAGCAGGTAAAGAATCACCGCCAAAGTAATGATCGTAACCACGATAAAAAACCACCGTCGGCCCTGCAGGATCGAAAAGCTTGCTCCATGATTCAACACATATGTGATGTGAAATACATCCTTCACAACCGGGATGCTTTCTCCCGGTGTCATGTTGCTGGCGATCAACAATTTGGTCACCTGATCCAAAATCAGGCAGGCGACCAGAATCAGGTAGAACATACTATACTCCTTAAACGATATTCTGTACGCTCTGAATATAGTCAATCAATTCGGCAATAAAATCTCCAATAATTGGCAGGTTCAGGATCTCCAGACTATTAAGAATCTGCAAAGCAAGAAACGCGATCACCGTAATGCCAAGCGCAATGCCAAAACCCTTTGCCATACCGCTGATCAGGTTGAGAAAGATTAGACGGGAAAGCTTGTTGCGCAGATACATATAGTTCGCGATCTTCTCATAATAGACGACCATCTGTTTGATCGCACGCAGGTCATCATCCTGCAAAGCCAAAGACTCTGCTTCTGTTGCTGCTGTTTTCCCCTCGCGCTCCTCCTCGATAATTTGCGGTCCGGGCGCAGCTTTACGCCGGATGGTGAATCTTGCGCTCATAGCATCCTTCCTTTCATATGGATCAGGCCGGGATGTTTTTCCTTGAGGTCAGGAAACAGACTGAAAAATGGATAACCATTTACTAAATTACAATGCCACCATACTGCCTGCCGCATTCATGCTATTGTGGAAAAGGGGCTGTTGCGGTCACAACAGCCCCTTCCAAGCTAACACATATCAGGCAAGCGCTGCCGCACAACGCTCGCACAATTCCGGATGAGCGGCATCCGCACCCACCGTTTCACTATAGACCCAGCAGCGGCTGCATTTCTGCCCTTTGGCCTGGCTAACACTGACTTGCACACCTTCACCAGAATGCGGTGCAAGCAGGCTAACTTGCGAAACGATGAACAATTTCGGCAGCAGCGCCGCCAATGGACGCAGAATTGTATCTGCCTCTGCATCCGGTATAATTTCCACTGCGGCATCCAGCGAATGTCCAATCGTCTTGTCCTGCCGCGCCTTTTCCAAGGCACCGGAGACCACCTCGCGATAAGCGAGTATCTTCTCCCATTTTTCTTCCAGCGCAGGATCAAGCAACGAAGGATCCGACTCGGCCATTTCCAGCAGTTGCACCGAAGCCGGACTATCAGCGGGCTTGGGCAAATACTGATACACTTCCTCCATGGTGAAGGAAAGAATCGGCGCCAGCAGGCGGGTCAGGGCATCCGCAATGCGGTAAAGCACAGTCTGAATACTGCGCCGTGCCGGCGAATCCGGTTTTTCCGTATAAAGTGTATCCTTGCAAACATCAAGATAGAACGCGCTCATATCCAGCACGCAGAATTTATATATAGCATGGAACACCACATGGAATTCATATGCCTCATAAGCCGCGCGAACGGTTTCAATCAGCTGTTCCAGCTTCATCAGTGCCCAACGATCCAGCTCTGGCATATCCGCCGGAGCAACTGCATCCTGAGTAAGGTCAAAATCATAAAGATTTCCCAGCAGATAACGCATGGTGTTGCGCAATTTGCGATAGGCCTCTCCCGACTGTTTGAAGATATTCATCGAATTCGAGATATCAGAGCGGTAATCGGTAGAGCTAACCCAAAGACGCAACACATCAGCGCCGAACTGCTTGATGATATCCTGCGGGCTGATCGTATTGCCCAAAGATTTGCTCTGTTTTTTCCCCTCTTCATCGACCAGGAAGCCATGCGTTAACACCTGTCGATAAGGCGCACAGCCACGGTTGGCAACCGAAATGCACAGCGAACTGTTAAACCAGCCGCGGTGCTGATCGCTTCCTTCCAGATAGAGATCCGCAGGCCAGCTAAGATCCGGCCAATGTGCTGGGTTCTCCAGCACGCTGAAATGGGAACTGCCGCTATCAAACCAGACATCCATCGTATCGCTTTCCTTGCGGAAATGGTGGCCGCCGCATTTCGGGCAGGCATAGCCATCCGGCAGGAGTTCTTCGACCGCGCGCGCAAACCAGGCAGAGCTTCCTTCAGCCCGAAAGATATCCTGCAAATGACGGATCGTATCATCATTAATGATATATTCACCACAGTCTTCACAATGAAAGATTGGAATCGGCACACCCCAGGTACGCTGCCGTGAAATGCACCAGTCGCCGCGGTCATGGATCATGTTATAGATACGGTCACGTCCCCAGGAAGGGATGAATTTTACCGTATCAATTGCCGTCAACACATCATCGCGAAAACCATCGATCGAAGCAAACCATTGCTCGGTCGCACGGAAAAGAATCGGGGTATGGCAGCGCCAGCAGTGTGGGTATTGATGCGTGAACATGGAAAAATGAACCAGCGCGCCGCAGTCCTCTAAAGCCTGGCATACCGCTTTATTGCCCGCATTTGTATCCATGCCGGCAAACGGTCCCGCCTCTTCCGTAAAGCAGCCCTTATCGTCCAGAGGTGAAAGGATACCCAGCCCATATTTTTTGCCGACAATAAAGTCATCCGCACCATGCCCAGGCGCCGTATGCACGCAACCAGTACCGGCTTCCAGCGTAACATGCTCACCCAGGATCAGAACAGATTCCCGGTCGAACAGCGGATGCTGGCAGGTGACAAATTCAAGATCACGGCCGATGAATTCCGCAAGGATCTGATAGGGTTCTTCGCTGAGCTTGGCATCTTTCAGGAAGAAGGGGATCATCTCTTTGGCCACAAGCCACTTTTCTCCCCGAATCGCCAACAGTGCATAAGTGAATTCCGGATGCAGACAAATCGCCAGGTTAGATGGGATCGTCCAGGGCGTCGTTGTCCAGATCACAACAAACGCATCTTCTGGCAATCTGCCCTTGCCGTCTTTCACGCGAAATTTCACATAGATGGATGCAGATTTATGCTCGGCATACTCGATTTCCGCTTCAGCGAGGGCTGTCTCGCAATGCGGGCACCAATAGACCGGTTTCAACCCCTTATAAACATAACCTTTTTTGGCCATTTCGCCAAATGCGGCAATCTGGATCGCCTCATAATCCGGCTGTAAGGTCAGATAAGGATGCTCCCAATCGCCAATCACACCAAGTCGACGGAACTGCTCCCGCTGCGTATTGACATAAGTCAGAGCAAACTCCTTACAGCGGTCGCGAAACTCTGTTTTGCTAACTTTATCTCGGTTCAGCCCCAGCGCCTTAATCGCTTTCTGTTCGATCGGCAGGCCATGCGTATCCCAACCGGGAACATATGGCGCATCAAATCCCGTCATCGATTTATACTTAACGATAATGTCCTTCAGTATCTTATTCAATGCATGTCCGAGGTGGATATCACCATTTGCATACGGCGGCCCATCGTGCAGAATAAATTTCGGCTTTCCTGCATTTTTGCGCAGCACCTGGTGATAAATATCCATCTCATTCCACTTGGCAAGGAGCTCAGGCTCTTTCTGCGGCAGATTCCCCCGCATGGGGAAATCGGTGCGAGGCAGATTCAAGGTCTCGCCATATTCATTCTTCCGGTTATCCTGAAGATCCGACATAACAATATCCTTCCCTTTCCTGCAAATATCATCCTACCATAACAGGTCATGCCACGGCCAAAAAGAAAAGCTTTTCGCCAACCAACGAAAAGCTTGCTCAGCGAACTATACCAAGAAAATAATCAGCCGCAGGACCAGCCTTTCCACCAACTGCAGCACAATAAATGCGAGAATCGGCGAAAAATCCAGCGGAAAACTTGGCCGCGGTGGGATCAATCGCCGGAAAAAGCCAAGAACCGGCTCGGTAATTTCATAAATGAACCGCGTAACCGCATTATCCCCAAAACTTACCCATGACATGATCACACGCGCCAGCAACAATACATAATAAACTCGAAACACGATATGAACAACAGAAATCAGCACAGGATCCTCCTCTGATATATGCTACCAGCCTCAGTTACGCAGCCATTGATTCGAAGAAAACCGTGCATCATCGGAAAAGTCTTCTGCTTCAAAAGCACCGCTCTTTTCCATAATTTGCCCGCTCATATCCACTTTAGAGGAACTGAAAATAAAGGTGCCGCCGCTTACCTTGCGCGGTACGCCATCCAATGCAAAAGCCGCACCAGAAAGAAAATCCACCATCCGCTGCGCCGTCGCCTTATCCATTTCCTCGAAGTTCACCACAGCGATTTTCCGCTCTTTAATATGCCGTGCGATTTCCTGCATATCATCATAGGTCTTCGCCTTAAACAGGACAATTTCCAAATTATCACTGCTCTTCGATTTGGAGGGGACCGCGATCAGATTCGCCTTCTTCGCCGCCTTCTTATCCTGCCGGCCATGCTCAAAAGACGAGGTATTGGGCTGTGCTGCCGGCTCCTCGAATTGTAAGGTTTCCTCCGCATATTCCGCTTCATCTTCATTTTTGAAGAAGAAGTCGCTCACCTTATCCAGAAAACCGCTCAATCCACTCTCCCCTTCCTCAATATCTGACAAAACACCCGACCATCATAAATTCTACCCAGTTTTTGATTTTCCTGCAAGAGCTAACTTCTGCTGCCAAAAATACTGCTGCCGACACGAACGATATTGGCGCCTTCCTCCACAGCTACAGGATAATCATGGCTCATCCCCATCGAAAGCCACTGCATCTCGATATGCGGCAGACCACGTTCCCGCTCCCGTAAAAACAGGGTACGTAGTTCGGCAAAAACCGGGCGAATCTCCTCTGGGTCTGTAACGATCGGTCCAATCGTCATCAAACCTGCAATATGCAGATGCGGATAATCCGCCATCGCATCCAGGAAATCAGCCAATTCCGGTACAAACAGGCCGCTTTTACTCTCTTCTTCCGCAATATTTACTTGTACCAGGCACTGCGTTACCACTTCCGCTTTTGCGCTGCGTTTTTCAATCTCATCTGCTAGCGCAATGCTATCCAGAGAATGAATCAGCTTTGTTTTTCCAATGATATATTTCACCTTATTCGTCTGCAAATGCCCAATCAAATGCCAAGCTGCTTCCGGCAGCTCTGCCTGCTTAGGTACAAGTTCCTGCACGCGATTTTCTCCAAATTCATGCTGGCCGGCGGCATATGCCGTCTGGATCATCTCCATTGGTTTTGTCTTAGATACCGCCAGCAAGCGTACATGCTCTGCCGCGTGTATGCTACGCTGTTGTGCCAATCGAATATTTTCCTGAACTTCTCTCAAATTTGCGGCAATATCCATCTTTCCCTCCGTCAATAAACGCGTTGCCCCTCTTTGGCCAACTGCGGGTTCGTTACGACACGGTCGCCGTCCAACAAACCGTCAATCAAAACTTCATGATCTATCGTCTTGATGATCTCAACTTCCGTATAAACCAAGGAATCTCCACGCACAAGGTAAACCCCCGGCGTCCCCTCTGCATCGATCACAATGGAGGAGGCATCGATCAATAAGCCCGTATAGCTTTCTCCGACCAAATAACCACTCAACGCGCGTTTTTCCAGCAAATCCTTGAAATCCGAACGGCAGGAAACCAGCAAATAATTGCGACCATCTGCCAGCGCGCCAGTTTCCAGCACGTCAGCAGTCATCTCTTCGGTTCCCAACTCCGTCTGCAGGCAAAGTTTTACTGTATCATCAACGATGAACTCATCCGCTGCGCTTTCCGCATAAAGTACCGCACAGACATCGACCAGATTATCAATTACTTTTGCCACGGGCCTGCCAGCTTCCGTGCTGGGTAATGCGGCACTGCTTTCTGCTGAAGCTGCCACTGAATCAGATTCCCACACCGCCAGCATTTGTGACCAATCCGTATTCATCATCGCGCTAACCGTCAGCATTTCTTCCCAGCCATCCAGCTCAAAATAAACCACCCCGCCACGCGGAGAATAAACTGCTTCGCGATATGCCTCCGCACCAGGCTGATCCGCAAGCATATAACCAATCAAAGCACCAACACTAATGCGCGTTCCAGCGGAAACTACAGGCTCAAAGATCCCGGCACATGGAGCGGAAATCATGAACTCATCCCGTAGGATCAGCGAATCAACCGGCAATTCCACAGTCTCTGTCACCGTTTTTGCAGTGGTAAAATCCAGCCGCAAATAGCAGATATAACGCCACGCGGCATTGAATAACGTAATCAGCAGACAAAGCAAAATTGCCGCTGCCAGCAAATCCGCGGCACGGTTGCGTTTACGTCTCTTTTTTTCTGGCATTCTCCGTTCCATTTTTTTATTATAACAATCCTGTCTACAAACAGCAAGTCGCAACTTTAGAAAAAAGGGCGTTGACAGAGGAAATAAAATCCGCCGCTAGCTGGTTTTGCTTATGGCAACCAAATTTTCCTTATCGTTGGAGAAAGGCAAAAAACAGCAGGACCGCGCCAAGCGGTCCTGCTGCGGGGAACAATCCATTAAACAACAGACGGTTCGATCAAAATATCGCCGGTGCGATAACGATCCGCAGAGAACATATGGATATCGATCGCATCCTCTTGCTGGCACAACGCATTGGCAACAAGAATGGCAACGCGCGGGGCGATCATGAAACCATGACCAGAGAAACCGCAGATATTGAGCAGACCTTCCGCGTTCTTGGAGAAATCGATGATCGGGCAATGATCCGGACTCATATCGTAGAGGCCGGCCCATTGCCGGACAACGCGCAAACCACGCAACGCAGGCAAAGTGTTCGTGATGATGCTGCAGCATTCTTCCAGGAACTGCCAGCTGGAACGATAGTTGAAACTGATTGGCTCATCTTCAGCAATACCCATGATGAAAGATCCATGCGGCGACTGCTGTACATAGAAACGACGATGGAAAGACATCACCATCGGCATCGGGCCATTGGGTCCCATCGGCGCAACCGGTTCCGTCACCAACGCCTGATGGCGTTCCGGGAATACCGGGATCTCATCGCCGACTTGTGCAGCCAAACCAGGAGCCCAGCCATTCGCGCAGTTAATTACGCGGGAAGCTTCAAAATCTCCTTTCGAAGTATGGACACCTTTGATCTTCCCCTGCTCAGCAATCAGACTTTCAACCGTAGTATAAGTCAAAATCTCAACACCCATCCGCTTAGCGCCCTGCGCATAGGCGAACGTGCAGTGGAACGGATCCGCATGGCCATCCTTCTGGCAGAAGGTTGCGCCGTAGATGCCATCCGTATTAATGAAGGGGACATAATTATAAACGTCTTTTTCCAGATCCACGACATGAGATTCAACGCCCAGCTCATGTTGGACATCCAGGTTGATCTGGAACTGATCCCATTCCTTCGGCGTGCAGGCAATCAGCAGATAACCAGCCTGGTTCAGGCCGCAACTATAATTATAGCCCGTATAGCTTTCCAGGTTCTCAAAAATATGCGTGCTCTCCACAGCCAGAGTAGCATTCAGCTTGGAGCCCCACTGCTGGCGGATACCAGCACCGCAGCGACCGGTCGCACCAGAGGCGAGGTAACCTCTTTCAATGAGGAGGATATCCTTGACGCCGCGCTTCGCCAGCTCAAAAGCGATCGAGCAACCAACGATGCCGCCGCCGACGATTATCGTATCATATGCTTTTTTCATATTATTCGCCTCCTTCTGCATGTGCCTGGTAAGCGTCAGCCAATGCTCCCATGCTGATAGGTTTTACCGGCGGGCGGAAGGTCGGCATCAAAACCTCTTCCATCGGTACGCCATAGATCTTGGAAAGTTCCTGCGCGATCAACTGACGGCAAGTACGCCCCTGGCAAGGACCCATACCAGCACGCGTAACACGTTTAATCTCGTCGATCGTCTCATAGCCTTCAGCGATGACTTCCATCAGCTTTTCTCTGGTGATGTCTTCGCAGCGGCAGATCAAGATTTGGTCAGCCATTATTTATACCCCCCCACCTTGATATTTCGAATCTCATTGGCCAGCTCCTGGGGTACCTTCAGCGAGATGGTATAGGTTTTGTTCTTTTTCCCGCCGGAAACGACACGTTCCACTTCAAACCAGCCCATCTCTTCACCGGACCGATTCAGACCGCAGGCAAACTGACCTTTTTCCGGCACAGGAACGTATTCAAAGGGGAACTTGACCAACGCAAAATCTTCGCTGTATGTTTTATCAACGACAAAGATGGCAAGACCCGGGCATTTTGCGATGCAAACGCCGCAGCCGTTGCATTTGTCATAATCCACAGTCGGCGTATCATTGATGTCAGTAGACATGCTGATCGCACCGCGTGGGCACGCTTTTACACAAGGATTGCAGGGGATTTTCTGGAAGCATTCCGCAATCGAGACCGGGCCTTGGGCAAAACGCTCTTCCGAGGGCATCACCTTTGCCAGATCTTCCTTGGTCGGGATTCCGTCATTGATCAAAGCCATTATTTCGCTCCTCCCTTCGCAGCAACTTTCTCCAGGCCCATCCGGATCCTTTCACCCATCGGGCCGGCACGCAATTCATCCAGCTCTGCCATCGCTGCTTTCTGCTGTTCAGCAGCAACATCTTTGCCGTAGCCCAGAGAGGCGGCCGCAGAAAGGCCAGCCAAACGGCCTTCGACCATGGCAGAAGAAGCTTCTTCAATGCCGCTCACATCGCCGGCGACATAAACGCCAGGAACCGTTGTTTCCAGGAAATCGTCGGTGATCGGTACATGACCGGAGAGCTCTTTAATGAATTCAACCTGGCAACCAGCCTGCCAGCAGAGCTCGGTCAACGGAGAAAGGCCGACTGCCAGGCAGATGGTATCGCACTTGATATCCTCTTCCGTACCGGGAATCGGCTGCCATTTCTCGTCGATCTTGGCAATCTTCGCGCCTTCTACCTTGCCATTGCCGTAGGCTTCCAGAATCGTATAACCGGTGCGAACCGGGATACCCGCACGCTGAATCTTGGAGGCGTGAACAAGGTAGCCACCAATGCGCGGCAGCGCTTCAATCACAGCCACGGTATCAACACCAGCCTGCTTCAGCTGATAGGAAACGATCAAGCCGATATTGCCGGCGCCAACCATAAGTACACGTTCGGCCGGCTTGACGCCAGAAACATTCATCAGCGTCTGCACAGCGCCCGCACCATAGATACCCGGCAGGTCATTGCCCGGGAAGCTGAGGAATTTTTCCGCCGCACCAGTCGCAATAACGGTCCGCTGCGGTTTAATCTTTACGTGTGCACCCTCATGTTCGCAGGTCACGACGCCGTCTTCATAGTATCCCAGAACGGTCGTATCAGTCCAAACTTCAATATTTGGGTCAGCTGCTACCTTCTCCACCAACATCTGACCGATCTGATAACCACGGTCACCCGCGTATTGCTTTTCAGAACCAAAGAATTTATGCGTCTGCTTTACCAGCTGGCCGCCAGGAACATCGTCTCTCTCGCACATCAGGACTTTCGCGCCGAGGGAGCTTGCCGCCAGGGAGGCGCAAAGGCCGGCAGGACCGCCGCCGATAACTAAAATCTCAACTTGCTTCATACCCGGATGACCCCCTTCCCTTTCTGGCTTTCGACTACCATGCCCTGCTTGCACTTGATGACGCAGACACGCATGTTCGGCTCGCCATCAACGGTCATGAAGCAGCTAGAGCAGTTGCCGATCGCGCAGAACAAGCCTCTCGGGCGATGCAGCTCAGGGCTCTCTCCCAATTGGCGGATACCGGCTGCGTGCAGCGCGGCAACGATCGTTTCATTCGGGTAAGCCTCGATTTCCTGACCGTTGTAGGTGAAGGTGATCTTCTCTCCGCGCTCAAAGTCTAAAACCGGATGCTCCTCAATTCTCATTACCAATATCCCTCCTTGTTAGACTCGATTTAAAAGCAACGTAAACGCTGATAACATGTAGATACAACGCGCAAACAAAGAAATAGAAGCAAGATTTATGCCAGTTTGGATTTATTTAAAATTATCTACAAGATTTATTTATTAAAGAAAATACCAGCTAAATATGCATCACTTATTTTAACTACTGTTGATTTCATCATAGTGCTGCAAACATTTTCCGTTTTTCGTGTCGAAAAACAAGACACTCACGTCGATTTTTTAGACACTTTACCGTATTTCCCTTGCAACCGATATTTATTCAACTTGTAATACAATGTGCTGCGTGGAATACCCAACATCTTTGCGGCACGGCTACGATCATTGCCGCATTTCTCCAGCGCCTGAACGATCAGATCACGTTCTGTCTTATCCGTGATATCCAGCAAACAACCAAATTCATCTGAAAACCCACCATCTTCTTCATACTTGATCAGACTGGGAAGGTTATCCACCGTAATATTGCTCCCTTCCGAGAGAACAACCATCCTTTCCGCAACATTTCTCAGCTCACGGATATTGCCTGGCCAGGAATAGCGACGCATAATATCGATAACCTCTGGCTCGATATGCTTAGCTGGGATTCCCTGCTTCATGCAGCATTCCCGTACAAATAACCAAACCAGCTGGCTGATATCTTCTTTTCGTTCCCGCAGCGGCGGAATCTCCAGCGAAACAACATTGATCCGATAGTAAAGATCATCACGAAACAGGCCGTCTTCAATCATCTTTTCCAACGGTCGATTTGTTGCAGAAATCACACGAACGTCAACCGCGATCGGATCACCACCCCCCACACGGTAAAAACGCTGATTTTGCAGAACGCGCAACAGCTTTACCTGCATATCTAAAGGCAATTCGCCGATTTCATCCAAAAACAATGTGCCATGGTTTGCCTCGTCAAATTTACCCTTCCGCCCACGGCGGTCCGCACCAGTAAAAGAGCCGGGCAGGTAGCCAAATAATTCACTTTCAAATAAGTTAAATGGGATTGCTCCGCAATTTATCACCACAAACGGCTTATCATGACGGCTGCTAGCACGATGAATCGCCTCGGCAAACAACTCTTTGCCGGTTCCGCTCTCCCCGCGCAATAAAATGCTGACATCCGTATGCGCGATTCGCTTTGCCATATCAACAACGCCCGTCAAAGCAGCACTTTGTCCATGAATTTTACCAAACGCATCTGCCGGACGATTAATCTTCATAATCTCGCGCTGCAAATTGCTGACCTGCGTATTGCTGCGTGCCAACTCATTGGAAAGCCGCATGGTTTCCGTAATCTCACGCTCTGCCGTAACCGCACCGATCACACGCCCCTGCATCAAAACCGGGCCGGCATTGCATAGAACATGCGTACCAAATACCGGCTGATGATATTGATCACGCACAACCTGGCCGCTGCTAATCGCGTTTTGCTGCACCTGCGTGATCAACAGATCGGAAAAGAAATCCGTCACCGGTTTGCCAACAATTTCCTCGCGTTTAATTTTATAGATTTGTTCTGCCCTCGCATTGAAAACCGTGACAATCCCATGCTCATCGATTGCACAAATCAACTCGTCCGCCGCGTCCAGCACCGCACCAACTAGAGCTACTGACCGGTTTCTCTCCTGCAAGACCCGCTCGCAAAAGGCAGCGGCACTGGCCATACCTTGCGGCTTGCCATTTTCGCCAATGATTAGTACCGGGTATTGCGAAGCAAAAGCTGCGGCAAAATCTGCCTGCGTCGCATGATACCGCAGTGTTGTCGGCGTAAATTCCTGCCCGTTTTCCCTGCGCGCACGCCATATATGCTGAGCATCCGGCCAAACCGCCGTCATCCCTTCTGATAATGGAAGATCCTGCTCCGGTTCGGCAGCCAGCACACAGATCGGCTGTAGCCACCCGGTCATTTCCCCACCGCTGATAATCTGATGTAGTGTCATAATGTCCGCCTTTGTGTTCAAAATTCTGACACTAGTATAGCAGGTTTATCATAAAATAGCAAGAAATATTCACGCAAATATTTCAGCAATAAATTGTCACCTATACAGCAAGCCAAGTGCAAAGGTTTTTCGCTGGCCAAGCAAGGAAGGAAATGATATACTTTAATTGATTTACCATTGGAATTTGGAATCGAGGAGGAGATCGATATGCTGAAGGTTGTGGCAAAACGCCACCTGCTTCCAGGCGTAAAAGAAGCCTATTTCTCTCTGGTCAAACCATTGGTTGAACAAACGCGGCAAGAGCCGGGCTGCATCGATTATGCGTTATGCTATAACGAAGCAGAGAATACCGCCGCCATGATTGAAACCTGGCAGGATGAAGCAGCCCTGGATGCACATTTGCAAAAACTGCGTGCAAGTGAATTTCCGGCCAAGATGAATGCACTTACCGACATGACATGTGCGCCTTCCCCGGAAAAATACTATTGTATCTATTAATCAATACAAATCCTATCAAACTGGAGATACCATGACTGAGTTTACCTATTGCAAATTGGAAATATTTATTCCGGCAACATGTCTACCCACATTACGCGAAACATTGCGGAATATGGATGCCGGCCATATCGGGAACTATGATAGCTGCCTTTCTTATAGCGAAGTCATAAGTAATTGGCGCCCCTTAGCCGGGTCAAACCCATACATCGGTCAGAAAAATATGCTTAGTGAAGAACCTGAACTAAAAGTTGAAACGGTTTGCCGAACCGAAAATGTGCGCTCTACACTGGCCGCGATCCGCCGCATGCACCCGTATGAAGAACCGGTCATCAATGTCATACCTCTTTTCCATATCAGTTCAGCGGTTCGTTAACCGAGTATTGGGCAGTGATTAAGCGAAAGATAAAGTAATGCCATTCCCTAAAGCTAGTCACATCGCCCAAAACCGCTATTGCAATCCTAAGCAAAACGGCAGGCCGCATCGTTTTAGTCCAGATGCAGCCTGCCGCTTTTGCTTTCGTCAATGTCCACTACATTACATACAGGATTATTTCTCCGCAAAGGATTTTGCCAGGCGAATAATCAACTCGCCATTTTTCTCCAAATCCTGTATGCATAGATACTCAAATACGCCATGGTTATTCCGATACGCGGTTGAAATATTCGGGCAGGGTAATCCCATCGTTGTCAGCTGAGAACCATCCGTACCACCGCGGACCGGGATCTCGCGTGGCGTGATACCCATCTCAGCCATCGCATCTTTAACATAGTCGACGATGTAGTGAATCGGCCGGATCGCTTCATACATGTTATAATAAGTATCCGTGAGCTCAAGCTCGATCGTGCCTTCGCCATAAACTCCATTCAAATAATCGACAATTTGCTGCATGCGTGCTTTTCGCGCCAGGAAAGCATCCATATCATAGTCGCGGATAATATATTTCATCGCTGTACGCGAAACACTCCCGTCAAAATCCGTGATATGATAAAATCCTTCTTTGCCTTCCGTATGCTGCGGCCTTTCTGCTGCCGGCAACATGCTGTCCAATTCCATCGCAATCAGGATCGCATTCTTCATCGTATTCTTAGCACGTCCTGGATG
>CALXRV010000036.1 GCA_944390945.1 uncultured Clostridia bacterium
AGCAGCAGGGACTCACGGCTTTTGCGCGTTACGCCGCCCAGCGTACCGCCAGAGGGAGAAGGACGGATAAACGCATTCGGTTCGCGAGAAAGCTGCTCCATCCGCGTCTTATCACCCAGGATTGCACCACCGGTCACCGAAGAACTGGGGTCTACTGCCAGGACAGCCACCTTATGTCCCTGCCGGCACAGCATGGTACCCAACGCCTCGATCAGCGTAGATTTACCTGCGCCTGGCACGCCAGTAATACCGATCCGCACAGCCTTGCCCGTATAGGGCAGGATGCGCTGGATAATCTCTTGTCCCAAGGCAAAATGCTTTGGCGCATTGCTTTCAATCACCGTAATCGCGCGTGAAAGTTTCATCCGGTCACCAGCCAATACACCGGCCACATAATCCTCCACACCAAGCTTAGGTGGTTTGGCTACCACAGCCGCATCTTTGGCCACACGCAAAGTATCATTATCTTCCTGAATGCCGGTCATCACAAAACTGGCAAACTTTGCGTCCTGTTTCTTATCCTCATCGATCCATTCCGGTTTGTAGGTATCATAATCCGTCGGCATATCCGCACCTCATTTTTAGGCATGATGGGGAAAAAGCGGGACGGGCGTAATGCCCGCCCCGCAACAAAACGATAAAGAGTTATTCTTCCGCATCCAGACGCTTGTTAAGGATCTCCAGCATTTCCTTAGCTGCAGCCGGAATCACCGTACCAGGACCGTAGATTGCCGCTGCACCATGATCTTTCAGGTATTGATAATCCTGCGCCGGGATCACGCCGCCAGCAATGACCATGATGTCGCCACGACCACGCTTTTTCAGCTCTTCCACCAACTGCGGCAGTAAAGTCTTATGGCCGGCAGCCAGCGAGCTCATGCCCACGATATGGACATCGTTATCCACCGCATCCTGCGCCGTTTCTGCCGGCGTTTGGAACAACGGGCCGATATCCACGACAAAGCCCATATCCGCATAAGCGGTCGCAACGACCTTTGCGCCGCGGTCATGGCCGTCCTGACCCATCTTCGCGACCATAATGCGCGGACGACGGCCATGTTTCGCTTCGAAAGCATCCGTCATCTGACGCACTTCTGCGATCAGCTCATCATCGCCGAATTCGCTGGAATATACGCCGGAAATGCTGCGGATCACAGCCTTATGACGGCCGCAAACCTTCTCCACTGCATCGGAGATCTCGCCGAGCGATGCGCGGGCGCGGGCAGCGTCCACAGCCAGCTCCAGCAGATTGCCATCGCCGTTTTCCATAGCTTTCGTGATCGCCTCCAGTTTCTGCTCCACTTCGGCCTGGTTGCGGTTGGCGCGCAGCTTCTGCAAGCGTTCGATCTGCGCCTGGCGCACGGCCATGTTGTCCACGTCGAGAATATCGATCGCTTCTTCCTGATCGAGCTGGCAATAGTTGAGGCCAACGATCTTTTCATTGCAGGAGTCGATCCGTGCCTGCCGACGCGCAGCAGCTTCTTCAATGCGCATCTTCGGCAGACCGGTCTCGATCGCCTTGCTCATGCCGCCCAGAGATTCAATCTCCTGGATATGCGCCCAGCCGCGGCGGATCAGCTCATCGGTAAGGGCTTCCACATAATAAGAGCCGCCCCAAGGATCGACGACCTTGCAGACATTCGTCTCATCCTGGATATAAAGCTGCGTATTGCGCGCGATGCGGGCAGAGAAGTCAGTCGGCAGTGCGATCGCTTCATCCAGCGCATTCGTATGCAGGCTCTGCGTGTGGCCAAGTGCCGCACCCATCGCTTCCATGCAGGTACGCGCGATATTGTTGAACGGATCCTGCGCCGTCAGGCTCCAACCGGAAGTCTGGCTGTGCGTACGCAGCGCCATCGATTTGGTGTTCTGCGGATTATACTGTTTGACGATCTTCGCCCACAGCATACGCGCGGCGCGCATTTTCGCCACTTCCATGAAGTAGTTCTTGCCGATCGCCCAGAAGAAGGAAAGACGCGGCGCGAACTGATCGATGGTCAGGCCGGCATTGATGCCGGTGCGCAGGTATTCCCAGCCGTCCGCCAGCGTATAAGCCATTTCGATATCCGCGGTGGCGCCGGCTTCCTGCATATGATAGCCGGAGATCGAAATGCTGTTGAACTTCGGCATATACTTGGAAGTATAAGCAAAGATGTCGCCGATGATGCGCATGGAAGCTGCCGGCGGATAAATATAGGTATTGCGGACCATGAATTCCTTAAGGATATCATTCTGGATGGTGCCGGAAAGAACCTTTTTGTCCACGCCCTGCTCTTCCGCAGCGACGATGTAGAAGGCCAGGATCGGCAGAACCGCGCCGTTCATCGTCATCGAAACGGACATCTGGTCGAGCGGGATACCGGAGAAGAGGATTTCCATATCCAGGATGGAATCGACCGCCACGCCTGCTTTACCAACATCGCCGACCACACGCGGATGGTCAGAGTCATAGCCGCGATGCGTCGCCAGGTCAAATGCGATCGACAGCCCCTTCTGGCCCGCGGCCAGGTTGCGGCGGTAAAATGCATTCGATTCCTCTGCCGTGGAGAATCCGGCGTACTGACGGACTGTCCAGGGGCGCGTGACATACATCGTCGGATACGGACCACGCAGATAGGGCGGGATGCCGGCCATGGCGTTAAGATGGCGCAGACCCTGATAATCTGCCTCGGTATACAGCGGTTTGATATCGATCTGCTCCATGGTATGCTCGTAAAGGTCCGCGGCAGTCTTGCCGGTTTCCTTTTCCAGCTTGGCCAACCACTGTTCATAGGTCATGCCGGTCTGCTTCGCATCAAAGGCGAGCTTGGAAAAATCGACCTTCTTACTCATCAGCAGATCCCCCTTTCTTTCTGGATTTGGCTGAGGATCTGCAGGCAGTTGGCCTTGACATGGATATATTCGTCCACGCCCGCAGCATCGTAAGTTTCCTTCATATCAGCAGCAGGCGCGCCGGCCAGCATTACCTTCATCCCAGGCGCAGCTGCTTTGATCCCTTTCGCCAGCGGCGGGACCAGTTCCGGATAAGTGTCATCCGTGGAGCAGATGACAGCGACTGCAGCGCCGCTTGCTGCGGCAGCCGCCACCGCGTCTTCCACCGTGGCAAAGCCATCGTTACGCAGAACTTCGAAATGTGCGACTTCCATAAAGCCGGCCGAGAAATCCGCACGTGCTTTATGCTGCGGGATCGGGCCCATATTGCAGAGGAAGATCTTCACGTTTTCGCCAGTTTCCGCAACATGCTTCTCCGTTGCGGCACGCAGCGCTTCGAACTGTTCAGTCCAACGATGCGGCAGCAGCGCGGTAATCTCCGCTTCGCTGCCCTGGTTCAATGCCTTCGCGATGTCGGCAACCACAGCGCCCTTGCCCAGGGCGTCGGCAATGCATTCCACGCAAAGGTCAAGCCCGCTCACCGCAGTACCGGTCTTGCTGGCCGGACGGCTGCAGCCACAGCAGCAGGCACCTTCCAGCGGCTTTTCCGTCATGTTGGGATACATGTTCGAGCCAACGGCTTTATCCGCACGAGTAGCCAGCTTTTTGAAACGCTCAGCCAGCACCGCGCCGATCTCCGCGGCCAGCGAACCATCCTGCAGAACGGCGACGATGCCGCCCTTGGCATCAATCTTCTGCAACGTCTGCCAGATAGCTTCCGCCACCTGACCGGTCAGCGTTTCCACATACCAAGAACCGCCCGCCGGGTCAACCGGGGAAGTGAGGTTGAATTCGTTCTGCATCATAATCTGGATATTGCGGGCAATGCGGCGCGAATGTTCGTCGCTCTTGCGGATTGCTGCATCAAAGGGGCGAACATTCATTTCGCTCACGCCGCCGACAATACCGGAAAAGGCCTGCGTCGTTGCACGCAGCACATTGACATACGGATCATAAACCGTCTGGGTGAAATAAGAGGTCTCTGCTGCGATATCGATGCTGGCTGCATCTTCACTGCCGCCATATGCCTTGATGATCTGAGACCAGATCATGCGGGCAGCACGCAGCTTGGCAATCTCCATAAAGAAATTCGCGCCGAGCGCAAAACGGAAACGGATGCTCTTGGCAACCTGATCAACGCTGTAACCCTGTTCGGTCAACGCATCCAGATAAGCGATGGCAGTGGCCATGGCAGCAGCCACTTCCTGCACCGCATTCGCACCGGCATTATGATAGACCGTGGCGCGAATGAGGATCGTCTTCAGCGCGGGCATGTTTTTCCCTGTCCAGCGCAGCGCAGCGCCCATCTGTTGATAGTAGCAATCCAGAGAAGCATCCAGCTTGCCATGGCGGGCATATTCGCCGATCGGGTCTGCACCAACACAACCCTGATAGTTATATTCGTTAATGCCCAGCTTATTGATCCGCGCCTTCAGCAAACCGAGGAAAGGCAGGGCAGACGGACCAGCATAAACATTAAGCGGCGCCTTCAACAGGCAAACATTCTGGAAAAGGGCGACGATATCGTCTGCATCCTGAAGCGAAAGGCAGGGTGCGTCAAAGCTGATCGCCGTAGCGCCTTTCTCCAGCTCGTGGCGGAGCTGTTCATTTGCTTTTACCGGATCCGCGATATCGAGCGACTGCGCGATCTGCCAGGTTTCGCTTAAATAACCGCCGGCATGCACGCCACGCAGGAAATCTTCAGCGCCAGGGAAGCTCAGACGCTGCGCAAAATCAGCAGCGCTTTCCTTGGTATAGATCGGCTCCAACGTGATCCCTTCATAAGTTTTGCTGAGCAGCTTCTTCTCAAAGGGAGCGCCCTTCAAGCTCGCCACCGCTTCTTCCTTCCACTGTTCATAAGTGGTCGGCGGGAACTCGTCAAAAGAGACGGGTTCCAACGGGGCATTGGTCTTTTCATTCACCATCTGCAACATCCTTTCCGGTTTTTGGTGTTCAAAAAAGCTCTGCATCTGTTGCCGCGCAAAAGCAGGCCACAGCGCGACATCATTGCAAAACCCCTCTAAAATCCTACAATAATAATATAATGCCAACAGATAAAAGTCAATCGTTTGGTAAGTATTCAGACAAATACAGCAGGCCGCTATGCAGCCAATACCGACATCTGCCGACGGCGATTTGACAGGCGGACAGCAACGCGGTACAATGGGGCCGAAGACGACCGAGGGGAGAACGATTCTGATGGATCATGAAAAAAGAAAAGCGCTGGCCGCAGCTTTTAAGCAGAAAAAAGTATCCGGCGGCATCCACCTGGTGGAAAATACCGCTACTGGGCGCTGCCTGTTGCTGCCCACACCGAATCTGGACGGCGCAGAGAACCGCTTTGCCTTTGCGCGCAAAACGCATTTCCCACCGCATCCTAAACTTTATGATTGGGGCGATGGCAGCGCGTTTACGATCACTCTGCTCGATACGCTGGAAAAAGAAGAGGATTGGGATGAATACCGCTTCCGTCGCGCGCTGCGTGAACTGGCCACACTCTGGCAGGAAAAGCTTTCTCCGCGTGAATGGTATTGACAGCCTGCCGCAGATAGCCCTGCATGCTGGACATAGCTGAATCAACTTCGTCAAACAGGCGGTGGACGCATGTCCACCGCCTGTGCTTTTTCCATCATGCATCGAGAATGCTTGCCCCGCCCTGGCCAGCAGCGGCAGGAAGTCATCTCAGCGCGTCCGGATATCCACATTACCGCTAACCGAATCAAAATGATAATCCCCTGCGCCATCGCCGACCAAAATACTTTTCCCCTCCTGCCAATGGCCAGCTGGCTCGCAGTGCAGTACACCGCTCACGCTTTCCAGCGTTGCCAGGAAGCTGCTTTCTGCCGGCAGAAACAGTTGGACATCCCCAGATACGGTATAAATATCTACCTGCTGCGGTGCGGATATGCTATCTATCTCTACATTACCGCTGATATTATTGCAAAAGATATCGCGAAAATCGCCCTGTGCGCGCAATTCACCGGATACCGCATCATAATGCAGCGTATTCACAACGCAATCCCCGCTCAAAATCAGATCGGCAGAGGTGGTATCGCAGGAAAGCTCCTGCGCAGCAATGCCTGCCAACCGGCAATCGCCATAGCTCATGTCAATCTCAATCTCCTCCAGCTGCATACCAGCCGGAACCAATAAGGTCAGCGTCTTTTCCGGCATATTCACTATTCGCTGGCCTGCAGCACAATAGCGGATATCCAGACAGCCATCGACCAGGCGGTAATGCAATGCCTGCCCACTGCTGAGCGCGCCGTCCGCCTCCTCTGATAACAGCAATTCCGTACCGCTGGCCGTCACCAGCTGCACATCCCCACCATACCATTCAATGCAAAGTTCCTTCACCTCTGTGAAGGCAACCGTACCGCTGGCTTCTTGATAACTTTCCCCATCCTCATAGCGGTACTTTTGCGGATAACGGTCATCAACCGCATCAGAAGCCAGGTCCAGAGCATCATCTACAGTCTCCAGCACAAATCCCGCAGTCTCGCCGGCAAGATCACCAATCGCCGAGACCAGCCCTTCGCCAGCCTCATCCGTTGCGATATGTTCCACTACACCACACATGGCGAACAGAGCGCCAAGCGGCAGCACGACAAAAATGCCGAGCAGCAGCAAGCCGATCACCCAGATCAATGCATTATGCTTGCGCGGTGTGGCGGCGGCCCGCTGCTTTCGTTTCCGCTGTCCCTTGTCGTCATAAGCTTTGTCGGCATTAAAATTGGTATAATACGGCTGCTCATGCCGCAACTCGTCCAATAGCTCGGAAAGGTCGCCCACACCCTGTATTACAATGCGGTAGGCCTCTTCACGACCATAGCCCTCCGCCAGTAGATCGCGATATTTATCCTGCAGATCGAGCAGCATCTCCTGCTTCTGCTCCGTTGCGCGCCTGCTGGGCGGCACGGAAGCGAATACCTGATCCAAATATGCTTGCAGCCTATCCATTGTCTACCTCCTCCGCCACCAGTTTATCGATCAGCTCACGGGCAACACGCCATTCTGCTAACAGCTTTTCATATTGCTTTCGCCCGCGCTCCGTTATACTGTAATAACGCCTGCGTGCACCGCTTTGCTCATCTCCCCAATAGGAATAGATGCAGCCCATATCCTCCAAACGGCGAAATGCAGTATAAAGCGTTGCTTCTTTCAATGCAAACTGATTGCCTGTTTTTTCCTGTGTTGCCTTATTGATCTGATAGCCGTAACTGTCGCCATGCAGCAGCTGTGCCAGGATGATCATTTCTGTATGGCCGCGAATCAGGTCAGCGGTAATCGACATAGCGTCACCCCTTTGCCATGATATGCACTAATCATACCGTAATATACCTCACCTGTCAAGGTATATTATAATAAAACATATTTGGGAATTGAATATATATTTTGAACAACCAAAAAGAAAAGAGCCGCTTTGCGGCTCTTTTTCAGCTCTTTTTCAGCTCTTTTACGGCTCTTTTTCAGCTCTTTTACGGCTCTTTTACGGCTCTTTTACGGCTCTTCCTTTTAACCGTTGTGAACCGTGTTACAGCTGCTCCATGATCTCGTCACTGATCGCATAATTTGCATAGACCTCGCGCACGTCGTCATTATCCTCCAGCGCTTCGATCAGCTTCATCAGCTTGGCGGCAGTCTCCACATCCGTAATCTCGATCGTATTCAGCGGAATCATATTCACTTCTGCCGCTGTCACATCATAACCGGCATCCAGCAGCGCGGCGCGCACCGCCTCCAGATCGCCGGGTGCACAGATGATGCTGGCCGCTTCATCCACCGTCATATCTTCCGCGCCAGCGTCAAGCGCGGTCATCATCAGCTCGTCCTCATCCGCGCCTTCCATGCTGACGGTAATCTCACCTTTACGCTCAAACAGATAGCTGACGCAGCCCGTCTCGCCCAAATTGCCATTGTTACGGCTGAAAATATAGCGGATTTCACTCGCCGTCCGGTTACGGTTATCCGTCATCATATCGCAAAGCACGGCCACGCCACCCGCGCCATAGCCTTCATAGAAGAACTCTTCGATCGCATCGCTCTCACCCATGCCAGCAGCTTTTTGAATACAGCGGTTAATATTGTCCGCCGGCATATTATTCGATTTTGCTTTCTGGATGATCAGCTTCAAGCGGAAATTATTCGCCGGGTCCGGCCCGCCTTGCCGCACTGCCACCTGGATCTCACGCCCGATCTTGGTAAAGATCTTTCCGCGCTCCGCATCATTTGCGCCTTTTTTCCGCTTAATATTCGCCCACTTGGAATGTCCTGACATCGTATCTCCTCCAACCTTAAATTGGTTTATATGCCTGATAAGGATAAAAGTTCCAGCTCCCCGGCGGCAGACATTGCCTCGCCGCAAAGAATCAACGCAGCGCATACGCCTGGTACTGCCATGGCGTATTGACAAGCTGCGCCGACATCCGCCGCGCAATGAACCAAATTGCCGGATGCGGTAGCCACAGCATCTGCCAAAGCAGGGTCAGCTGCCACAACCATCGCCGCATCCGCCACACCGTAAGAAAACGAGCTGCCCAAAGTGCCGGATGAAGTGCAGATGCCGCAGGGAAGCAGCGCCTGCTTAATCCGTACCCCCAGCCTGCCACTGAACGGGCTGCTGCGACCGGCATAAACCGCGACGATACGGTCCTCCTCCCCATCCAGATAAATATCGCCGCCGTTTTCTATAATAACATCCCTGCTGTATTTTGCCAATACCTCGCCGGCGAGCGCAGCAAACATACCGGCGACCGCAGCCATCGGTCCTACGCCGGCCACAGCAGCGACTGCCGCCATGTGCTGCGCTGTTGGCGGTGCTGATGATCCTGGCAGATAGGGCTGATGCGTAGCTGCAAAAGCCGGGTCTGCAGCCAGATAGCGCAACAGCAGACTGCGCTGCTCCACCAGCCTGTCGCGCAGCTCCTTTTCCAGCGCCGCATCCCACAACCCAGGCGGCAGATGGATGGCGAGATCTGTCTCCCCAACCACCAGCCGCTGCAGCGTCAACGCCGAGCGCACATGGCAGCGATAATCGCGCGGCTCCTGCTTCCGCACGGTCAAAAATCAAGCTTTACCGCATCGACCGGGCATGCCTCGATACACATATGGCATACGACGCATTTTGTACCGTCGAAGCGGATTGTCATTTCGGGCCGTTGTACGGATAATGCACCAGACGGGCAAACCGCCGTGCAGGCGCCGCATTGCGTGCAGCGAAGTTCATCCCAGCTCACTTTATCCGCCAGCTGCTCTACAACCATATTCAGCCCCTGCAGATAAACGATCGCCTTGCGGAAGTCCTCTTCCGCTCCGGTCAGGGAAAGCAGCGTATAGCCTTCCTTGTTTGGACTGATCGAAGCGCGGATGATGTTGGGGATCAGATGATAATCGCGCACCAGATGATAGATGATCGGCGCATCAACCAGCTCTGGCGAATAACGCAGTGAAACGCTTTTCGTGATCGTATCAGCCATCATGCGCACCCCCCGCTGAACTTTTCATCCGTCGGCAACAGTCGGCTGGGTTGTCCCAGCGTAAAACGGCCAGCCGCGATCCATCCCTTTAATGTTTCCGCAATCTCCACCGCTTTGCTGTAACTGGAAAGCGGCGCGGTACGGATACGCCGTCCCTCAAATTCGATTTCCCCGCTTTTCAGCTCTGCCATCGTCACATAGCCAAGCGTGCAAGGCTCGCCGGTTGGATACCCATCCGGTCCATAATCACAAAGCGGCGCAGAGATTTCCACATCCGTCACCGTCGTATAATACAGCGCCTCCTCATCGAGGATAGGGATCGGAATACCAATGCCGATCATCAAGCTAACCCCATAACCAGTCAGACTGACGCCGCGCACAAAACGCGCGTCCATCTGCTTCAGATCGCCGATCACCGCCAGCGTACCAGCCCCACCAAGCGGGATGCCACGCGCATTGCGCGGATCATCCGGTGCATGCTGCGTCCCCGGCCAGGCAACAAAGCCTTCGCCACCACCAAGGAAAATATGCGTGCCAATACCGATCGTGCGATAATATGGATCGTTCAGCAAGGGGGAAAGCTGTCCGGCGCTGGAATAATGCACATTTCCCATATGTGGCTTCAAAACGCCCATATAGGTATAGACCGTGCGGTCAGAACAATTTGTTGCTACATTGTAATTCTGGTAACAATTCCTGGGGGAAAAGAGGAATGCCTGCCGAATATCAGCCAGGGTCAGCGTCTGCTCATAGCTGCGGCGCGGATAACAATCCGTACCATAGGCATCCGCGCGCAGATGCACCGGCCGCCCGGCGACCAGCGCTTCGATCACATGCCCGCCGCCATGGCGAAAATGCCCTGGGTAATGCGCATTACCAGGATCCCCGGCCGGCAGCTCTGTCGCACCCAGATAGCAATCCACCGCCGCTACTCCGCCATAAGCCGGCACATCATCCAGCCAAATATGCTGCATCTTCATCTTTGGTTTCGTATGCCAGAAATTAAGGAATGCGCCGGAGCTGCACATGATGCCAAAGGTGCCGGTCGTCACGACGTCAATTTTTTCCGCCGCTTTTTTAACCCCGATATCGCGCGCGATATCGATCACCTCGTTCGCCGTGACCACAACCGCTTCACCACGGCGAATCTTTGCATTGATCTCCTCATATGTTTTACCCGCCATCATTCCCCCGCCTTCCTGGTTATGGCAGATCCGGCACCGCCGGCCTGCCCGGGATTCACCCCGTAAATCAATATTGTATGCTTACGCTGCTCGACCAGTCGCTGGTCGTATTATCCTCCACATTTAAGGCATAGACGCGATAAGTATACGTCACGCCGCTCTTTACGTTGGTATCCGTATACTCCGTACCAAACACCTGCACACGTTCGGCAGCGCCGGATGTGCTGTCCGCACGATCCACGATATAGGAAATATCCTCATGCAAACTGCCGTTCCAGCTGAGATAAATCCCATCCTCAAGACGGGATGCACTCAGGCCAGAAGGCGTGCTCGGCACATCGCTGCCCAACAGCTCGTTCCAGAAATCTTCAAATTCATCGAACGGATTACCATTGCCGGAAGTCACGCGGTCTCCGATCACCTGATGATCTTCCAGGTCGCAATATGCGCTGGGGATGCTGCCGCGCGAATAATAACGCTCAACAACATATTCATCCGGGCAACCGCCCTCGCTGCCCCCCGCTGGGATATTCGCCAGCACCGGCACGCCGTTGTGGCGCGGATCCGTGCAGACATAGACGGAGACAAGCCCGCTCTGATAAGTCGTATGCACGCTGCAAGTGAGGGAAGGCATGTACAGATTATAATCCTTCACCTGCTCACTCGGTTTTTTCCCTTCTTCGTAAGTAAGAAAGACGCCCGTCGTTTTATTAGGGCAATACGCAGCGGCAAGCAATCCGGTGTCCGCGCAGATCTCCACCATCTGCCACTGCGTTCCATCGCCGGAATAGCTGTATCCGCTGCGAATCAGATCACCGCCCCGGTATTCTTCCGGCGTCAGCTCGGTCGGGGCGCTGCCGGTTTTTTCATCCACGCTGGCGCTTGACACACCATCCGGTCGAGTAAAACCGGTGTTTTCATAATACTGCAATACCTGCGACATAATCGTCTGGAAAAGACGTGCCGGATACGAGCCGCCATAGAGGTTCAGATACTGGATATTGCCATCCGCATCTTTGGAATTATCATAGCCCATCCAGACAGATCCAGCCAATGCCGAGGTATAACCGCAGAACCAGATATCCTTATTGCCGGAAACACCGCGAAAATCCGGATCCTCGCTCGGTACTTCATTCGTCCCTGTTTTGCCTGCGACCTGCCAACCGGAAATATAGGCCGCAGTACCCGTACCGCCAGTGACCACGCCGGTCAGAATATCCGTCATGATATAAGCGGTGGCCGGACTGAACACCTCGGTCAACGCAGGCTGTGCGGTATAGATCACATCGCCCGCAGAATTGGTGATATGGGTGATCGCATAGGGTGGCGTATAAATACCAGAATTGGCAAAGGTGGCAAATGCCCCGGCCATCTGTAACGCCGTGACGCCTTCTTCAATTCCGCCCAGTGCCATTGCCAGATTCTGGGAATCGCTCTCCGTCAGGTTGAGCCCCATCTTCACCCCATAGGACCAGCCGGTCTCCGTTCCAATCAGCTGCAGCATCTTCACGGCGCAGACATTGCGCGAACGGACTACCGCCTCGCGCAGTGAAATACGACCGAGGAATTGGTGGTCATCATTGTTCGGTGACCATCCGCCATTGCTGAACGGCGCATCATTGATTACTGTACCTGCGCCATAGCCCAGCTCGATCGCAGGTCCATAGACCACCAGAGGCTTGATCGTGGAACCGGGCGAACGGATCAGATCCGAGGCACGGTTCAGCCCGCGGCGCGCCGTATATTCACGCCCACCAACCAGACCTTTAATCTGGCCTGTTGCCGGTTCGACAATCGCCATCGCACTTTCTACGATATCACCAGTCGAACTCTCCGGGAAGTTCTCCGCATCCGCATACTCGGCTTCCATGATCTTTTGCACATTCGTATCGAGCGTCGTATAGATATGCAGGCCGGCGGTATAGATATAATCCGAATCTTCCTCCAGCGTGATCCCCTGCTCGTACAGCACGCGCTGCGCTTCTTCGATCACATAATCGACAAACCATGGGTAATCATATTCCGCCCCGCTGCTGCCGTCGCCGGTATACACTTCGATCGGCGTGGACTTTGCTTCTTCTGCAATCACGCCATAGGTATCTTCTTTGTAGATGATCATGCTGTTAAGCACGGTATTGCGGATCGGTAACACGCGGTCCTGATATTCATAGGGAGAATAATATGCCGGTGCACGCAGGATGGCCACCAGCAGGGCGGCCTCCTGGATGTTGATATCCGATACGTCCTTGTTAAAATAATATTCAGAGGCAGCCTGCATGCCGTAGACCTGGCCGCCCATATAAATCTCATTGAGATAATAATATAGGATTTCGTCCTTGTCATAATTCTTTTCAAACTGAATCGCAAGCAACATTTCCTGCAGCTTTGCTTCCAAAGCCGCCAGTTTTCCTTCCCCGACAGTAACGAAATGGCTCGTCAACTGCATGGTAATTGTGGAGGCGCCTTCGGTAAACGTGACCGTACCGGCACGCAGGGAATCCACCACGTCCACGACCAACGCACGGATCACCGCACGAAAATCAACGCCATCGTGCTCGTAAAAACGTATATCTTCCGAGGCAATAACTGCATCAATCAAATGTTGCGGCATTTCCGTAAGCGGCACAGTAACACGGTTTTCGCCACCGTGCAGCTCAGCAATCTGAACTCCGGTCTCGTCATAAACGAAGCCGGTTTGCGCATTCTTCAAATCTTCGATCGTAATCTCCGGCAGATCATTGGCAACAGACATCACATAGCCAGCGCCAAGCAAGCAGCAGAGCAGGAACAACATCAGCAAAATCATCAATATCGTCAGCAAGATGCGGTGCTTGCTTTTCGGTCTGCGCTTCCGCGGAATCGGCCGGACCGGTTTTTTTGTCGTCATGGCAGCCTCCTGTTTCAACCAGTATATTCTTACAACGCAGCGCGATGCACAAAATATCAACGATTATACCATAATACCATAAACTGTATTATACCACAGAAGCGCCACCTTAGCAAAGAAGAAATGCTGAAAAAATCATGAATTTTCCTTTAAGCGCAGGAAAAAAAATGGACGGCGCAGCGCGCCGTCCGTTCTGTTCCCGTCTGTGCTTGCAGAGCTGATTATTCCGTATGCAACTCAAAATATGCTTCCGGCGTATAACCGACAATGATCCCCTCGCAAAGCAGAACAGTCGTTGACACCTCTGACGAAGCGGCAGTAAATGGCGCAATCAGCCGCAGCTCGCTGCTGACCGTCAAATAAATACGGTGCCGAACCTGGTTGATGCCGGCAGCAGTGAAATCATCGGCAATTTCTACGCTGGGCGCACCGATCATCCGGAAACGAACATGCAGGTCCGGCCCCAGCGCGGAAAACAGGCTGCTGCCGGTAATACTGCCCAGAGGCAGGCTCAGCCGCTGCTCCCCGATCTCAGACAAAGCGCTCTCGATCGCAGTCACCGTCGCGCTGATCAGTTCGTTGAGCAGCATCGTATCCGGTGCGATCAGCGTAATTCGCCCCTCGCCGTCGCGCTCGATATGCATCAGCTGCTGATAATCACATGCCGGCTGATAGACGGTAACCGTTTCATTAACCGCCTCGGTCATCGCCCGCAGCGCCACGCTATGCGCCCGTTGTGCCGCCGCGGCCTCGATCAGCGGTGAAAGCTGAATCTCAACCAGCAGAAAAATCAGCGCCAGCGGCAGCAGAAAAAACCATAACCGCCGCCAGCGCCGCCGGCAATAGCCGCGCCGCCTGCCCCATCCGCCATTCAAACGCCGCATGTTGCCGCCTCCTTCCCTGCTGTGCCCACAGTATATGCCGTCGGACAGTCTGCCGTGCACGCGCAGGCAGGAAATGGCCATTCAGTGGCGAAATATGGCAACTGATCTTAGTATTTGTGGAAAAGGAGCGAGCAATATGGCAAAATTAACGTATGCGCGCGCGCAGGAGATCCTGCACCAGAATTGTGACGATCCGCATCTGCTCGCACATGCGCTTGCGGTCAGTGCAGCCATGGGGGCAATGGCGGAGCATTTTGCTGCGGACAGCGAACATTGGCGCGCGATCGGCTATCTGCATGATGTAGACTATCAGCATTATCCGGAAGAACATCTGCAGCATGCCGGCAGCATCCTTGCTGCCGCTGGTGTGGAAGAGGCGGATATCCGCGCCATCCTCTCACATGGATACGGACTATGCTCGGATGTCGAACCGCAAACCGATATGGAAAAAAGCCTCTTTACCGTGGATGAGCTGACCGGCATCGTTATGGCTGCAGCCCTGATGCGCCCGACTGGCATCAGCGATATGGAAGTAAAAAGCGCAGCAAAAAAATTCAAGGATAAGAGCTTTGCCGCGAAATGTGACCGCGCGGTGATCCGCCGCGGCTGCGAGATGCTCGGCATGGAGCTGAACGAGGTGATCGCTCTGGTCATCGAAGGGATGCGGCGTGAAATGGACGGCCTTGGCATCGGCCCAAAGGCATCAGCGTAAGCTGCATTCCCTATTTCCAGTATTGAAAACGGCATGGCCATCGCCATGCCGTTTCTGTCTGTTTTGCTGCTGCAACAATGGCAGCAAGGCAGTTTTGCCACTATGCGCTGTGTATCGCCTTGCCCAGAGCGGCATGAAAAGCTTCAGGAATGATCTCGGAAACCGTCGGATGCGGAAAAACCGTTTCCGCCGCCTGCTCTGCCGTCATGCCGGCCTCGATCAGCGCTGCGATACCACCGATCATATCCGTCGCATGAATGCTGCGCAAATGCGCACCAACGATCACATGATCCGCCGCACGAATAATCAGCTTGATCATGCCCTCGTTCACCCCTTCCACCGTCGCCTTACCATTGGCAGCAAGCGGGAAACGCCCAACCAGCAGGTCACCGTAATGCTGCCGCGCCTCCTCCTCCGTCATTCCACAGGCTGCGATCTCCGGCTGAATATAGATGCAGCTGGGAATAGCCGCATAAGACATCTCACGCGGCTCGCCGCAGATATCCGCCACAGCGACCAAACCTTCCATCGAGGCAGTATGCGCCAGCATCGACTTACCGTTGACATCGCCGATCGCATGGATATGCGGAATATTTGTGCGCAACCGGCTGTCGGTGACGATCGCGCCCCTCTCGGTAGCAACACCGGTATGCTCCAGGCCATAACCATCTAAGCAGGGTTTACGCCCTGTTGCCACCAATGTCAGCGGCGCATCCACGCGCTGTGTCTCGCCATCCTGGATAAAGACGACGCCCGCCGCATCGATCTCCGTCACCCGCGCGCCTGTATGCAGACGAATGCCGGCTTTTTGCAAAGCTGCCGCAGCCTGCTCCGCGATCTCTGCATCCACCATCGAAAGGATGCGCGGCAGGAACTCGATGATCTCCACCTCACTACCCAGCTGACGCAGCAGATAAGCAAATTCCACACCGATCACGCCGCCACCGACAATCGCGATGCGTGGCGGCAGCTCGCTCAGCGCCAATGCGCCATCGCTGTCGATCACTTGTGCATCCGCCGCAATCGGCACAGGCAAGCTGGCCGGCGCCGATCCGGTAGCGATGATGATCTCCGCTGCGCTGACCGGGGCGCCGTTCACCATCAGCGTATGCGCATCCTGGAATACCCCTTCTCCTGCCAATACACTGACACCGTTATTCTTCAACAGCAGCTTTACGCCGCCGGTCAGCTTCTTGACCACACGTTTTTTCCGCTGTTGCAATTTCGCCATATCCACCTGCAGTGCATCCCGCGCCACGCCGAGCACGGCAAAATCTGCCGCCTGCTGCACGGTATGATAAACTTCTGCTGTTTTAAGCAATGTCTTGGTCGGGATGCAGCCCCGGTTTAGGCAAACGCCGCCCAGTTCCTCTTTCTCGACCAGGCAGGTGCGAAGCCCACGCTGTGCGGCACGAATTGCGGCGACATAACCACCCGGGCCGCCGCCCAATACCAAAACATCATAATCAAACATCTGTATCCTCCTTTTTCTGCTTCTTTTTCCCTGCCGGCGCCGCTGCCGCCAGCCCGGCGGAAGGACAAAGCGCCGCCAACGGGCAATGCGGGCAATCCGGCCGGCGCGCATCGCAGACACGACGGCCGTGCCAGATCAGCCAATGATGCGCGGCAGACCATTTCTCCCGCGGAATGATCGCACAAAGCTGCTGCTCCGTTTGCTCCGGCGTCTTACTTTCCGCCAACCCCAGCCGGTTTGCCACACGAAAGACATGCGTATCCACCGCCAGCGCCGGAATGCCAAAGCCAACGGAAAGCACGACATTGGCCGTTTTTCCGCCCACGCCGGGCAATTTAACAAGCGCTTCCTTGTTTGCCGGCACTTTGCCGCCGTATTGTTCACTGATGATCTGCGCCGTGGCGATAAGATTTTTCGCCTTATTCTGATACAAGCCGCAGGAGGCAATCATCGGCGCCAGCTCTTGTGGGGTCAACTTAGCCAGGGCTGCGGCATCCGGATAGGCGGCAAACAATGGTTCGGTAATCCGGTTCACCTGGTTGTCATTCGTCTGCGCAGAAAGGATGACCGCGACCAGCAGTTGCCATACGCTGCCGAAATGCAGCGCCGGTTTCGTATCGCCATAGACCTGCTCCAAAATGGCGATCATTTCCATTTTCTGCTTTTTCGTCGGTTTTTTCGTTTTTTCTCCCATGACTGGATTGTATCCCAAACAGCACCAAAATGCAAATAGTATTTCACCTTCGCGCCTGTTGCCGCATAGAATGACCTATAAACCATCCGCAGGAGGGCGCCATGGGAGAATTCTTCAAAAAATGTAAAAACAGCCTGAATAAAGCAGTAGACCATTCCTTTCTCGACAATGTCGCGAACCTGGTACTGCTGGTTGTCGCCGCATTGCTGCTCATCTCACTGATGATGCATCCGATGATCCTCGTCGGCCTGGCGTTGTTCGGTCTCTTTCTCTGGGCTTTGCTTTACTGCTGACCCTTTCTGTGCTATAATAGGACAAACATGTTTCAGAAAGGGGTGCTGTTATGAAGCTGACTTTTGAAGGACATGCCTGCTTCAGCATTGAAGCCAGCGGCGTCAACCTGCTGGTCGATCCGTTCATCACCGGCAACCCGCTGGCCGTCAAAAAGGTGGAGGATTTTCGACCAGATGTAATTCTGCTTACGCATGGACATCACGACCATCTTGGCGATGCACTGACGATCGCCCGCCGCTGCGGCGCCACCATCGCAGCGCAGGTCGATCTGCTGAACGCGCTGGATACCGAAGGCATTGATACGGTGGCGTTCAACCTGGGCGGCTGCACTGTTGTGCGCGGCATCCACCTGATCATGGTGCCGGCCTGGCACGGCAGCACGGTCTCTACCCCGGAAGGCCCGCGTTATGGCGGCGTGGCCTGCGGCTTTGTTATCGAACATGAAGATGGCAACCTTTATCATGCCGGCGATACTGCATTGTTTGGCGATATGGGCATGGTGATCGAACGTTATCAGATCGGCTGTGCCCTGCTGCCGATCGGCGATTTCTACACCATGGGACCGAAAGATGCCGTCACCGCGGCAAAATGGCTAAAGGCAAAATACGTCATTCCCATGCATTACAATACCTTCCCCATCATTCAGCAGGATGTCGAGGCCTTCCGCCGCGAAGTGGACGAAAAAACAGATAGCAGCTGCGTGGTGCTCACGCCGGGAGAAAGCTGGGAGCTATGCCTTAGCAAATCATGATGTAAATGCCAGCGGCATCTCTCCGCCAGTCTCTGGCCTGCACTGATGCAGTTGATCATCCCACAAAACGAAGAACCCGGAAAATGGGATTTAAAAAGCCGGCTTTCCACAGTTGTGGAAAGCCGGCTTTCTGTTTGGCCGCAGATACTCCTCTGCTGCAACCCGCGGGATGATCTCCGTCCGCTATGCCTTTTCTCGCAGCAACAGACGGTGATTCTCCCGCCATACGCTTCCTTTCCGGAAGATCAGGCAAATGCCGGATCTGCTCATTCGCCGCGATGCGCACCCTTGCCACGGAAGGTGCGGCAGGCCGTCTCATCCGCGCAATTCACCTGCTTGGCGCCGCAAGAGCAAACCTCGATTTCATTTGCATTGCAAAGATTACCGCAGTTATAGGTGCATTCTTCGACCATGCATTTTACTTTGGACATGTTTTCACCCCCTTTTACCGGCATAGTATGCCCTGCGCGGCGCAGAAAAATCCAAAAGCAATGGCTGCCGTTTGCCAGACAAAGATCTGCCTGAACCAGGCGGATCTTTTCCTTTTTGAAAATTGTTTTCCTTCTATTTGCCGTTGTCGGCAAAAAAGCGGCGCAATCCATCCACAACCGCAAGCCCTGTGCGCAAGAGCGCTTCTTCCGTATTGGCGCCGATATGCGGCGTGGCGATGAAATTTGGCAGCTGCAGCAGCGGGTGTTCCCTGGAAGGCGGCTCCTCACAGAATACGTCGCAGGCTGCACCAGCCAATCTACCTTCGCGCAGTGCCTGCACCAGCGCTTCCTCGTCCAGTACCGCGCCGCGTGAAGTATTGATCAGCAACGCTTCCGGTTTAAGCAACGCTAACTGCCGTCTGCCGATCATGCCACGCGTCTGCTCATTCAACGCCAGGCCAATATGGATCAGGTCCGCCTGCGCCAGCACCTCTTCCGCTGTGGCGCAATACCCGATGCCCAAGGCGGCGGCGCGCCCCGGCGTCAGGCTGCGCGACCAAGCGATGGCACGCATGCCAAACCCTGCCGTCAGGATATGCTGCGCCCGTAGGGCGATATGGCCGACGCCGATCATGCCGAAAGTTTTGCCCTGCAGTTCCCGCCCGGCCAGCTCCGGTAGGGTATTCGCATAGGGGGTTCCACCATATACCCGCTGCTGCACCTGCCGTAATTGCCGCGCAAGCGACAGCGCAAGCGCAACGATCAATTCCGCCACGGCATTGGCATTACAGCCTGGTACGGAAAAAACATGGATACCGCGCGCTGCCGCCGCCCGCAGATCCACATCATCCGTACCCGTGCCATGCACTGCGATCACACGCAGGGCCGGCAGGCGATCCAGCAACGATGCATCCAGGCGCAGATTTCGGCTGATCAGCCCTTCTGCCGCCGAGGCTGCAGACCAATCGTCCGTCACTTTGGCAAAGGTCAACAGCTCCCGTCGCGCTGCCTCATGTATCGTCTCACATAAAAAGACTTGGTGCATCTTCTTCCTCCTACTGCTCTTTTTCCTTTCGCCAATCTGCTGCAGCGCAGCCAGCCTGCTCAGAAAAGCCGCCAGCCAGCCTGCTCAGAAAAGCCGCCAGCAATCCGCACTGCAAGCAGCGATCCGCAGCCGCAGCAATCCGGCTTCGATCCCTTCTTCTGCTCCTGTCAGCAGGCTGCGCGCCTGCCGCAGGCCGCAGGCATGCAATGCAGCCAGCTGTGCGGCGTCAAACCCGCAGTTGGGACGATAAAGGTCCACAATCATCTCACGCGGTTCCGCAGCGCGGTTGACCGCCACCAGCAGGCAGCCAGGCTTTGCCGCAGCGCCAAACACATCGTGCGCCGTCACATGGCGCAAGATGCACAGCACATCCGCATGCGGCGCAAACATGGCGACAGCGCCGGTCGTCAGCGCATCTTCCTGCTGCCGCAGGGTGCTCCACCAGGTATACCAATCAACAAGCGGATGCTTCCCCGGATGAAAGGGAGCGCGGTTGAAAGGGTCAAGAAAACCCTGCATTCCCTGCTCGTCTCCATAATAAATACAAGGCACGCCGGGCAGGGAAAACTGGATCGCCACCGCCAGCTTCTGCAGTGCTGCGCCGCGCGCATCCTGCGCCTCGCTGATCACAAAGCTTGCCTGCTGCTCGCGGCTGAGCGTGCGTGCATCCAGCCGGCTGGCCAATACGCTACGGATACGCGCTATATCATGCGAAGAAAGCAGATTCATCAGCGCATAATAAAGCGGCGGCGGATAATTCAGCCGCTGCGCACGCAAAAAGGCTGCCAGCTGATGCGCATTGCCATGCTGCAGCAAAAAGCCAACGATCGCATCGCGCAGCGGATAATTCATTACCGAATCGAGCGCCGTGCCGAGCGCATAGCGCCGCCGTACCCCATAGCTGCGCTTTGTCGTTGGATCTTCCCAGACTTCGCCAAGGACGATATTCGCCTCGTCCTCCTCTTTGACCACGCGGCGGATCAGCTCCAGCACCGCGTCCGGCAGCTCGTCCGCCACATCCAGCCGGAAACCGGCCGCACCGGCGCGCAACCAATGGCGGATCACGCTTTCCTCGCCACGGATGATAAAATCCTGCCAGCTTGCATCCTGCTCATTTACCTCCGGCAGACTTTCGAACCCCCACCAGCAGCGGTACACGTCCGGAAAAGAATAAAAATCATACCAGCTGGCATAGGGAGAATTTCTGCTTTGATATGCCCCACAGCCAGCGTAACGCTGATCACGGTTAAAATAAACGCTGTCTGCGCCGGTATGGGAAAATACGCCGTCCAGCAGCACGCGTATGCCCAGCGCGCGCGCCTCCGTACAGAGTGCGCGCAGATCCGCCTCGCTGCCCAGCAGGGGGTCGATACGCAGATAGTCGGCTGTGTTGTAGCGGTGATTGGAATTCGCTTCAAACACCGGGTTGAGATAGATCACGCCCACCCCGAGCGCCTGCAAGGCCGGCAGCTGACGCCGGATCGCATCCAGGGTACCGCCATAGCAATCGCAGGGATCATAATCAGACGCGCCGGGCAGCGGCAGATAGTCGACCGGATCATCCCAGCTCTCATGCAGATACAGCCCGCGGCCCAGGGACTGGTGATAAGCGAGACCGGTTGCCACGGCAGTTTTTTCGCCGGCGGCAAAGCGATCTGGAAAAATCTGATACATCACGCTTTTGCTGAACCATGCCGGCACATGAAAATCAGGTGCATAAACCGTAATCTGAAACGCTGACGGCCGACTATGGCTGATCGCGCCCAACGAAGCAACCCCGCCCTCTGCCGCGCCATAATAATAAATATCCTGCGCCACCTGCAGCTTAAAATAGTACCAGAGCACCTGTGGGCGCTCCGGTACGGTCAAATCCACGCAAAAGCCGCCATCCTGCGGTGACATTACCAGCTCTTGCGAGCACGCATCATCAAACAGGATCAGCCGCACATCGCCTACGCTTTCGCTGCACACGGCAAGAAAAAGATGCAGCCGGCTGCCAGCCGGCAGCGCGCCAAGCGGCGTACGGTATTTCTCTGCCGCCGCATCATGCGCCACGCTGCGTCTCAATTCCGCGATCATCCGGCACCCCCTTTTCAGTCCAGCGGCAAAAGATGCCAGATCAAACGGTTATATTCCTCCACCGTACGATCCGCGCTGAAAAAACCGGATTTCGCCGTGTTGACCACCGCCATGCGGTTCCAGGCCGCCGCATCGCCATAAGCCCGGCGCGCCGTCTGAAAAGCCGTGCTGTAGGAAGCGAAGTCATAGAGCACATAATATTCGTCCGCATGCCCATATTCGCCAAAAAGCAGCGACTGATAAATATCGGAGAACTGCCGGTCATTGGTCACAGGCAGCGAACCGTCGATCAGGCGGGTGAGCGCATCGCGCAAAGCCGGATCCTTTTCAAAATAAGCGCCCGCACGATAGGTGTGGAATTCCTCCATATGGTGAATCTCCTCCACGCGCGCGCCAAAGATGAACATGTTATCATCGCCGACCTGCTCATGGATCTCCACATTTGCACCGTCCATCGTGCCCAGCGTCACGGCGCCGTTCATCATGAATTTCATATTGCCGGTGCCGGAAGCCTCGCGGCCGGCGGTGGAGAGCTGCTCGGAGATATTGGCAGCCGGGATCATCCGCTCCGCGGTGGAAACGCTGTAATTCTCGACAAAGACCACGGCGATCTTGCCCTGACAAAGCGGCTCGCGATTGACGAGCTGGCCAACGCTGTTGATCAGCTTGATGATATTCTTCGCCTTGGCATAGCCCGGCGCCGCCTTGGCGGCGAAGATAAAGGTGCAGGGCGGGCCGTCGAACGGTTCGCCTTGCAAAATATCGTTATACAGGCGCAAAATATGCACTACTTTCAGCAGTTGCCTTTTGTATTCATGCAACCGTTTCGCCTGTATGTCGAAGATCGAATCCGGGTCTATGCGTACATCCTGTGTGCGCAGCAGGAAATTGGCAAAGCGGCGCTTGTTCTCCGCCTTGACCACGGCAAAACGCTCGCGGAACGCCGCATCATCCGCAAAGGGTAAAAGCTGCTCCAGCTGGCGATAATCGCGGATGAAACCATCGCCGATCGCATCGCGGATCAACGCGGTCAGGCCGGGATTGGCTTCCGCCAGCCAGCGGCGCTGCGTGATGCCATTGGTGATGCCGAGGAATTTATCCGGGAAAGCAACATAAAAATCACGGAATGTCTTGGTACGCAGGATATTGCCATGCAGGCGAGAAACGCCGTTCACCTTGCCGCAGACCGCGATGCAGAGGTTTGCCATGCGGATTTCAGAATAAGCGATGATCGACATCTGCGAGATACGTTCCCAATCGCCAGGGAAAACCTGCCACATCTGCTCGCAAAAACGGTCGTTGATCGTGGAGATGATTTTGTGAATCCGCGGCAGCAGGCTACGGAACATCGGTTCCGACCAGCATTCCAGCGCCTCCGTCATGATCGTATGATTCGTATAGTTAAAGACACGGCCGGCGATATCAAACGCCTCGTCCCAGCCAAAGCCTTCCTCATCCATCAAGATGCGCATCAACTCGGGAATAGCCAGCGTAGGATGGGTATCATTGATCTGCACCGTCACTTTGTCCGGCAGGGTATGCAGGTCGCCATACTTCTCTTTATGCTGTCGCACGATCGACTGTACCGTGGCGGAGGCAAGGAAATAAAACTGCTTCAGCCGCAGCTGCTTGCCCTGCTCATGGTTGTTCTCCGGATAGAGCACCTTTGAAATTACTTCAGAGAGCTCTTTTTCCGCCATCGCATGGATATAGTCGCCGCGGTTGAAATAGTTCAGATCCAGACGGCTGGCGGCACGCGCGCTCCACAGGCGCAGCGTGGCAGGCATTTTCGACTGATAGCCGGAGATCGGCATATCATAAGGAACCGCATAGACCGTATGATAATTGCGATGCACAACTTTCATGCCGGCATCGGTCCAAATCTCCTCGATCTCGCCGTCAAAGCGTACTTCGTAGCGTTCATCCTGGCGCTCCACTTCCCAGACATAACCACGCTCGGTCCAGTTGTCCGGCACCTCCACCTGCTCGCCATCCAGGATGCGCTGGCGGAAAAGGCCATATTCATAACGGATGCCACAGCCGGTCACCGGCAGATCAAGCGTGGAGAGACTGTCGAGAAAGCAGGCGGCCAGGCGGCCCAAACCGCCATTGCCCAGGCCGGCGTCACTCTCTTGCTCCTCGATCTCGCCAATATCAAAGCCCAGTTCAGCCAGGGCCTCCGTATAGGTGCGGTAAGCACCCAGATTGATCATATTGTTCGTCAGCGCACGCCCCATCAGGAATTCTGCCGACATATAATAAAGCTGCTTCAGCCCTCTGCGTTCGCGCTCCGCATTGGCGTCTATCCATTTTTCCATCATCTCATCGCGCACGCACATGGCAGTTGCCTTATAGACCTGGTCCAGCGTCGCGTCTTCAATGGAACGCCCGAAATGCCGCTTCAGCTTTCCAATGATATTGCGTTTTGCTTCCTCTTTTTGGATCGTCATGCTTCCCTTGCCTTTCTTTTTGCTTACGGAAAATTCACTGAAAGAGATAAAATGATATACGATGCCCGCCCTGTTTGTCAATCCCCCAGCAACAGCCGATAAAGCGCGCTATAGCCAGCCGCTGCGCGGTCAAAACTGAAATCAGCCGCCATCGCCTGCGCCACCAATGCAGCCATCTCCGTTTTATCACGATATACTGCCAGCGCACGCCGCACCGCATCCGCCATCTCATGCGCGTTGTAATTAGCAAAAGAAAACCCCGTGCCCGCGCCGGTATATTTATTATATGGGATCACCGTATCCTTGAGACCGCCGGTCTCGCGCACGATCGGCAATGTGCCATAACGCATGGCGATCATCTGCGCCAGACCGCAGGGCTCAAAGCGCGACGGCATCAGCAGATAATCCGCCGCTGCATAGATACGGTGCGCCAGATCCTCGCGGTAGGCGATATAGGCGCATAGTCTTCCCTTATAGCGTTGCTCCGCTGCACGGAAAAAATTCTCGTATTCCGCATCGCCACTACCCAGAATAATCACGGCCATATCTTCACGCATCAGCTCATCCAACACGCATTCGACCAGATCAAATCCCTTCTGGGCAGTCATCCGGCTGATCATGGCCAGCAGCGGCGTATTGACGTCCGCCTGGTACAATCCCAGCTCTTCCAGCACCGCTTCCTTTGTCCGGTATTTCCCGGTCAGATCATCCATGTTGTAGGGCCAGGGCAGGCTGGCATCTGCAGCCGGGTCATACACGCTGTAATCAATGCCATTGAGCACGCCGGAAAGTTGCTGACTGCGGGCATTGAGTATTCCCTGCAAACCCTCGCCGAAATACTCTGTCTTAATCTCCTCCGCATAGGTTGGGCTGACTGTATTGATGCGGTCGGCGAATACGCAGCCGGCCTTTAGAAAATTCGCCAAACCATAATGCTCCATATACTCGCTGGTCAGATAACGGTCTTCCACAGCCAGCAAGTCCCGCACGAATGAGAAGGTAAACTTCCCCTGGTAAAACAGGTTGTGTATCGTCAGCAGGGTGCGCGCGCCACCGCCCGGCTTCCCCTGATATTGCGTTTTTACCAGCATGGGCAGCATGGCGGTATGCCAGTCGTTAGCATGGATCACATCCGGTTCAAAATCCAGATAAGGCAGCGCTTCCATCACTGCCCGGCAGAAAAAAGCGTACTGCTCGCCCTCGGCTTCCTGACCGCGATAGATCCTGTCGCCAAAATAAAATTCATTATCAATGAAATAAAAGAGCGCGCCATCCAGCTCCAGCTGTTCCAGGCCAACATACTGGCTACGCCAGCCCAGATCCACGGAAAAACTGCGCAAATGCCGCACCCGGCCGCCATAACGCTCTTTTGCTACGCGGTGAAAAGGCATGATCACCCGCGCGTCATAGCCAAGCGGAGCCAGGTGGCCGGGCAGCGCGCCGACCACATCCGCCAGCCCACCGGTTTTGGCAAAAGGCGCACATTCCGCCGCTGCGATCAGGATATGCCGCCGGATTGTTTGCGCTTCGCCGTTCTTTTTCTGCGGCATCATCTGCTTTGTCGCCTGCCCTGCCATCAGATGACCGCACCTTTCCGAATAATGACCGGAAATTCCGGTGCGCCGATCAGATGCCGCCCCTTATGGATGGTGACATACTTATCAATGATTACGTTTTCCAGCACGCAGTCCTCCTGAATCTGCGAATCCTGCATGACGATCACGCCATTCAGGCTGGCGTTACGCCCCACCGTTACGCCGCGTGAAAGCACGCAGCCATGCACGGCGCCGGCAATTTCGCAAGCGTCGCTGACAATGCTGTTCGTCACCTGCGCCGTCGCCATATAGCGCGCAGGCGGTTCATCCTTAATCTTCGTATACACCGGCGCACCGGCATGGAACAGATCCCAACGCACGGATTCGTCGAGCATATCCATATTCAAATCATAATAAGAGAGCAACGAATGCAGCCGCCCGACATAGCCCTGATGTTCCACCGCCTGCACGCGCAGGCTATGCAGGTTAGGGATAAGCACGTCAGAAACAAAATTATAACGCCCGCGTGCTACCGCAGACTGAATCAGATATTCCAGCAGAGATTTTTTTAACAGATAAATATCCATGCCCAATTTATGCGATTTCGCAATATGCGAATCAAATTCGATATCGCATACCCGACCGCTGTCATCCGTTTCAATGCGAACCTCTTTGAAACGCTCCGCGTCCGTATTCGGCGGGTCAAGATTATATAACATGGTAATATCGGCGTTGTTCTCGATATGGGCGCGCATCATTTCGTCATAGGTCGTGCTGTAAATGGTATAAGAACCGGTAAGCAGACAATACTCCTGCGGCGCGCGCCGGACATAATCCAATTTGGCATAGATCGCATCGCAAATACCATGATAAAGGCTGGTATTCTGGCTGGTATCATAAGGCGGCAACATGAACAGGCCGTTGTTTTTGCGGGAAAGATCCCAATCTTTACCAGAACCTAAATGGTCCATCAGGGATTTATAATTTTTCTGCGTAATGATACCGATATTGCGAATCCCGGAATGTACCATATTCGAAAGCTGGAAGTCAATCGCGCGATAACGCCCGCCCACCGGCAGTGCAGCCACAGAACGATGCATGACCAGATCGCGCAGATTATGGTTTTCCTCGCCGGCATAGATCAGGCCAAATACATTGCGGATCATTCCGCATCCCCTCCTTTCGCCGCCAGTTCGCCCACGGGTTCGATGCGTGCGCCTTCTGCCACCCGGCTGGCCGGCGCGATCTGCGCCCGGCTGCCGACAACGGTGATTTGCTCCATGCCGCCGACCACAGCGCCTTCGCCGATATACGCCCGCTCATCGATGATCGCACGCCGCACCACGGCATTACGTTCGATCACCGTATCCTGCATGATTACGCTATCCGTTATCTCGGCGCCCTCTTTAACGATCACCCCGGAGAAAAGCACACAATTCCTGACTGTTCCGTAAATGTAGCAGCCTTCTGAAATCATGCTCGTCGTGATCTCCGCATGATCGCCGGCATAATGTGGCGGCTGATTGGGGTTGCGCGCATAGATGCGCCATTCCGGATCGCGCAGCCGGATGCCCGGGGTTTCGGTCAGCAGCTCCATGTTCGCTTCCCATAGGCTTTCCACCGTACCGACATCCTTCCAGTATCCATCAAAGCGATAGGCAAACATACGCTCGCCGCCTGCCAGCATGGCCGGCAGCACATCTTTGCCAAAATCATGCGAAGACGCGCTGTTTCGTGCATCCTCCTGCAGATAGCGTTTCAGCTTCTGCCAGTTGAATACATAGATGCCCATGGAAGCCAGGTCATTTTTCGGCTGCTTTGGCTTTTCGTCAAATTCCACGATGCGCAACTCTTCATCCGTATTGAGGATACCAAAACGGGAAGCCTCGCTTAGCGGCACACGCAACACGGCGATAGTCGTATCCGCTCCCTTCTGCTCATGGAAGCGAATCATCTCTGTATAATCCATCTTGTAGATATGGTCGCCGGAAAGCACCAGCACATATTCCGGTGAATAGCGTTCGATGAAATACAGGTTCTGATAGATGGCATTGGCCGTGCCGCTGTACCATTCGCCCGGCTTACCACTTCGGACATAAGGCGGCAACACAAAAGCGCCACCAGTAATGCTGTCCAGATCCCACGGCGCGCCGGTTCCGATATAGGTATTCAGCTCCAGCGGTTGATACTGCGTCAGAACGCCTACCGTATCAATACCGGAATTGGCACAGTTGGAAAGCGGAAAATCAATGATCCTGTACTTGCCGCCATAAGGTACGGCGGGTTTGGCACGATACTTGGTCAATACGCCAAGACGACTGCCCTGCCCACCTGCCAACAGCATGGCGACGCAGCGTTTTTTATTGACAACCACTGCAGCATACCCCCTGTTCCTTTTTTTCTGTAACCTCTTTTCCGTCTGCATCCTTCTGCATTGCCGCCGTCTGCTGTACTGCCGCCGTTTCCTCTGCCGCCATTTCCTCTGCCGCCGGCTGTTCCGCATCCGGCTGGAAGCGGAAGAAAACGGTGGAAAAGCCCGGCAGACGGATAGTCGCCTGATAAGGATGTCCCTGGAAGTTGCCGCGCCGGCTGCGCAGCGGCACCGGATTATGAAAGCCATGGCCGCCATAATCTGCTGCATCGCTGTTCAGCAGCTCAGTCAACGTGCCCGCCAAAGGAAGCCCCAGCACAAAACATTCATCATCATCCGGAGCAAAGCGGCAGGCGCAGACGATATATTCCAGCGGACCGGCCTGGTCAGACCGGCGCAGGAAAGCGATCGAATTATGCGACGCATCCATCACGTTCAGCCAGGTAAAACCATCCCAGCTGTTTTCAACGCGATAAAGCGCAGACTCCGCTGTATACAACCGGTTCAGCGCCTGTACATAGCGCTGCAGCGCGGCATGCTGCGGATAATCAAGCAGCAACCAGTCGAGTTGACGATGATGATCCCATTCAATAAACTGGCCAAACTCCGTACCCATGAAATTGTGCTTTTTGCCGGGATGCCCATATTGATAGCCAAGCAAAGCGCGCAGCGAAGCGAACTTCTGTGCATAGTCGCCAAACATCTTGTCCAGCATCGAGCGCTTGCCATGCACCACTTCATCATGCGAAAAGGCGAGCACAAAGCTTTCGGAGAAGCAATACATCATCGAAAAGGTCAACTTGTCATGGTGGTCCTGACGGAAATAGGGGTCCATCATCATATAATCCAGCGTATCATGCATGAAGCCCATGTCCCATTTGAAAGAAAACCCAAGCCCGCCCTGCTGCGGCGGCCAGGTTACCATCGGGTAGGCCGTACTCTCCTCCGCTATGGTCAGGCAGCCAGGATATGCGCTGAGCACAGTCTGGTTCAGTTTGCGCAGAAAATCCACCGCTTCCAGATCTGTATTGCCGCCATAGCGGTTGACCACGGATTCTCCCGGCTTACGCCCGTAATCCAAATAAAGCATCGAGCTGACCGCATCCACGCGGATACCGTCAATATGATAGCGGTCGAAGAAGAGCATCGCCGAACTGATCAGAAAGCTCTGTACTTCCGGACGGCCAAAGTTGAAGATCAGCGTACCCCATTCCGCATGTGCGCCGCGCCGCGGGTCCTCATGCTCAAACAGCGCCGTACCGTCAAAACGTGCCAGGCCATGCTCATCGCGCGGAAAATGGGCCGGCACCCAATCGAGGATAACGCCAATGCCATGCCGGTGCATCGTATCGACAAAATACATCAGATCTTGCGGCGTGCCGTACCGCGCAGTGGGCGCATAATAACCTGTCACCTGATAGCCCCAGGATTCAGCAAAAGGATATTCCGTAAGCGGCAGCAGCTCGATATGCGTATAGCCCATCTGCACGCAATAAGCTGCCAGTTCCTCCGCAATCTGCCGATAGCCGGGCGCTTCCCCACCTGCCGGCAGCCGCCAGGAACCAAGATGCAGTTCATAGATCGACAGCGGTGCGCAGTGCAGGTCCACTGCTGCACGACGACGCAGATATTCAGCGTCCGACCAGGCATAGCCATCCAGGCTCCAGACGCGGGAGGCGGTGCGGCTGCCGGTCTCCGCATAAAAGGCAAACGGGTCTGCTTTCCAGACCGTCGCGCCGCCATATTGCCGGACGGCATATTTGTAGAGGTCTCCATCCTGCAGGCCGGCGACGAAAAGGATGAAAACACCGCCATGGTAGCGCAGCATTGGATGCGTCTGCGGATCCCAGCCATTGAAATCGCCGACCAGAGAGACCGCCTCGGCATTGGGCGCCCAGAGCACAAAGCGGTGCATGCCAAGTTCCGGAATATAGTGGCAACCATAGGCAAGATAAGCGCGCTGCGCTGCACCGGTATTGAAAAGATAGATATCCGTTTCGCTGAGGCTGTGCTCCGCCCACTGCCGCAGCTGTGCTTCTGTATACATATCTGCCTCCGCCGGCTTGCCGGCCGCACCTCAGACCGAAAGCATCAGTCTGGCATCCGCCGCGCTGCCCGCGCGCAGCTCCGCCGCCTTTTCCGCATAGCCTGGCCGGCCCATCAAGGCAAAAGTTGCGATCTTGCCTTCCTCCACGCCAGGCTGATCAAAGGCATTGATATCCAGCAGCTCACCGGCGGCAGCCGTCGCCATTTCAAAGAAGAAAAAGAGCTTGCCCAGGCTGGCCTCGTTCAACGACTCTACCATGATCGTGTTGTTCATCTTACCATTTTTCGTCACCGCATGCACAGTAGCGGACATTTCGGCAGCGATCAATTCATTCAGGCTGTGGCCGCAAAGATAGGAGACGTCGCGCACATCGATCGGCGCGGCCGGGATCACCAGCTCGCTATGGAAATGCTCCACGCCGATAAAACTGATCACCTTATCGAACGGCCCTTCGTTATAAAGCTGGATCTGCGAATGCTGATCGGTTACGCCGAGCGCACGCACCGGTGTTTGTCCGCAATGCACGCTATGCCCTGCACGGTCGTTGCGCTTGCCGAGCGATTCCGCCCACAGCTGGCAATACCATTCGGAAAAAGGCGCCAACGCATCAGCATAAGGCAACATTACCGAAATATTGGCGCCCATACGCATCGCTTCCGTATAGAGCAACGCATATTGATAAGCCGGATTTTCTGCCAGAGCTGGCCGGCTGCAGGCAGCATCCATCTCCGCCGCACCGGCGAGCAGCGCGTCTAAATCCAGATTGAGCACCGCAGCGGAGAGCAGCCCCACCGGACAGAGCACGGAAAAGCGCCCGCCTACACCGTCTGGCACGGTAAAAGTATCCCAGCCTTCCGCATCCGCAATGCCCTTCATGATACCGCTCTTCCTGTCCGTCGTGATGAACAGGTTATTGCGCAAATTCTCACCGAGTTCTTTGCGCAGCCGGTCGAGGATGATGATAAACTGCGACATCGTCTCCACCGTATTGCCAGATTTCGTGATGATGTGGAAAGCGGTGCGCTTGACGTCGATCACATCGAGCAGCGCATTCATCCGGTCTGGATCCACATTGTCCTCAACATAGAAGCGCACGCCGCCGCGCCTTTCACGCGGCAATGCATTGTAATGGCTATGGCAGCAGGCGGAAAACAGCGCTTTAGAGCCAAGCGCCGAACCGCCAATGCCAAATACGACAAAATTGTCAAATTCCGCATTGATCCGTGCCGCTGCAGCACGGCAGGCTGCAACAATATCCTGCTGCACATATGGCAAAGCGCGCCAGGCCATCGCCTCGCGGCCAGCTTCCATCGCCTGGTGCAAAGCAGGGATACGCGCTGCTGCCCTGTCAAAAACTTCCTCGCGGATACCATGGCCGCCGGTGGCGGCTGCAAGCATATGACTGAAATCAAAGCTGATCCTGCTTGGTTCCATACTCCCAGCTCCTTTCTTGGACAAAAGGCTCACCTACAGCATTTTCCAGCAGTTCTCTCTTCCCGGTCAGCTCCGCCGTTTCCCGGCTGACCAGTTTTCATCGCAACGGTTCAAAACCGGCCAAAAACATGCGCCATCCGCAGCATACGCTGCTGTAATGCATGGTCAAAGGCATCATCTGCCATCCGCCAACGCCAGTTGTCGCCGCCCACCGTACCAGGGCGATTCATCCGTGCCTCACTGCCCAGGCCCAGCCAATCCTGCATCGGGATGATACAAACATCGCAAACCGTCGCCTGTGCGGTACGAATCAGGACATCCGCGATATTGCCATCATCTACCGGCCCCAAATATTCTGCTACAAAAGCCCGCTCCGCAGGAGCAGCCTGCGCGAACCAGCCACGCACCGTATCATTATCATGCGTCCCGGTATAGATCACGCTGTTGCGCACGGCATGATGCGGCAGATAAATACTGTCCGCCTCCGGCGTGAACGCAAACTGCAGCACGCGCAGGCCGGGAAAACCGCTTTCTGCCATGAAGGCAAAAAAGGAATCCGTCAGCGTGCCCAAATCCTCTGCGATCAGCGGCAGTTCGCCGCAGGCCTCGCGCAGACGGTGAAACAAAGCCATGCCAGGTCCGGGTTGCCATGCGCCTTCCGCTGCAGTCTTGGCCGCCGCCGGGATCGCATAATACGCTTCAAACCCACGAAAATGATCAATACGCAGATAATCGTAAAGCTGTCGGCTGTAGGCTATGCGCCGCAGCCACCAGCCATAGCCGTCCTCAGCCAACGCCTGCCAATTATACAGCGGGTTTCCCCAACGCTGTCCCTGGCTGGAAAAATAATCCGGCGGACAGCCGGCTACATTGCCGGAACAATCGAACCAGCGCGGCTCTGCCCAGATATCCGCGCTGCCTGGGGCGACATAAAACGGCAGATCGCCGATCATCGCCACGCCATGCGCATTGGCATAGCGCCGCAACGCTGTCCATTGCCGGTAAAAAAGATATTGGATAAATTCATGATAGGCTACGCGTTCACGCAGCCGTCTGCCGGCAGCCATCAGTGCCTCCGGCCGGCGTTCACGCAGCGGCGCCGGCCAGTCCGGCGGCAGCGCACCATCCTGCTCTTCACAAATCGCCAGATAAAGCGCATATTGCGGCAGCCAGTGGGCATTCTCTTCACGGAAGTCCGCCACCTCATGACGAAGAGACTTCCAGCCGCGGCGAAACGCTTTTTCCAGCAGCGCGGGCCGCGCTACCTGCGCTTCATAGTCGGCGCGACCGTCGTTCGGCCGGAAAGCAGCTTCGCATTCCGCCAGTTCCTGCTGGCTAAGCATACCTTCCGCCTGCAATAAAGCAAAATCGATATATTGACAATCGCCGGCAAAAGCGCTCACGCTCTGATAAGGTGAAGCGCCCGGCCCGACTGGCGTCAACGGAAGAATCTGCCAATAGCGCTGACCAGCTGCCTGCAGGGCATCAACAAAAGCATAGGCTTGCGTACCCAGGCCGCCCACCCCAAACCGTCCAGGCAGGGATGAAATTGCCATCAGAACGCCGCTCCCTCTTTGCATAGGCTCTCCTTTTCCGGCATATCCGCAAATCATTTCTTTCATTTTACTATAATTTGCCAGGAAATACAACCGTTACCCCACATCCTGATTCCTCCAAAAAAAGAAAAAGTCCGCACGGCGGACCTTTCTTTTCCCGGCTTAACCTCCGTTTATTTGCCTGACGGCTGCTGCCGGCGGGCAGCTTCGATCACATGCTGCACCAATACAGAAGTCGTCACCGTCCCTACCCCGCCCGGCACCGGCGTGATCGCCTTGACCAGCGGCTCGGCTGCGGCAAAATCTACATCCCCGCACAGCGCGCCCGTTTCATCGACATGGATACCCACGTCGATTACCACCTGGCCCTGGCCAAAATACGGCGCATCGATAATCCGCGGTTTGCCAGCAGCGACGATCAGCAGATCCGCCTCACGCGTAATCGCCGGCATGTCTTGCGTACGCGTATGGCAGACCGTCACCGTCGCATGCCGTGCCAGCAACAGCATGGCGACAGGCTTACCCACCACGAGCGAACGCCCGATCACCACGGCACGCCGCCCCTGCAGCGCATATCCAAAATGATCGAGGATCGTCAGACAGGCTTCCGCCGTGCAGGGCGGGAAGCCGACCCCGCCACCGGTGAACACGCCGGCCAGGCTTTGATCGGTAATACCGTCCACATCTTTTTCCGGCAACAGCGCATTGCGCACGCGTGTATCATCAATCTGTGGCGGCAGCGGACGCAGCAAAAGGCAACCATGTATCTCCACATCACGATTCACACGATCGATCACCGCCAGCAGCGCGGCTTCATCCGCATCCGCCGGCAAGGTATGACAGCATACCTTCACGCCAATGCTCTCACAGCGTTTGATCGCACCGCGCTCATAAGCGATATCATCCGGCCGCTCGCCCATCCTTACGATCGCCAGCTGCGGCGTCACACCACAGCTGCGCAAAGTCTCAACCTCGCTGCGCAGCCTCTCATTCAGCACAGCGTTCACCGCTGCGCCTTTCCACAGTTCTGCCATTCCGGCTCCCCCTTTTCTCTCTGCCTGTCATTCCGAATTATCCGTTGCCATCCATTTTCACCCGCTCAGAACAGGCCGGTGATGCGACCATCCGCCTCCACATCGATCTGTTCGGCGGCCGGCCGCTTCGGTAGGCCGGGCATAGTCATGATATTGCCGGTCAGCGCGACGACAAAACCAGCGCCGGCGTTCACCTTCAGCTCGCGCACCGTAATGCGGAAACCGCGTGGTGCGGCGAGCAGAGCAGCATCATCAGAAAAACTGTACTGTGTCTTGGCCACGCAAATCGGCAACTCGCCATAACCCTGCGCGGTCAACTCCGCCGCCTGCTTCTGCGCAGCCGATGTCAGATCTGCCCCCTCCGCATGATAGATCCGCCGCGCGATCAGATCCAGCTTCTCGGCAATCGGTAAAGCCGCATCATAGCAGAAACGCAGCTCGCTTTTTTCCGCAGCAATCCGCACCACTTCTTCTGCCAGTGCCAGACCGCCCCGGCCTCCCTTGGTCCAGACTTCTGCCGGCACAGCTACCAACCCGGCCATAGCGCATTTTTCCGCCAGCAAAGCCAGCTCCCGCTCAGTATCGGTGGGGAAACGGTTGATTGCCACCACGACGGGCAACCCATATACGTTGCGGATATTTTCCGCATGCTGCAGCAAGTTGGGCAGGCCGCGTTCCAACGCCGTCAGATTCTCCTCTGCCAGCGCTTTTTTATCCGCGCCGCCATGATGCTTAAGCGCGCGCACCGTCGCCACCAGCACCACTGCAGCCGGCTGCAAACCAGCCATACGGCATTTGATATCGAAAAACTTCTCCGCGCCGAGATCTGCACCAAATCCAGCTTCCGTCACCACATAATCCGCCAGTTTCAGCGCCAGCTGCGTCGCAATCACGCTATTGCAGCCATGCGCGATATTGGCAAACGGGCCGCCATGAATCAGCGCCGGCGTGCCCTCCAGCGTCTGTACAAGATTCGGTTTCAGCGCATGTTTGAGCAGTGCGGTCATTGCGCCTGCCGCATGCAGGTCAGCCGCAGTCACCGCTTTTCCCTCCCGCGTATAGCCGACGATCAGTCGACTCAGCCGCGCTTTTAAGTCCGGGATATCGCGCGCCAGGCAGAGCACGGCCATCACTTCACAGGCAGCCGTGATATCATAGCCGTCCTCCCGTGGCATGCCGTCCGCGCGGCCGCCGAGACCGCAAACGATATGCCGTAGCTGCCGGTCATTCATATCCAGGCAGCGCCGCCAGCTGATGCGCCGCGGGTCCAGCCCCAGGGCATTGCCCTGCTGGATATGGTTGTCCACCAATGCTGCCAGCAGGTTGTTTGCTGCCGAGATGGCATGCAGGTCGCCGGTAAAATGAAGATTGATATCCTCCATCGGCACCACCTGCGCATAGCCGCCACCGGCCGCGCCGCCCTTGATGCCGAAAACCGGCCCCAGGCTCGGCTCGCGCAGGGCAACCATCACCCGCCTGTTCAGCTGCCGCAAAGCATCAGCCAGGCCGACGCTGACCGTCGTTTTTCCTTCCCCGGCTGGCGTCGGTGTAATGGCCGTGACCAGGATCAGCTTGCCATCAGGCCGTTCGGCCAATTCTTCCAGCAAAGCGTAATCCACCTTTGCTTTATCATTACCATACTGCTCCAGATACTGCTCCGGAATCCCGGCTTCTGTCGCGATCTCACGAATATGCCGCAATTCTGCAGCCTGAGCGATTTCGATATCGCTACGATAGTGCATAATGCTCCTCCTGTCTATGCCGCCTTTTCTGTCATTTCAGCCTGTCCCGGCGATAGGCAAAATGAAAAACAAGATATTGTATAGTATATATTAAGAAAGAGCATTTGTATACTGTATCTGGAAATTTATTTTTCTTCTCCGCCATCTTTTGTCGCTTTTTGCGGCCAAAAAACCGTAAAGACCGAGCCTTCATCAAGCCGGCTTTGCGCCTGCACCACTGCGCCATGATAAGCCGCTGCATGCTTGACGATCGAAAGCCCCAGGCCGGTGCCGCCTTCCTGCTTGGAACGACTCTTATCCACCCGATAAAAACGCTCAAATACACGATCCAGTTTTGCGGCAGGAATCCCAATGCCTGTATCCGCCACAGTCAGACGAATCCCCTCTGCATCCTCGCTTACGGTTACGGTCAATGAACCATTTTCCCGATTGTAGCGGATCCCATTATCACAGAGATTATAAATCATATCCTCCAGGATCTCCGGCACGCCGCGCACAAGCGCGGCACAGCCTTCCAGCCGACAGGTGATATGCTTTTCCGCTGCTGCATCGCGCAGATTGGCGAGCACATGCTCCGCCAGCGCATAAAGATCGACCATCACCTTTTCAGCCGGAATCGCCTCTTCATCCAGCTGGGAAAGACGGATAATATCGCTGACCAAAGAGATCAGCCTCTGCGCTTCATCATAAATCTTTCCGGCAAAGCGCGGCACATCCTGCGGTTGTACCATATTGTTGCGAATGATCTCGGCAAATCCGGAAATGGAGGTCAGCGGCGTTTTCAATTCATGAGAAACATTGGCGGTAAACTCGCTGCGCAACCGCTCCCATTCCTTTTTCTCCGTAATGTCAACGATCAGTAGTACCATGCCGACACATTCCGCATCACGCCGTACCGGATTAGCCAGCAGCTGATAGTCCTTATCCCCTAGCTGCAACTCACGTCGGCAGGCCTGGCCGGAAAGCGCAGCACGTACTGCATCGCGTAATGCCTTACTGCGGTTCAGCGTAAATACGCTGGCGTTTTCCTCTGATGCAACTGCCCCAAGCAGAGAGATAGCCGCTGAATTAAAGGAAAGCACCTTCGCATGCCTGTCGAGAATCAAAAACCCTTCGCTCATATTTTCCGTGATCGCAGTAAATTCTTGCTGTTTGCGCCGCAAACCTTCCATCTGCTCCCGAATCGTTTCGTTTTGATGGATAATCCGGGTCAACAGCGGCGCCAGCTCGTCATATGCCTCATCATCCATTTCCGGATGATCCAGGTCAATACGATTGATCGGCTCCACAATGCGCCGTGCGGCACGCGAGGCCAGCACCAGCGAAACCAGCATCGCCGCAGCCAGAATCAACATCACGGCCGGCACCATATCGATCAGCAGAGCCAGAACGCCGCTCTGCGTACCGGCAATACGCAGTACACTGCCATCTGCCAGCAGCAATGCATAATAGAGCGTTTTTTGGCCAAGCGTTTCAGAATAGCGCGCCGCCTCTCCGCTGCCATTTGCTAATGCAGCCTGAAATTCAGGCCGGTCGGCATGATTCTCCATCGCAGCCGCCGCAGTGTCGCTGTCATACAGCACTTCCCCCGATGCCGTAATCCAGGTGATGCGCCGTTCCGATGAATCCAGCTCCTCCAGATACGCGCTGCCCTCATGCGACAGCCCCTGCGCAATAAAGCCCGCCTCATTTTCCAGATCGCTACGCAGCTGCCGCCCGAAATGCGTATACAATACGCTAAGCAGCAAGATCATGCTGAGCAGCAGCACGATAAGGGAAACAAGAAAAGCCGCACGGAAAATTCGCTTTGTCATTTGTTCTGCGCCCCGATTCGATAGCCAACGCCACGCACCGTTTCAATGCAATTACCGCATACCCCTAATTTTTGCCGGAGATTGCGGATATGCACGTCCACCGTGCGGCTTTCGCCGTCATATTCATAACCCCAGATGCGATTCAACAGCTGGTCGCGGGTAAACACAAAACCCTGGTTTTCCAGCAACAAGCAGAGCAGTTCAAATTCCTTCAATGTCAGGCTGATCTCCTGGCCCCCACAGCGCACGATATGCTGCGCAGGGGAAAGGTAAAGATCCCCCACCCGATATTCTACGCTTTCACCGCCATTGCCGCTGCGCCGCAGCAGCGCACGGATACGGGCCAGCAGCTCCATCATACCAAAGGGTTTCGGCAAATAATCGTCCGCACCAGCATCCAGCCCCAGCACCTTGTCATACTCACCGCCTTTTGCCGTAAGCATCATCACCGGCAATCGGCTGGTCGCAGCCGCGGCACGCAGGCGGCGCAGAATCGTCAATCCATCTTCCTCCGGCAACATAATATCGAGCAAGATCAATGAAGGCAGCTGCCGCTCCATCGCCCGCCAGAATGCGGAAGGCAATGCAAAACCTTCCGCCTGCATTCCCTGGCTATTCAGCGTATAGACGACCAGTTCGCGTATGCTTGCATCATCCTCGACGATATAGATCATGCCTCATCCTCCTACATGCACTCCAGTCAGAGAAAATTCCACCCATTCGGCGATATTCACCGCATGATCGCCGATTCGTTCCAAATATTTTGCCACCATCAGCAGGTCAAGGCAAAAGCCGCCGGCTGACGGTTTTTCACCGATCAAACCGATCAGTTCGGTTTTCACCTGGTCAAAAAGGCGATCCACCACATCGTCTTCCGCCGCTACCGCGCGCGCCAGTTCCAGATCCTTGTGCACAAAAGAATCGATGCTGCCGGTGACCATATGAATCGTCGCTTGCGCCATATCCTCGATATGCACGCGCCCGGTCATCTTCTCGCCATCGATATAACGGCTGATCTCTGCGATATCGGCCGCCTGATCGCCGATGCGCTCCATATCGGAAACCATTTTCAGTGCCGAACTGATCGCGCGCAGATCGCGCGCTACCGGCTGCTGCTGCAGCAGCAATTTCAGACAGAGCGCCTCGATATCCCGCTCCTTGCGATCGATCTCTGCATCGATCTCCAGCACCTGCGTTGGCAGCGTATCATCGTTTTCCAGCAGCGCGCGTACCGCCATGGCGATCGCATCCTCGCAGCGCGCGCCCATCCCGATCAATTCCGTATTCAGCCTCTCCAGCTGGGCATCAAATCTTTCCCGCATCATCCGAACCTCCCCGTGATATAATCTTCCGTTCTTTTTTCCCTGGGATTGGAAAAAAGCTGTTCGGTCGCACCGGTTTCCACCACTTCTCCCAGCAGGAAAAAAGCCGTTCGGTCTGAAATACGCGCTGCCTGCTGCATATTATGCGTCACGATCACGATCGTATAATCCTTTTTCAATTCTATCACAAGATCTTCGATTCTTGAAGTCGAAATCGGATCCAATGCGCTGGTCGGTTCATCCATCAGCAACACATCCGGCTGCACAGCCAGAGCACGGGCAATGCACAGCCGTTGCTGCTGGCCGCCACTCATCCCGAGCGCGCTCTTTTTCAGCCGGTCTTTGGCTTCATCCCAGATCGCTGCAGCACGCAACGACTTTTCCACAATCTCATCCAGCCGCGCCTTGCTGTGGATGCCATGCGTGCGCGGGCCGTAAGCGATATTATCATAGATGCTCATCGGGAAGGGATTTGGCTTTTGGAATACCATACCTACACGACGGCGTAATAAATTGACGTCAATATCGCCATGGATATCCTCGCCATCCAGCAAAATTTTGCCTTTGATCCGGCAGCCTTCCACAAGGTCGTTCATGCGGTTCAACGATTTGAGCAAGGTCGTCTTACCGCAGCCAGAGGGGCCGATGAAAGCGGTCACCTCATTGGCCTGTATCGCCAGGTCCACCTGGCGCAGCGCCTGAAATGTACCATAATACAGATCCAGCTTCTGGATATTGAACTTATCCATCTGTCTTTCCTTCCTCCCTCATCAGCCCCGCCGCCGCGTCAGCCGGCGGGCGGCAAAAGCAGAAAGTGCGTTCAGGCCGACCACCAACAGCAGTAGGACAACGGCCGTGGCATAAGATTCTTCCATATAAAGCCCTTCTGAAGTCAGCGCATACATATGCACGGCCAGCGTACGGCCGGATTCCATCAGCGAACTGGGTACCACTGCCGCTGTGCCGGCAGGATAGATCAGCGCCGCCGTCTCGCCGACAATACGGCCAATGCCCAGAATCACGCCGGCCAGGATGCCCGGCATGGCCGAAGGTAAAATAATGCTGAATACCGTGCGCAGCCTGCCCGCGCCAAGGCCAAAGCTGCCTTCGCGATATGCATCCGGCACGGCAAGCAAAGCTTCCTCTGTCGTGCGCATGATCAACGGCAGAATCATGATCGCCAATGTCAAACTACCGCCCAACATGGAATAGCCCCAGTCCAGCTTCATGAAAAAGAAAAGGAAGCCAAACAAGCCATAGACGATGGAAGGAATGCCGGCCAGCGTTTCTGTTGTCAACCTTACCGCCGAAACCAGCCGGTTACCGCGTTTGGCATATTCGACAAGATAGATCGCCGCCGCCACGCCAACCGGTATGGCAAACAGCAGGGTCAGCACGGTCATTATCACCGTATTGATCAAAGCCGGCAGCATGGAGACATTTTCCGTCGAATACTGCCAGGCGAACAGCTCCGGCTTCAGGTTTGGAATACCGCGAATCAGAATATAGGCGATCAGGAACAGCAATACGCCGATGGTCATCACCGCCGCTGCGATCACCAGCGCCCGCAGAAAAAGGGAAAGCGGATGAATACGCTTTTTTATTCGCGCAGACTGCACGGCCGCCATCAGTACCCCCTCCTCTTCAACAGGGAAAACGTCAGATTGATGATCAAAATAAAGACAAACAATACCACCGCCGTAGCGATCAGCGCCTCGCGGTGCAGATCAGCCGCATAGCCCATTTCCAATACGATATTGGCCGTCAAGGTACGCACGCCGGAAAGCAGGCTTTCCGGTATCACCGGCTGATTGCCGGCGATCATCACCACCGCCATCGTCTCGCCTACCGCCCGGCCGACGCCAAGCACCACACCGGCCATGATACCGGAGCGTGCCGCCGGCACAACGGTAAAGAACACGCTGCGTTCATGCGTCGCACCAAGTGCCAACGCACCTTCATAATAACTTTCCGGAACCGCGCGGATCGCGGATTCCGCCACGCCGATCACCGTGGGCAAAATCATGATCGCAAGCAAAATCGATGCCGTTAACAGGCCTTTACCACTGCTGCCCGTCAGCTGCTGCATCAGCGGTACCAGCACGACCAGACCGAAGAAACCGTATACGATGGAAGGAATGCCAGCCAGCAGCTCGACCATCGGCTTCAGTACCCGGTAGAGACGTGCGGGACAAAAATGCACCAGAAAAACGGCGCAAAGAATGCCGATTGGTACGCCGAGCAGCACTGCGCCTGCCGTAACATAAATGCTGCCGACGATCATCGGAAAAATACCATAGATATCGCTCAGCGGCCGCCAAACACTGCCGAAGAGGAAATCCCCCACCCCGATCTCCAGCATCGCAGGCACGCCGTTGGCGAAAAGGAAAATACAGATCAGCAAGACTGCGATGATCGAAACGCAGGCGGCTGCCAGGAATACGATGCGCATCATGCTTTCCGTTATGTTTTTCATTCGCAGCGACTCCTTCCTTCGGCGGAACAGCGGGCTGCGCGAATCTCTTCGCACAGCCCGTCATCCCCGCCCGTCCATCCATCAGCCCTGCCGCATGCGCCCTGCGCGAGCTGCTGCCGTATATCCGTTCCGGCTGCGCTTATTCAAGTTCACCCCAGTTGGCGACAGCGCCGGTAAATATGGCTTTCACCTGATCTGCGGTCAGATTATCAAGCGGATTGTCATTGTTGACGATCACTGCGATGCCGTCGAGTGCGATCACGGTCGGCGTCAGACCGCCTGCCAATTCGCTATCTTTCAGCTCGCGGGAGGCCATGCCGATATCGCAGGAACCTTCCATCGCCACCGTCATCCCGGTCGAAGAATCACTCTGCTGGATCTCGATCGTCACATTTGGGTTGATCTCCGCATATGCTTCCTTCAGCGCTTCCATCACCGGTGTTACGGAAGAGGAACCCGCCACAACGACTGTCCCTTCAGGCTGTGCGCTGGTAAAAGCAGGCGCGTCACCCACGCTGATATATCCTTCTTCCGTCACAACTGCCTGGCCATCCGCACTGAGAATGAAGTCGATGAAATCCTGCGCCGCATCGCTCACCGTAGCCAGCGTTGCGATATTGAAGGGACGGGAAATTGCATAGCTGCCATTCTCGATGTTCTCCACCGTTGCCGCCACACCGTCGATCGCCAACGCTTTGACCGAATCACTCAGCGAACCGAGGGAAACATAGCCGATCGCGTTCACATTACCGGCCACGGTCGTCATCATCACCGCAGTGCTGTTGGTGATCTCTGCCGCAAGCGTCGTCATGTCGACCGCCTCGCCGGATTCATCTTCTTCTTCAATCGCAAACAGCTCGATAAATGCGCCATGCGTACCGGAGCCATCCTCGCGCCGAACAACGGTGATCGGGCCGTCATTGCTGTTTTCTTCTCCGCCGTTACCCTCGCTGCTTTCAGCCCCATCGGCAACATCCGCGCTCCCATCCGCAGCACCATCGTTTCCGCTGCCTGCACAACCAGCCAGCATGCAGGCAAACAACATCAGACCAAGCAGCAATACCATCATTTTTTTCATTACTTTTCTCTCCTTTTCCATTCATATCGTCTTTTTTCTTTGTTTTCTGTTGACAAACTCAATATACGCGCCGGATGTTAACGGCAAAATCCTGCTGCTGTTAAATCCGGGTAAAACCGCGTCCACGATCATTGCTTTTTTCCGCTGTCCAGCATATCGAGCGTCACGATCTGCACCAATGCCAAACCAAGGCGCCGCAATCGGTTTTGTCAAAGCATAATCTTGGACAACAATGATTTCCAGGGGATAAAAACAACGCTTTTTTTTGAAAACAGTTGACAAAGCTGCGCTGATCTGTTAAAGTTAATTTAGTTAGTAATAACTAACTAAATTGGCTATTTTCCTCCCGTTAAATACTGCCTTCGGGCAATTAGCAAACAACCCCTTATCCTAAAACAAATCACGTTTTCCGCAATAGGCCATATCAACGCTCAGAGAATATAGCAGGTACCGTAGGCTTACTCAGGATTTTCAAGCTTTCCGCTTGCCAAAACCGCTTACTTTTGGTCTGTTCATGTTCAGCGCTTACGCAAATTCATGCCGCTTTTCAGATATCCATTATCCCGGAAATTTGATCCCGCCTACTACACCGCTGATCCGATGGGGCTGCCGAACGCTAGTCCCAACGGGCAGGAAACCGGGGAAAAGAAGCGACAGCCACTTAGAAAAAACACTGGCAAGCCCTGAATTGCCCGCCGCAGTTACCCCGCTTTCCCCGCGGAAGAACAAAACCGCCCCAAATACGCCCACGGCGGCAGGGTGAAGCCACAAAACCAACTGATCCCAAAGATATCAGGATATTCCAAGAAACCCTGATCTCCTCACATTACCCAACACGGCAAAAGCCGGCTGTAAGAACAGCCGGCTTTTGCGCGCTTCTGCCTCTTCCTGCCAGGGGAAAACATCCGTCCTGCAGCAGCATGCTGTGCAGCTACTGCAGTATCCTGTCCGGAGAAGGGAGACCGGGAGACCAGATACCCCGCCATGTTGTCGTCAATGCCTGTAGTCGTGCGCAATCTCCCCCTGCAGCCAGACAAAAAAGGCCGCCTTCAGCGGCAGCCTTTTTTCACCATGACGCTGTCATGCCGGCATATTATTTTTCCTTGAAGATCTTGCCGAAAAATCCTTTGCGTTCTTCGCTTTCATGCTGCGCGGTACAGGAGGCATCCAGTTTACGCAATAGTTCTTTCTGCTCCTCGCTAAGACGGGTCGG
>CALXRV010000037.1 GCA_944390945.1 uncultured Clostridia bacterium
CCGGTTTTTCGAATGTCCTGCGAACCGCGGCGGCGCGGACTGCCAAAGGCAGCTGCCGCAGGCAAAGATGCCTGCGGCGACGGGAACGGCGGCAGCCGTCCCCGTCCGCGCCGCTGCGCTAAGGCCCGGCAATGCAGCGCAGCTGAACGCGTGCGCAAGGCGTAAGGTCAGCAACCAGCGCCAAGCGCGCCGCCTCCTCCCTTGCTTTAAGACCTGGCGGCGTAGGGCAGTTGAACGCGTGCGCAGGACTTACGGCCTGCAAAGCGCCCCAAGCGCGCCACTGCCTCCCGCCGCTGGCGGGCGGCCCCGCCGCCCCGTCGCAGTAAGACCTGGCGGAGCACGGCAGTCGAACGCGTGCGCACGGCTAACCCGTAGGATGCAGGGAGCAGCGCGAGATTGGCAGGCGGCCCTGCCGCCCTGCTTTAAGGCCCGGCAATGCAGCGCAGCTGAACGCGTGCGCAGGACTTACGGCCTGCAACCCGCCCCAAGCGCGCCGTTGCCTCCCGCCGCTGGCGGGCGGCCCTGCCGCCCCGTCGCAGTAAGACCTGGCGGAGCACGGCAGTCGCACGCGTGCGCAAGGCTAACCCGTAGGATGCAGGGAGCAGCGCGAGATTGGCAGGCGGCCCTGCCGCCCTGTTTTAAGGCCCGGCAATGCAGCGCAGCTGAACGCGTGCGCAAGGCGTAGAGTCAGCAATCTGTCCCAAGCGCGCCGTTGCCTCCCGCCGCTGGCGGGCGCCGCTGGCGGGCGGCCCTGCCGCCCCGTCGCAGTAAGACCTGGCGGAGCACGGCAGTCGAACGCGTGCGCAAGGCTAACCCGTAGGATGCAGGGAGCAGCGCGAGATTGGCAGGCGGCCCTGCCGCCCTGCTGCAGGTATCCAGCCAGTTGGCGCCCGTTTTATTGCGGCAGCTGACCAAGATTTATTCGGAGCGCAGCCCCGTGCTGTTTCCCGCCGCCTGTTTCACGTGAAACAGAAGCGGGAATACGACAGGAAAGCGCTGGCGGGCAGGGAAATCGCGCGGCAGGGAGAATCCTAATAGGGAGGGCAAATTTTGCCGGAAAGGGGAAACGAGGATGGGTAAAGTAATCGCCATCGTCAACCAGAAAGGCGGCGTGGCCAAGACGACGACAGCGGTGAATCTTTCGGCTGCGCTGGGCGAGCGCGGCAAAAAAGTGCTGCTGATCGATATGGATCCGCAGGGCAACGCGACCAGCGGCCTGGGCGTGGACCGCCGCGAGATTGCGCATTGCGTGTATGACGTGCTGATCAGCGGTGCGCCGCCGGCTGCGGTCATCCGCAAAAGCGGCTTTCGCAATCTGGACCTGATGCCGGCGACGATTCAGCTGGCTGGCGCAGAGGTGGAGCTGGTCAACGCCATATCGCGTGAGAACAAGCTGCGCCGCGCCGTGCGGCCGCTCACCCCGTTTTACGACTATATTTTTATCGATTGCCCGCCTTCGCTCGGCCTGCTCACGGTCAATGCGCTGGCGCTGGCCGACGGCCTGCTCGTACCGTTGCAATGCGAATATTATGCGCTGGAAGGGCTGACGCAGCTGCTGAATACCTATAAACTGGTGCATGAAAACCTGAACCCGGAACTGCGGCTGACTGGCGTGCTGCTGACGATGTACGACAGCCGTACCAATCTTTCCGCGCAGGTGGCGGAGGAGGCGCGCGCCTTTTTTGGCGACCAGGTCTACCGCACGCAGATCTCGCGCAGCGTGCGCCTTTCCGAGGCGCCCAGCCATGGCGTGCCGGGCATTTTTTACGATCAGCACAGCCGCGGCGCAGAGGAATATCAGGCGCTGGCGGATGAATTTCTGCAAAGGGAGGGCGATGCCTGATGGCGAAAAAACAGGCGCTGGGCAAGGGACTTTCCGCGCTGCTGGGCGGGGATGGCGGCGATTTTTCCGGTTTTGAAGCGGGCGAGCGCGTGACCATGCTGCCATTGGCGGAACTGCATGCCAACCCGGAACAGCCGCGCCGCCATTTTGATGAAGACCGGCTGGCGGAGCTGGCCGGTTCCATCCGCAGCCATGGCGTGATGCAGCCGTTGCTGGTGGTGCGGCAGGAGGAAGGCTATCTGATCGTGGCTGGCGAGCGCCGTTTCCGCGCCGCCGGCATGGCCGGCCTGCAGGAGGTGCCCTGCATCGTGCGGCGGCTGGATGCGCGCGAGCTGGCGGAAATCTCGTTGATCGAAAATATCCAGCGCGAGGATCTTGGCCCGCTGGAAGAAGCGGAAGCCTACCGCGCATTGATGGACCTGCATGGCTATACGCAGGAAACGCTGGCGGAGCGGCTGGGCAAAAGCCGGCCGCATATTGCCAATACGCTGCGCTTGCTGAAGCTGGCGCCGCAGGACAGAAAGCTGCTTGCCGAAGGGCGCATCAGCGCCGGCCATGCGCGCGCCCTGCTTTCGCTGGCAGACGCCAGAAAACGTGCGCAGCTTACCGCAGCGATCATCAACCAGCAGCTTTCCGTGCGTCAGGCGGAGGCGATGGCCGCCCGCCTGCGCGAGGAGAAAGCGGCGCCTGCCCGCCGCAGCGAGCAGGTGCTGCATGAGGATATCGCCCGGCAATGCAGCGCGCGGCTTGGCCTGCGCGTGCGCGTGACCGGCAGCCAGGGGCGCGGCCGCGTGGTGATCGATTATCATTGCGAAGACGATCTGCAGAATATCCTGGACGCCATTCTCAAGCCCTGATCTGGCTGGGAAGCGCGTTTCACGTGAAACAGGCGCGGGCAGGCGAAGATCCGGCAGGACTTGGCTTCCCGCGCCTGCTTTGGTTTTGTCCAGGCGGCCCTGCCGCCCCGTCGCAGTAAGACCTGGCGGAGCACGGCAGTCGAACGCGAGCGCAAGGCTAACCCGTAGGATGCAGGGAGCAGCGCGAGATTGGCGGGCGGCCCTGCCGCCCTGCTTCAGTCCAGCCAGCCCATGCGGCGCGCAAGATTTTCCAGTGCGCGCGTATTCCAGCGCTTGGCGGTGCGTTCAGAGATCTCGAGCAGTGCCGCTGCACCGTAAAGGCAATGGCTGTTGCGGATATAGACCAGTTCAAGCAGGGTACGCTGCTTCTGGTCGATGCGCCGTTCGGTCTGCAGCTCCTGCAGCAGCCCTTCCACGGCAGCGATTTCGCGGCGCATCTGGTTTAGCTCCGGGCTGTCCAGCAGTTCTGCTTTGACCAGCGTGGGATTGCGCACGCCGCCGCGACGGTAGCGGTGGTCGCGTTCGCGCGTGGTGCCATAGATCACGTCCTGCTCCGCCTGACGAAGGCGGCGTTTTTTTGCCGTATAATCGAACAACAGATCCTTTGCTTTTCTGCGCCAGCGGGCATCAGTCATCTTCGGGCCTCCTCTCCTGGTCCCTTACCGTGTATTCCATGTAGGCGCCGCCGCAGTGCGGGCAGCCGGCCAGCCGTTCCGCTGCCGGAAAGCCAAAACATGCGCTGCGCGCCTCGTCAAAGCGCTTTGGCCGCGAAAACCGCAGGCCGCAGCAGAGACATTCATATTTTGCCATACTTCCTCCTCCTTTTGTTCGCCAGGAGGAGCGTTGGCGGGGAGTACTTTGATTATAGAACATATGTTCGATGAAGTCAAGGCTATTTTTGTCATTTTTTATGGCGGGTGAAGATAGCAGGCGTTTATTTCTCCTTATCCGCAGGCAAAAAGCAGGCCTTGCGTTTTGCTCTGCCGCGCTTTCGCCCGCGCTTTCGCCCGCGCTTTCACCCGCGCTTTCACCCGCGCTTTCGCCTGTGCTTTTGCCCGCGCTTTCGCCATGATGCCCGCTGCAGCTTCATGCTGCGTTTTGCTGCTCCGCCGGCTGGCGGCGGGAAAAGCAGCCTGGCTTTTTCCTCTGGTCAAACAGGCGCACGCATGATATACTGAAGACAGATCCCCTGCCGCGTCGTGAAGCGCAGCGCTGCCGGCAGGGGAAAGTGAGAATCTGCAAAGCGGAGATCCGCAAACTTGCCCCGCCCGCAGGCGGAAAAGGCGGGCGCGGCATGTTGCGGCAGATATTGTGCAGCCTTACCTGCGCGGCTGCAGCGCAGCCGGGCTTGACGGCGCGGCCAGGCTTGATGGCGCGGCCGGGCTTGACGGCGCGGCAGGACGAACGGCGCAGGCAGGCGGAAAGGCGGTGACGCAAATGACGGAACAGGCATTTGTCATCCGGGGCGACGCAGTATACAGCGTTTCGCCGCAGGAACTGGCCTGCCGGCCGCAGAGCTATCTGCTGGTGGCAGAGGGGCGCATCGCCGGCCTGGCCGCAGAGCTGCCGCCGCAATGGCAGACGCTGCCGCTTTACGATTATGGCGCGGCGCTGCTGCTGCCCGGTATGACGGATCTGCATCTGCATGCGCCGCAGTTTTCCTTCCGCGGCCTGGGCATGGATCTGCCCTTGCTGCCCTGGCTGGAGCGTTATACCTTTCCGGAAGAGGCGCGCTATGCCGAAGCCGCGCATGCGGAACAGGCCTACCGCGCATTTGCGGCAGAGCTGCAGCAGGGTTTTTTGACGCGCGCCGTCGTCTTCGCCACCATCCATGGCGCAGCCAGCCTGCGGCTGGCGCAGCTGCTGGAGCAAAGCGGGCTGATCGCTTTTGTCGGCCGCGTCAGCATGGACCGCTGCGCCCTGCCCGCGCTGGCGGAAGGGCCGGATGCGCTGGCCGCAGAACAGGCATGGCTGCAGCAGATGCAGCAGGCCGGCCTGCAGCGTGTGCGGCCGATTTTGACGCCGCGCTTCGTGCCCAGCTGTTCGCCGCAGCTTTTGGCCGGCCTGGGCGCGCTGGCTGCAGAAAGCGGCCTGCCGGTGCAGTCCCATCTTTCCGAAAGCCGCGACGAAGTGGCGCTGGTCAGGGAGCTTTACCCGCAAAGCGCCTGCTATGGCGCTGTCTATGATCGTTTTGGCCTCTTCGGGCAAACACCGACGGTCATGGCGCACTGCGTTTATTCGGATGAAAATGAGCAGGAACTGATCCAGCGCCGTGGCGTCTTTGTCGCGCATTGCCCGCAATCGAATATCAATCTGGTAAGCGGCGCGGCGCCGGTGCGGGAAATGCTGCGGCGCGGGCTGCGCATCGGCCTGGGCAGCGATATCGCCGGCGGCGCGCACAGCTCGCCGCTGCGCGGCATACAGGATGCGATCGCCGTCTCCAAACTGCGCGCAGCGCTGCTGGAAGACAGCAGCCTGACCCTCTCCTTTGCCGAAGCGTTCTACCTGGCCACCTGTGG
>CALXRV010000038.1 GCA_944390945.1 uncultured Clostridia bacterium
AAAACGTCCGTATTTTGGTAGAAGGGCGTCAAATCACTGCAGTCGGTGAAGCGCTGCCACAGCCTGCAGATGCGCAAGTGGTCGATCTTTCTCATCTGACCGTCACGCCTGGACTGATCGATGCGCATGTGCACTTTGAATTTGTCGGTTTCAATTTCAATGAATTTGCCGTTACAGATTCAGATGAGATGAAAACGCTTAATCTGGTTCACAACTGCATGACTGCCCTGCAAAACGGGTTTACCACCATCCGCACCACTGGTACGGCTTTCCGCGGCTTTGGTTGCATGGATGCCAAACGCGCCATTGATCGTGGTCTGTTCCCGGCGGCACGTTTGCTGGTAGCACCGCATGCGCTGGGAATTCCTGGCGGGCACTGGGACTTTTCCATATTCCATGGCAATACTAACCCGTTCATTTCCGAACTGCTGGAGCAACCGTATGCGATCGGAAACGGCGCAGACGAATTCAAGCGGCTTGTCCGTAAACAGGTAAAATATGGCGCGGATTTCATCAAGATCATGGCGGCAGGCGGTTTCGCTTCGCCAGGAGATGACCCCGGAGAACCACAGCTGGATGAAGATGAACTGCGCGCCATCATCCAGACAGCCAAAAGTTTGGGTAAACCGGTCGCAGCACATGCCTATACATCCGATGTCATCGATATGCTGATCCACCTTGGCGTGCATGAGATTGAACATGGCACATTGATGCAGCCGCATACGGCAGACCTGATGGCAGAGCATGATATCTATCTCGTCCCGACCATTTTTTCGTTGATTGGAGATCCCAAGGCAGACCCGGCCACCCTGCCCCCACGCAGCCCTGCCTATCAACGTAAGCTGGATAAATACAAACAGCAGCTCGATGAAAGCCGCGTCACTATCCGCCAGCTCATCCTGGACGAAAAGGTGACCGTCGGGCTGGGATCGGATATCGTTTCCGGCAAACAGAATATCGACAGCTGGTGCGAATTCCAGGCCTGGCGTAATATCGGCATCCCTGCGCTGCGCACGCTAGTCGCGGCGACCAGCGCCAATGCAAAGATCATCGGCCGCGAAGATCTGGGCGTCATCGCCCCCGGCAAGCTGGCAGATATTTCCGGATGGCCACGCGATCTGCTGACAGATTTTGAAGCGCTCAGCGAATGTGGTTTTGTGATGAAGGAAGGCACCATCTACAGGCAATAGGTAATAGGCAGTACGCAGTACGCAATACGCTATCAGCTGCTGTCTAAAAGCAAGCGGGCTGCGCACCCCGGACCGATCTGATCATCGCTCACTTCATAGGGAGGAAAACGCTATGCAAATCTGCAATGTTCATCTTTTTGACGGCGAGCAAAGGCATTCTGGCCTATTCGATATCCACATCGAAGGTGATCGCATTAAAAGTGTGATACCGCATGCCTCTGTGGGGACAACAGATGCCCCTGACGTGATTGACGGTGCGGGCGGCTGGCTGCTGCCCGGCCTGATCGACCTGCATGTTCACCTAAGCTGGAATGGCGGCGCCGATCCGGCAACGGATATCAGCAATGCCAGCGAGGAAGAAAACCTGCTGGAAACCGTAAGCAATGCCTTGAACTACCTGCCGCATGGCATCACCAGCGTACGCGATCTTGGTACGCCGCATGATGCGGCATTGCATGTCGGCAAAGCGATTGCGCGCGGGAAACTGCCCGGGCCGCGCATCTTCAGCAGCGGGATGTCCCTGATCATGACCGGCGGTCATGATCCCTTCCATGGGCTGCCGGTGGATGGCCCCTGGGAAGCGCTGAAAGGCGTGCGCAGGCAAGTGGCGCAAGGCGCGCAAGTGATCAAAATCTCGGCGACTGGTGGTGTTTATGGCCGCACGGAAGGAGAAGGCGTAGATGATACCGAGCTGCGCAAAGAGGAACTGGAGATGATCATGGACGAAGCGCATCGCCGCCATGTTCCGGTAACCGCGCATGCGATCGGCGAAATGGGCATCCGTGCCTGCCTGGCTGCTGGCATCGATTGTATTGAGCACGGTCACTTCATCCAGCCTGATATGGCGCAGCAGATGGCGACACAGGGGATTGCGCTCGTGCCTACTTTTTACATTTATCAGCACCTGGCTGCTAGCCCAACTATTCCTGCTTATGCGCGCCAGAAAGCGGTAGCCGTTACAGAGCAGCACCGGCGGGCACTTGGCTATGCCAGGCAGGCCGGCGTGCTGATTGGGGCTGGTTCTGATGCCGGTTCGCCGGATACGCCACATCCGGCCCTCCTGGAAGAAATCCTGGCGCTGGAGGATGGCGGGCTAAGCCGGATAGAGGCGCTATGTGCTGCCACCGGAAATGCTGGCCGTATCCTTGGCTGCGGCGGCAGGCTGGGAACAGTACGGCCAGGAGCATTTGCAGACCTGATCTTGCTCAATGCGGATCCTTGTCAGAATTTGCACGCTTTACGGGATATCCGTCTGGTCATCGCCGCTGGCCGTCCACACCAATGCTGATCTGCTGAAGCCGGTTGCGCAAAAGCAAATATACCTCATTAAAAAAACAGCAGGACACGCCCCCATGTCCTGCTGTTTTTTTCTCTATCCTACTGCCGTCCTGCTTACTGCTGTCCTGCCGCTTGCGGCAGGATTATTTTTCCGGTTCAACACCAGCCTTAAGTTTAGTCTGTTGCTGTGGCCGTAAGCCATCCAGATAAGTCTCGATAAACGCATAGCTGCGTTCAATGACCGGCTCCTTCCCGCCGATGATGCACCAATCGATGATCGCACCGCGAACTGCTTTCGTGATATCCTTGACCATCTGCTCTACCGGGATATCCGTGCGCAGGCTGCCTTCGGCCTGCCCTTGCCGTACCAGACCGGTCAGGATGCGATAATAAAGTCGGAAGGTATTGACCATCCTGTCGCATACCTCAGGTACGCGCATCATATAGGAATAAGAGACTGCCGCAAATTCGCAGCCCCAGCGGCTATAAATATCCAAGGACAGATAGAACATGCCACGGATGATCTCCAGCGCATTGCCGTGCATCGGCTGTTGCATCTGGGTCAGATAATACTCGTTATATTTTTGATCAAGATCATCCGCCCAGATATAAACAAGATCTTCTTTGCAGCAGAAATGATAATAGAAAGCACCAACCGAAGTGCCGGCAGCCGCAGCAATATCTTCGATCGTAGTCGCATAAAAGCCTTTTTCCCGAAACAGCTGCGTCGCCGATTCAAAAAGCAATCGTTTCGTGATCTCAGATTTGATCGCTCTTCTGTCAATTTTTCCATACTCAAGCTATCCTTCCCTGCATTCCATCATAGCAAATCAAATGGCAACAAATCACGAAACCGCAGAAACACCAAGATAATAATAATGCAATACCTTTCTACTGTGCTCGCGGATATCCGTTTTTCCTTGATTAATGCACCA
>CALXRV010000039.1 GCA_944390945.1 uncultured Clostridia bacterium
TTGGCGCTGGCAGTCTGGCAGGCCGGACAGGGCGGCAACGGCCCGCGCATCCGCGAGGCAGACTGGCGCGCAGTCTATGGCGCGGATGAAACAACCGGCTATTGACCGCGGTCTTGGCAGACGGCAATGTCGCGCTGCCGCGTCTTGGCAGAGTCTTGGCAGACGGCGACGGCGCGCTGCAGATCTGCTGCAGGCATTCAGCCGGTTGGCACGCGTTCGACTGCGCTGGTCTGACAGGACTTAATGATTTTTCCCAGGCAAAGTTATCGCCGCGTGCGCAGGATTTGCGGCTGGCGATTCGCCTTAAGCGCGACGCTGGAATGGCGGCCCAGCCGCCTGCCTTAAGACCCGATAGCGCAGGGCAGCAGCACGCGTGCGCAAGGCGCGAGGCCGCCAACTCGCTTGCCGCGCGACGTTGACTGCGGGCTCTGCCCGCCGCGTGCGCAAGGCGCGAGGCCAGCGACAGGCTTAAAGCGCGACGCTGGAATGGCGGCCCAGCCGCCCTGCCCGCCGGCAAAAAAACATCATGCCGCCATCCGCGCGCTTTGGCACTTTAGCGGCGGATCGGCGGCATATACTATTATCAGTAAAATGATCAGCCGTGCGCAGCAAAGCCGGTCATGCTTCCTGCTGCGGCTGCATCTCCTGCGCTGCCTGCGGCTGCGTCGCCTGCGGCTGGCCCTGCTGGCCCTGCTTGCCGCGGCCGCGGCCACCACGCCGGCGCGGCCGGCGGTTGCTGCGTTTGCAGCTGATGACGACACGGCGATACGGTTCTTCGCCGTGGCTGCTTGTTTCCACGCGCTCGTCTTCCTGCAGCGCGATATGCACCACGCGGCGTTCATGCGGGTTCATCGGCTCCAGCTCGACCCGGCGGCCGGAACGCACCGCTTTATCCGCCATCTTATGCGCCAGGGCAGCCAGGGTCTCTTCGCGGCTTTCGCGGTAACCCTCGACATTCAGCACCAGGCGCACATGGTCATGCCGCCGCCGGTTGACGGCAAGATTGACCAGATACTGCAGCGAATTGAGCGTTTCGCCGCGGCGGCCAATCAGCAGGCCAAGCTCTTTGCCGGAAAAGGAAAGCCAAAGGATGCCGTCCTGCACCTGCGGGGTGATCACCGGCTCGACATGCATTTTGACAAAGATCGGCTGTAGGAAAGCCAGCGCCTCTGCGGTCAGCGCATCCGCCATCTCGCCTTCATGCACCTCGGCAGCGCGGCTTTCGCGCTTCTTCTCCGTTTTCTCTCCACGCGGCGCGGCTTTTTCCGCCTGCGGTTTGCCCGCCGGCTGCGCTTCGCCGTTGCTGCGGCGGCGTTCGCCCTTTTCCCGCGGCGGACGGCGTTTTTCCGCCTTTTCGCGCGGCTCGCCCTTTTCGCGTGCTTCGCCCTTCTCTGCTTTTTCCGCGCTGTGCTGGCTGACGGCCGCGCGGCGTTCTTCCTCCGGCAGCTGGTCCCCGGTGACGATCGGGCGAATCTCTACTTCTTCCTGGCGCGTGCGGTTCTTCTGTTCATAGCGCTCGCGCCTGCTTTTTTTGCGGCCAAAGGTGCTCTCCTCCGGCTGCGCGGCCGGTTGATCCGGCTCGTCGAGGATCACGCGCACGCGCGCATCCTTGCGGCCAAAGCCGAACAGGCCGCGGCCGCCCAGCTCCAGCACTTCTATTTCCACCATATCCACCGTAGTACCGGCAAGCAGGCATGCCGCGTCAATCGCCGCATCCACCGTCTTGCCGCTGGCTTCAAACACTTTTCGCATATCAAAACCTCCGCCGGCAGGCCGGCCCATCCCGGTTACAGCGGCGGCTATTTTTTCCCGCCGTCCGCATCCGCAGGCCCGTCCGCATCCTTTTTCCTTTTGCCCAGCAGGCGGCCAAAGCCGCTCATCTGGCGCAGCTGCTCGGTCTGCTGCTCGCGCCTACGTTCCGCCTGGAATTGCGCGCGCACATCCGCCAGCTCCAGCTCGCTGCCATTGGGCAGCACGGCCAGTTCCACCACTTCGTCCTCTGGCGAATAGGGGTGCAGGCGCATCCGTTTACGCTTCACGGTCATCCCCTTGCGGATCAGATACTGCCGGAATTCACGTTCTTCCGCCAGCTGCTCTGCCTTTTCCTCGTCCTCTTCGTCAAGCAGGGCGTCTTCGGCAAAATCATCCTCTTCCACCGCATAGGCGGTCTGGCCGCTGCGCTGCTGTTTACGCTGCGCCGCGGCTTCGCGCGCAGCTGCTTTTTTCAGCCGCCGCTGCTCTGCTTCCTCTTCCTTGGCACGCCGCGCCGCTTCGATCTGCACGCGGTCCTTCTTTTCCCAGTATTTCATCAGCGGGAACATGATCGCCGCGCCGATCAGGCTGTAGAAAATCCAGTAAAACGCTATCAGCGCCGGGAACGGCCGCGCAAACCAGAGGAACATCAGCGGCATGACGATCATCATCGTGCGCTGTTGTTTATCCTGCCGGTTGGCAGTGGAAAGCCACTGCTGCAGGAAGGTGGCGGCGCCGGTCAGCACCGGCAGCACCCAGCCCATCAGGCCGGGCATCTGGTTGCTGGCTGTCGCCAGGTTGAGTACGACCTCTGTCCCGTCCGCCAGCGCGATCGTGCTGCCGTCAATGCCGAACAGCGGCGCGACAAAGGTGCTCATATCCTCCGGCGTATAGGCGCGGATCGCATTGAACAGCGCGATCAGGATCGGCATCTGCAGCAGCAGCGGCAGGCAGCCGGCTGTCGGCGAAGCGCCATGCTCTTTATAGAGCTTCATCGTTTCCATCGAAAGCTTCTGCTGGTTATTGCCATAACGGCGTTTCAGATCCTCCACCTCGGGCGCAAGCAGCTGCATCTTGCGCGTGGAGCGCATCTGCTTGTTCATGAAAGGCTGGAACAGGATCTTGACGATCACGGTAAACAGGAAAATCGTCAGCACCCAGTTGGGAAAGCCGATGGCTGCAGTCAGATCATACAGCCATTCCAACAAAGAGATAAACAGGTTGCCGATCCAGGCAAACACACCTTTGTTCTCGCGTACCGGCGCAGTAGTGGCGAACGCCTGGCACCATATCAAAAGATCCACAATATTCCTCCGCTCTTGGATTTCCGTTCTGTCTCAGGGCACAGGGTCATAGCCGCCCTGATGAAAAGGATGGCAGCGGCAAATGCGCCGCAGGCCAAGCCAGCCGCCCTTCCAGACGCCGTATTTTTCCACCGCTTCCAGCATGTACTGCGAGCAGGTGGGCAAATAGATGCAGCGCGGCGGCAGCAGGGGCGAAATGCAGCGCTGATAAAAACGTACCAGAGCGATCAACACCCGTTTCATCGCAGCCGGGCCTCCTCCTTTTTCTGTTGCAGCTGGCAGCCCAGGCTGCGCCGCATGGCGGCGAGCAGGGCGTTGTGGTCATATTGCAGCGCGGCGCGCCGCACCACGAAAACATAGTCGCGGCCGGCCGGCAGTTCCGGCAGCAGTTCCCGCAGCGCATGGCGGAAACGGCGGCGAATGCGGTTGCGCACCACTGCTTTACCCACTTTTTTGGAAACCGAAAAACCGACCCGCGTCTGGCTGCCCGGCCGCCGCTTGCGGCGGTAAAGCACAAAAGCCGCGCAGGCCGTCGCTTCACCGCGTCGGTAAACGCTGTCAAAATCCCGTTTTTCCTTCAGCCGGTATGCCTTTGGCAGCATATGGCGCTCCTTTGCTCCCGCTGCCGCAAGCCCGCGCCCTGCGCAAGACCACGCGCCCTGCGCATGACAGCATGGGTCATGCGCAGAAGCCTGCGTTATGCGCAGCAGCCTGCCCAGCTCCGGGCCGTTTACTTTCCCGCCGCTTCCGTGCGGCAGATACAGATCCGCGCGTGCAGATTAGACAGAAAGCGATTTTCTGCCGCGCGCCCGCCGCCTGGCGATCACCTTGCGGCCGCCCTTCGTGCTCATGCGGGCGAGAAATCCGTGTACTGTCTTGTGTACGCGGCGCTTCGGCTGATAAGTCCGTTTGACCATGGTGCTGCTTGCCTCCTTTGATCCTGATCTCTTTCGCCGTATATCCCAAACAAAGGGCATACGACCCTAATTTACTCTAACAGATGAATTATAGCTTAAGCCCTCTCCCCTTGTCAAGCCCGCAGGCGATGTCGCGCTGCCCCTCCGCTGCGGGCATCCAGCCTGCCGCCGGCGGATTTAAGACCCGGCGAAGCACTGCAGCAGCAGGCGTGCGCAGGACTTGCGGCCAGCAAACAGCCCCAAGCACGACCTGGGCTGGCTCCCTGCGGTTCTGCTGCAAGTATCCGACCTGCTGACGGCGCGGGCCGCCAAAGGCGGCTGCCGCAGACGGTTTTCTGCGGCCACGGGAACGGCTGCTGCCGTTCCCGTCCGCGCCGCCCTGCCTTAAGACCCGATAGCGCAGAGCGGTCGAACGCGTGCGCAAGGTGCAAGGCCGGCAAACAGCCCCAAGCGCGATGCCGACCGCGGGCTCTGCCCGCCGCGTGCGCAAGGCGGGAGGCCAGCGACAGGCTTTAGGCGCGACGCCGCCTCCCGCCACGCCTTAAGACCCGATAGCGCAGAGCAGCTGAACGCGTGCGCAAGGTGCGAAGCCGGCAAACAGCCCCAAGCGCGATGCCGACAGCGGGCTCTGCCCGCCCTTGAAATTGTGGATAAAATCTGGTAAACTATAGCTGTATCGTCTACCTATCCACATTTTATGCACATTTTTTGTGGGTAACAACATAAATATGGACGATATATCAGTCTGGAGGTCAACATATAGTGGATAAAATTTGGCAGGATGCTTTAGCGATCATCAAGCGGGAAGTAAAGCCGGCAAATTTTGAGCAATGGTTCACGCCGGCGACGATCACGCATATGGAAAAACGGGGGTCCACGGTATACATCAGCGTATCGGATGAATGGGCAAAGCGGATTCTGAGCGATCTTTATTTGGATCTGGTGGAAGAAGCGCTGTTCACCGTAGCGCATGAACGGCTGGAAGTGGTGATTTTGGATGCATCGCATGAAAAGATGCCGCCGGCAGCCAGCCAGGCGCAACCGCAGCGGCTGTTTCCCTCCACGCCGGTGTTCAACCCGCGCTATACCTTTGATTCCTTTGTGGTCGGCGCTTCCAACCGGCTGGCGCATGCAGCAGCAATGGCAGTCGCCGAGCGGCCTTCGCTGGCCTATAACCCGCTTTTCATCTACGGCGGCAGCGGACTGGGCAAAACGCATCTTATGCATGCCATCGGCCAGGCTGCACTGAAGAACAACCCTTACAAAAAAGTGGTCTATGTTTCCAGCGAAGCATTCACCAATGAATTCATCTACCTGCTGCGGGAAAACAATCTGGAAACCTTCAAAAACCGTTATCGTTCCACGGATATCCTTTTAATTGACGATATTCAGTTTTTAACCAATAAAAACCAGATCCAGGAAGAGTTTTTCCATACCTTCAATGCGCTGCATGATGCAGGCAAACAGATCGTGATCAGTTCAGACCGGCCGCCAAAAGAGCTGAACCCGCTGGAGGAGCGTTTGCGCTCGCGTTTTGAATGGGGGCTGATCACCGATATCCAGGCGCCGGATTGGGAAACGCGCTGCGCCATTCTGCAGCAAAAGGCAATCCATGAAAAAAAGCTGGTCAACGATGACGTCATCTACTTTATCGCGGAAAAGGTAAAGGCGAATATCCGCGAGCTGGAAGGCGCGCTGAACAAGGTGATGTATTATTGCGATCTCAGCCATATCAGCCCGATCGATATGCGCGCCGCGCATGAAGCGCTGCAAGGCGTGTTGCCGGAAGACGAACCGCCAAAGCTGACGATCTCGCTGATCCAGCGCGTGGTGGCAGATTACTTCCAGGTAACGGTGGAAGATATGAAAAGCAAGCGCAAAGACCGCGATATCACTGTTCCGCGCCAAATTGCCATGTACCTTTGCCGCGAACTGCTCGGCGCCACGCAGCCGCAGATCGGCCGCGATTTCGGCGGCCGCGACCATACTACGGTGATCCATGCCTGCGATAAGATCGGCAAACAGCGCAATAATGACCAGCAGCTGGGCAATACGCTGGCAGATCTTGAACGCCAGCTGCTGCACCGCTAGGTCCTGGCGGACGGCGACGGCGCGCTGCAGATCTGCTGCAGAAGTTCAGTTTCCCGGCACGCGGTCTTAGCAGACAGCAATGTCGCGCTGCAGATCTGCTGCAGAGGTTTGGCCGGTGGGCACGCGTTCTGCTGCAGTAGTCTGACAGGACTTAATGATTTTTCCAAATAAAGTTATTGCGCAGAGTTACCGCCGCGTGCGCCGGATTTGCGGC
>CALXRV010000040.1 GCA_944390945.1 uncultured Clostridia bacterium
CGGCAGCCACGATCACATATGCGCTGACCGAAGAAAGAATAGCCGCCATGACTGCAGCGGCAAACAGGCCGAGCAACGCCGGCGGGAAGAATTCGCTGCCCATGAAGATGAATACCTGCTCTGGGTCCGCAATGTTCGGGAACAAATACGCACCCAACATGCCGACGATCACTGCACCGAACGTGGTCAGGCTGACCCAGGTTGTCGCGATAAACGTGCTGTCCTTGATCTCCGAGCTGTTTTTGATCGCCATAAAGCAAGTCAGTACGTGTACGACGCCAAAATAGCAAATGCCGACACCCAGGCCGGAAAGGATGATCGATACGGCGGAAAAGCCTGTCTCGCCGTTGCAGAACTGGAAAAAGGTCGGCATCTGCTGATAGATGCTGTCAACCACACCGCCCAGGTCGCCCACCTTCACAATCACCGCGGCAGGCACCAGCAGCAGCGCAAAAAACATGATCGTGCCCTGGAAAAGGTTGCTCCAGCTCACCGCCATATAGCCGCCCAAAAAGGTGTATAGCATCACGATCACCAAGCCAACGATGATGCCTACATTATAGTCCAGGCCAAAGGTAGCATTGAGCAGCTTGCCGCTGCCGATGATTTCTGCCGAAGAATTGATGATCATAATGACGATGATCGCAATACCGGAAACTAGTGCAACAATGCCTTTTTTGTCGTTCACTCGCTTCTCAAAGTATTCCGTGATCGAAAAAGCGCCATAGGATTCTGACGCAATGCGCAAACGGTTGGCAACAAAGATCCAGTTAAACATCGTACCAAAAATGAGGCCAATGATAATCCAGATCGAAGAAAAGCCAGAAGCATAGGCAGCGCCGGGCAATCCCATCAGCAGCCATCCGCTCATATCAGAGGATTCTGCTGAGATTGCAGTCACCCATTTGTTGTTGGAACGGCCAGCCAGGTTATAATCAGAATATGATTTTGTACGCAGATAAGTGATCACACCGATCGCGACCAAAACGACAAGATAAATAATAAATACCGCTACGCTGAACGCCACGCACAACACCCCCTCAGATCTTTGCCTTTTTGTAGTATAAAAATGCGATAATAATACTTGTCCATAGCGGCATGAAAAAGATAAACCACATCCAGCCCGGGACCATAAGGTTACCTCCTTTCCAATTTTATTCGGTCTGCTTTTGCTGACAGCGGATGCCATATCTACGTTCACCATGCGCATCAGTCTTTTGCACGGCCCGAACCGTACCCACACATCCACCATTCGAAGGTATTGTAGCAAATGAAGCGCCATCAGCATCAAGTAAAAATTTCAGATGATTTTGGCAAAATTATGAAGCAAAGTTAAATTTGTTTTCTGAATACAATGACAGCAGCAGGTTTCTATAGTTAAGTATAGAAATTCCATTATAGAAATAGCAAAGGGGACGACATCATGAAAATCGGTCAATTCAGCGAGCAATTTCATGTCACACCAGAAACCGTACGCTTTTATATCAATAAAGGTTTGCTGATCCCCATGGCACGTCATGGCCGATATGTTTTTTCCAACCAGGATATGGAAGACATGGAGACACTGCTCAAGCTGAAGGCGATGCGTTTTTCTCTTTCCGATATCCACCGCATGCTGTCCCTGAAGCGTCTCAGCAACCTGGATAGCGCAGAGGAACTGCATGATTATGTCAACATCCTGAAAAAGCAAAAAAAACTGCTGACTCGGGAAAAGAAACAGCTGGAAGAGATCATTTCTGATCTTAACCACGAGATCACCCATGTGGCCGGCAAACATACGGGCAAAGCAAACCGTCTAACCGGCGTACCGCTCTCTTTTCTCCCTTATCTCGCTTGCCCACACTGTCAAAACCGCCTCAGCATCTCCAACTGTCAGATCGAAGGTGATCAGATTCTGCACGGCATGCTGTCCTGCGCCTGCGGCTACCAAGCACAGATCCAAAACGGCATCATCATCGGCCAGCCAGGGGAGATCAGCATTTTCGACGGGCCGGATATTGAGCGCAACTGCTATCGGATGATGAGCCCCGACCTGATTACCTTAATGCAGAAAAACTACCTCTGGATGCTGGAAAGGCTGGAAAAATGCCAGCCAAAAGGAAAACTGATTCTTGAGGACCATATCAACGACTATTGCATCTGCCATGCAAATTTTGAGTTCATGGAAAAGGACGCTTACTATATTCTTACGGATAAATTTCCGGAAATCGTCGCCATGTATAAAAGCCTGATCGATAAGATGGATCTGCAGCGCAATGTACTCTACATCGCAGCCGGTAGCCATTTACTGCCGTTGCGGGAGCGATGCATAGATATCTATATCGATATGGCGTGCAATGAATATGCCATCTTTCATCATGGCTATTCGGCTGACCCGCTCGCACGCTATTTCCATGAAGCAACATGTGCTGTCGGCGCCTTTTGGCATTTTGACCTCAAAAGCGCCTCCATGGCTGAACTCCGACGCCAATACCCAGAAAACTGGGAGAAAAATTTTGACTTGTATTATTTTCATCAATATCTGCAGCAGCACTGGAACAGATTGATCGATTTTAATGAACTGGGCTCGGTGACGAATTCCGGCGAAGAGGACTCGTTTTCCTATCATATCCCCGGAGAAAAGCTTTATCTGACCACATATTTTGCGCAGGGTTTCCAGCGTCAGCAAAACAACAAAACACGTTAAGCCGCAATACCGGAAGCAGTAAGCACCAGCACAACAAAAGGAGACTGGAAATCCAGTCTCCTTCGATGTCTGGCCTTGCTGTTTTAGCGCGACCAATTCTCTGCTTTTCCTTTCGCAGCAATAATTTTCCACCCATCACCAAATCGTGATCCCATCCTATGTCAAACCCATGCTAGCCTTGCCGGCTATCCGGCGCCGCTACCTCCTCCTGCTCCGGTGGGCCCGGCCACAAGCAATGACAAAGATCCACCCTGCCATCCGGTAAAAATGGAATACCCTCTGTCGCCAGCAAGGCGCGTTGCCGGTCCTCGCCGCCAAACGCGCCATTGCGGCATAACGATCCATCGCGGTAAACGACACGATGGCAAGGCAGCCCTAGCGAAAATGGCGCATAATACATCGCTGCACCGACAATGCGTGAAGCACGTGGACTGCCGGCCAAAAAGGCCAACTGACCATAGGTCGCCACATATCCTGCCGGGATCTGTGCGACCAGACGATAAACACGCTTACGAAAATCAGAGCCGGTCACACCCATTACACGAGCTCCAACGTCACCGGGCAATGGTCTGAGCCCATTATCTCCGGCAGCAAATCCGCATTGCGCAGACGTGGTTGCAGCACCCGGCTGGCAAAAAAGTAATCAATCCGCCAGCCCACATTGCGTTCTCTGGCGCGGGTCTTCATATCCCACCAGCTGTACCGCCCGCCTTCGCCATGGAACAGACGGTAGGTATCGAGGAACCCAGCGGCAAGAAAACGGTCAATCCAGTCGCGTTCCTGCGGGAGGAAACCGGATACCTTTTCATTCTCCTTTGGCCGCGCCAGATCGATTTCCCTGTGTGCCGTATTGACATCGCCACAGACAATCAGCGGTTTGCTGCAGGAGCCAGCATAGCGAAGCATTTCTTCATAAAAATCCATCTTAAACTGCAGTCTTTCCGGGCCGCTGCCGCCATTCGGGAAATAGCAGTTGATCAGCTGGAAATCCGCATAATCCAAGATCAAGGTGCGCCCTTCACGATCAAAGCGCTCCACGCCCAGTCCATAGGCAACCTCTGTCGCTGCTGTTCGTGTCAGCACTGCGACGCCGCTATATCCTGGTCGCTCTGCAGAACAAATATAGGGCGTATATCCCGGCAAATTCAAAATCTCCTGCGGCATCTGCTCCGGTTTGGCCTTGATTTCCTGCAGGCAGATAACATCAGCGTCCAACGAAGCCAATACTTCTGCTGCGCCCTTCTTTACCGCTGCACGAACGCCGTTGACATTCCAAGATATTAATTTCATCCGCGCCTCCATCATCTTTACAAATTTCCACTAACTTTTTCGCCGCCATATATTAAATCCCTGCCGAAAGGGAAATCCGGTTTTTTGCCGAAACTAACAGAAAATGAACGAATCAGGAGGCGGGATCATGTTGACAGAGCTGTTGCGGGAAGGATTTGGAAAAACAGAAAGTTATAATTGCGCAGAACGCATTCTATATGGCGCAAATCAGGCTTACGGACTGAAGTTGAACAAAGAAGCCTGCAAACTGATGGCAGGATTCGGCGGCGGCATGGGCGTAGAGGCAACCTGTGGCGCACTTAGCGGCTGTGTAGCAGCACTCAGCTGCCTGTTTGTATCTGATGTTGCACACGAGTCGGAAAGGATCCGCAGTCTTACCCGGGAGCTGTTTTGCCGCTTCCAGGAAAAAATGGGCAGCGCAGACTGTGCAACGCTTAAAAAAATGCATCGCCGGCAGGATATCGGCTGCGACCTGGTCGTGCTCGCCGCAGCAGAAGTTCTCGATGATATCATTTGCCGCGAACGCAATATAAAAACGGCATGAGCGGGCATCAACCAATGCACGGAGAAAAGAAAAGTTCTCCGCGCAAAATAAAAAAAAGACAAATTCTGAAGCGGGAAATCCAACGAAATAAAAAATTGGCTGCCGTTTACTTTATCTTGCGACTGTTCGTGATCGCAGTGATGGTGGCACAATTTCTTAACCGTGATTTCCAGAATGTTTTTCTGTGCCTGCTGACCTTAATTCTCTTCACCCTTCCGGGCATCATCGAGCATCGTTTTCAAATCGATGTGCCGGATACGCTGGAAATCATCATTCTATTGTTCATTTTTTCCGCCGAGATACTGGGTGAAATCCGAGAATTCTATGTCACCTTGCCCGGCTGGGATACGATGCTGCATACCGTTAACGGCTTTCTGGCAGCTGCGATCGGCTTTTCGCTTGTAGATATCCTCAACCGCGAAGAACGTATTGCCCTCTCGCTCTCGCCGTTTTTTGTCGCAGTCACAGCCTTCTGTTTTTCCATGACCATCGGTGTGATCTGGGAATTCTTTGAATATGCGATGGATTGTTTCTTTAACATGGATATGCAGAAGGATACCGTGATTCATACCATCCGTTCTGTCGCCCTGCACCCGGAAGGCCGTAATATCCCGGTCGTTATCGAAGACATCCATTCTGTCGCCGTGAATGGCGTCACCCTGAATATCGATGGTTATCTGGATATTGGCCTGCATGATACGATGAAAGACCTGCTGGTCAATTTCCTTGGCGCTACCGTTTTTTCTGTGATCGGGTACTTTTACGTTAAATCACGCGGTAAAGGCCGTTTTGCCAGCCGCTTTATTCTGCGCCGCAGCGAACGTCACCCTTTGACGGAAGCCGATGAATAAAAAACGCAGAATTTCTTCTGCGTCAAGATCAAGAATTTTATTGTCCAGTAAATTTATTCAGCCGCTGTACAGTGCGATTTTTCTGTCGGCGGCATATTTTTTTGCTGCCAAGCACAGAGCGCGGCAAATTCGGCCAGGGAAAGCGATTCCGCACGGCACTCTGCGTCCAACCCACAAGCAATCAATCCAGCACGCCAGTAATTTCGGTCCCCCGGTAACGACGAAGCAGCCAGGCTGTTACACAGCAGCTTGCGCCGCTCAGCAAAAGCAGCCTCCGCCAGGCGCAGGATTGCCGCAATATCCGTATCTACCGGCGGCGCCTCACGCCGTTGGATACGGATCACCGTCGAGGTAACCGCAGGAGACGGAT
>CALXRV010000041.1 GCA_944390945.1 uncultured Clostridia bacterium
TGCGTCAGCCGGTTGGAAAGCCGGTTGACGCCCGCCCCCTGGCTGCCGGACATCAGGTCATCGAAGAAACGGCCGATGCCGCCATCGCCGAGCAGCGAAAAACCATTGCCGAGCAGATTCAGGCTGCGGTCAGCAGCCGCGCACTGATCACAGAGGAACAAAGTCTGACGTTCGCCGTTGATGATGCGGGTAATCCGCACCGTAGCTTCTCTTTCATGACATTTTTGACACAACATCGAAGATCAACCCCTTCCGGTCGTTGTTTTCCCGTTTTTGCCGCCCGCTATGCGGCAGGATGATGTTTTTTGCCGTGCGGGCGTTTTTTGGTATGCTGTTCTCCCCGGCAGCGATCGCGCCGCCCCGTGCCGCCAGATCTCAGGTGAAATCATCGCGCAGCAACAGCAGCAGCACGGTGTTGAGCAGGTTGCCGCGCAGCAGCTCCGCATCGTCGGCGCCTTTCAGCGCAGCGTCGTCGATCAGCGCAAGCACCAGCATGCCCTCACGCCGGCTGAGGAAATCCTCCTCCACCAGCCGCTCCACCAGCTTCTCGCCGCTCTGGCGGGAGATGCGCCTTCCCTTGGCGCCCTCAAGCAGCGCCGTCAGGTTTGGCTCTTCTTCCATGGAAAGGCGGATGATGCGCAGATACCCGCCGCCGCCGCGGCGGCTTTCCACCATATATCCCTGGCTGGGCGAAAACCGCGTATCCAGCACATAATTGATCTGTGAGGGCACGCAGGTAAAAATCTCCGCCAGATCGCTCCGTTTCAGTTCCAGCACGCCGCTGGCAGATTGCGCCAACAGCTGTTTCAGATACTGTTCAATTTGATTTGCCAAGGTAGACATCATTGGCACCCGCTTTCTGACCTTTCCTGACGTTATTGTACCGCGAAGGTCAAAGAAAGTCAAGACCCTGCGCAAAAAAATTTTTACTTTTTTCTTGACAAAGCATGCCGCCTCTGCTATTCTACACATGTGGTTAATCACTCAACTAATTAACCAAAATACATGAGAGGGGGTGGCCTATGGAGCTGCAATTTGAGGGCAACAAGCCGATCTTCCAACAGATTGCCGACTGGCTGGCCGATGCCATCATCCGCGGCGATATTTCGGAAGAGGGGCAGATCCCCTCGATCACCGAGTTTTCGGTCAACTATAAGATCAACCCGGCGACCGCGCTGAAAGGCGTGAACCTGCTGGTGGAAGCAGGTCTGCTCTATAAAAAACGCGGCCTGGGCATGTTCGTTGCCAGCGGCGCGCGTGAAAAGCTGCTGCAGCAGCGCAGGCAGTCATTTTATCAGGATTTCATCCTGCCGCTGCTCACGGAAGCGCAACAGGTGCAGCTGACAAAGGAAGAATTGATGCAAATGATAGAACGGGGGTATCCGCAAAATGACGATTGAACTGCAGCAAGTCAGCAAGCGTTATGGTTCGCTTACCGCCCTCAGGGCAGCGACGGTGCGCTTTGCCGACCATAAAATCTACGGCCTGCTCGGCAACAACGGCGCGGGCAAGAGCACCATGCTCAACCTGATCGCCGGCCGCATCTTTCCGGATGCCGGCAGCATCCGCATCGACGGCCGGCCAAACACGGAGGATGCGGCGCTGGGCCGTCTCTTTCTGATGGGGGAGAAAAACCTCTTTCCGGACGAAATGAACATTGCCCGCGCGCTGCGCTGGGCGGAACGGCTTTTTCCCGGGTTTGACCTTGCCTATGCGCGGGAGCTGGCCGAAGCTTTCGAACTGCCGGTGAACAGAAAAAAGATCAAAGGGCTTTCCACCGGTTATGGCTCCATCTTCCGCATCGTGCTCACGCTGGCCAGCCGCGCGCCGCATCTGCTGTTCGACGAACCAGTGCTTGGGTTGGATGCGCAGCACCGCGATCTGTTCTACCGTCTGCTGCTCGCGCATTATGCGGAAACGCCCTGTACCATCATTCTTTCCACCCATCTCATCGCCGAAGTCTCCGGCGTGATCGAGCATGCGGTCATCCTGCGCCAGGGGCAAATCCTCGTCGACCAGCCGCGCGAGGCGCTGCCGGCCGGCAGCCGTGAACCCCTCGCCAGCATGCTGGCGCAGGAAGGTGCAGATCTGCAAAACTACTTTATTAAATTGATGGAAGAAGGTGCGAAAAATGAATAATTCCCGCCTTTTGGCCGCCATCCGCTTCCGCTGCCAGGACAGCGCCAACGCCCTGGCCGTTTATCTCGGCGTCATGCTCCTGCTCTACGCGGCCATGGCCGGGATGCTCAACGGCATTTTCGACCATGACCAGACCCAGATCAGCGGCGGATCGGAAATTTCGATCGTCATCATGTTTTTCGTGCTGGGCATCGTCTGCATCCGGGAAGATCTCCGGCATTTCAGCCAATACGGCCTGACGCGGCGCAGCGTTTTCCTCTGCGACCTTACCGCGCATACGCTGGCGGCAATTGTGGGCTGCCTGTTGAACAGCCTGCTGCTGCAGGGCGTCGTCCTGCTCGCAGGGGGCAGTATCGTCACGCTCACCTCCCTCTTTACCCTGCCCGTTTTTTCGCTCTGGTATGTCTCCGCCGGCTGCAGCATCGTGCTTTGCCTCTGCATGGCAATGCTTGGCCAGCTGATTTCTTTGCTCTATTACCGCCTGAGCAAAAGAGGCAGCCTGCTGCTCACCTTTGGCGGCGGTGCGCTGCTCCTCGTCGGCCTGCCATGGCTGATCAGCCGGCTGGTATTGCTCGAGCCGCTGCGCAAAGCCTGCGCCATGTTTATCAGCTGGCTGTTCGCCGCGCCGCTCCACTTCATCGCCAGTTTCCTTCTGCTGGGGCTGCTGTTCGCCGCCCTTTCCTGGCTGCTTATCCGCCGCGCGCCGGTCAAATGAGCGCGCATGCGCGCAGGAAGCGGCAAACCATCACCAATCCGCCAGCACAGCGGATAACAAACGGCCGGCGCAATGCGCCGGCCGTTTTTGGGCGGGCTTTTCCGCGCATATTCTGTTTTCCCGGCTATGCTGTTTCCACAGCAACCGGCCTGCGCCTGCAGCAAAACCCTCTTTCCCGGACATGGTTTTCCACGTCATGCACCGTACATGGTTTTCCGTGTCCTCCTTTGGGTTGCGGCGCAAACGGCACGCCCGGCGGCAAAAATATTCTTCTCTTTTCAACTATAATATGGCCAAAAAACATTGCAACACTGCTTTTTATATGTTAGAATAAATTAGTTATTGTAACGTCTCACCCCCCCCCCCATTGCGTAAATACATTTATTTGCTTTTGTAAATCATTAATTATCTATCATCACTCACCAATTATCAACCGCATCCCCCATGCATTAGGCCGCTGCTGCTGGCATAAAAGCAGCGGGAACTGCCTGCGGGGAAGCAAACGAAAGGAGCTGCAAAAATGAAAAGAAGCATACTGGGGCTTTTGCTCATCCTCTGTCTGGCGCTGCTGCTGCCCGCCGCCGCGCTGGCCGGAGGAGCGGATGAAGGCACGGAAGGCGCGCCCTGCAGCCTGACGGAAGGCTGCACCCTGCCTGGCGGCCACGAAGGCGATTGCGTTGTCGAATCGCCGCAGCAGTCCTGCAGCCGGACGGAAGGCTGCACCATGCCTGCCGGCCATGAAGGCGAATGCGTCGTCGAATCGCCGCAGCAGCCCTGCAGCCTGACGGAAGGCTGCACCCTGTCTGACGGCCACGAAGGCGAATGCGTTGTCGAATCGCCGCAGCAGCCCTGCAGCCTGACGGAAGGCTGCCCCCTGCCTGACGGCCATGAAGGCGAATGCGTCACCGCGCCGGCAAACGAAGAAGAAAACCCCTTACCAGATGGTGAAAGTTTTCCCACCAACGGTCCAATGCTGCTGAGCAGCGGGAGCGGCACAGAAGATGATCCCTGGCTGGTAGAAAGCGCGGAAGACCTTACCCATGCATTCGAGGAAGGCGGCTATATCCAGCTGAATAAGGGTATTACCGTCGACACCGCACAAAACTGGACGGTCGAAAAAAAGGTCGTGCTCGATCTCAGCGGCCATAACATCACCAGCAGTTATGGCGAAAGAAACAATTATATCATCGTCATCAATGGCGGCGCGCTGACCATTGACGACAGTTCTGAGCAGCAAAACGGGATGCTCCAGGTAACGGATTCCTCCTATGGCTATGGCATTCAGCTGCGCGGGAATGGTAGCAGCTTCACCCTGCTTGGCGGCACGATCGAAACCACGCAGGAAACGCTGGATATTTTTGATTTTGCCACCGACAGCTCGATCAACATCGCAGGCGGCCAGCTGATCAGCACGGCTGATAGCGTGCTTGGTGTCCGCGGCGAGGGTACAAA
>CALXRV010000042.1 GCA_944390945.1 uncultured Clostridia bacterium
AACCGATACCTGTATTGCCGCTGGTGGGTTCGATGATCACACCGCCGGGTCGTAGCAGGCCTTCGCGTTCAGCAGCTTCGATCATTGAAAGTGCTGCGCGATCCTTAATGCTGCCGCCGGGGTTGAAGCATTCGCATTTAACAAACAGATTTGCAGGTATATGTGCTTCAATGGCAAAACGATGTGCATGCAGTAAAGGCGTGTTACCTATAGTATGCAACAGGGTGTGAAGCGGCATTTACAGACCTCCTTCTGTTTTTACACGGGGAAAGAGATAGATGGGAAACGGGTGGTACCGGATCTTTTATCCGCATGATGGCGTATGCGGATTGATTGTGAATTCTGATTGTGATACATTGCAAAAATCTGAAAATTATGATACAATCATTAAAATTGATGAAGAACATATTCCCCGGCGAGCATGGATATCCTGTTCTGCAAAGAAAATTCTTGCATGGAATTGTCATGTGGGAAGGAATGCTTGCCAACACAAAAAAATTTGATTTGCCTATTGCATTTTTGTGCATCCTGGTGTATATTGAATCAGGCTTCGGCGGTTAAAAAGAATATATTCCACTCTTATGCGGGGGAAAATTCACCGTTCATGCATAATTTCCGCATATCAAATGGGATGGACGACCACCGGCAGCATGAAGATTTATTAAACAGGAAAAGCTAAGCTGAGGAGGATGAATGAATGAATATGAAAAAGTTATTGCTGGTCTTGCTCGCGTTGACACTTGTTTTTGCAGTGGCTGCTTGTGCGACGGATGGTACTACGGATCCGGATGCGGACGTACAGCAGGAGGAAGAGGGCACTGCGGAAGAAGGTACTGTAGAAGAGGGTACTGTTGAAGAGGGAGCTACAGAGGATGAAACTGCAGGCAACGCTGCAAATGGTGATGGCAACGATGCGGTGCTGACGATGGCGACGAATGCTACGTTCCCTCCCTTTGAATATTATGAAGAAGGGGCTATTGTTGGTATCGACGCGGAAGTTGCCGCAGCGATTGCAGAAAAGCTTGGCATGGAACTGGAAATTATGGATATGGAATTCGGCGCGATTGTTGCTGCCGTGCAGTCCGGTAAGACAGATATGGGCATGGCGGGCATGACGGTGACGGAAGACCGTTTGGAAAATGTGAATTTCTCCATTACTTATGCGACGGGTATCCAGGTCATCATCGTGCCGGAAGGTTCGCCGATTACCTCTATCGATGATCTTTTCGCCGAGGGCGCGGAGTATCTGGTCGGTGTGCAGCAGGATACGACAGGCGATGTGATCTGCACGGAAGATTTTGGGGATGACCGTGTGATGCGTTACAACAAGGGCACTGATGCGGTTTTGGCGCTGACGACCGGTCGTGTGGATTGCGTGATTATCGATAATGAACCGGCGAAAGCTTTCGTCGCAGCCAATGAAGGGCTTTCCATTTTGGAAACGGAGTATGCGGTAGAAGATTATGCGATTTGTGTAGCCAAGGAGAATACTGAGTTGCTGGAGCAGATCGATACTGCGTTGACGGAACTGATCGAAGACGGTACGGTACAGACGATTATTGATAAATATATCGTTGCGGAATAATCGCTTGTTTCCTTTTAGGCAGGAGCAGCTTCACCGCTGCTTCTGCCTCTGTTTTCATTTGAGGTGAGGTGAGGCATTTGAATAGTCTATGGAGCAGCCTGCAGCTGTGGTGGGCTGGGTTTCAGGATAAATTCTATGTCTGTTTTATTGAGGATGACCGGTTTGTGCGCTATATGCTCTCCGGTTTGGGTGTCACATTCCAAGTTACGTTTTTTGCTTTGATTCTCGGCCTTGCCCTGGGCGTGGTGGTAGCGATGATCCGCGTGACACATGATACGGCGTCCGCCAACATGCGTCCTGGCCCCGGCCGTTTCTTGCTGGCATTGTTGAATACGATTTGCAAAATATTCGTGACGGTCATTCGTGGCATTCCAGTGGTCGTGCAGCTGATGATCTGGTATTTTGTCATCCTGATTTCAATCCGCAATGGTATAGTTGTCGGTATCATCGGTTTTGGTATCAATAGCGCGGCATATGTGGCGGAGATCGTGCGCGCCGGCATCATGAGCGTAGACCATGGCCAGATGGAGGCTGGACGTAGTTTGGGGCTGAATTATATTCAGACCATGCGTTATATTATCTTGCCGCAGGCGTTCAAGAACATTCTGCCGACAATCTGTAATGAATTTATCGCCTTGCTGAAGGAAACTGCTGTTATCGGCTATATTGCTTCAACGGATCTGACCAAAGGCGCATATATCATCGTGGGACGAGTTTATGAGGCGTTCCTGCCGTTGATCGCAGCGGCGTTGATTTATCTGCTGATCGTAATGCTCCTCAGTTGGCTCTTTGGTAAGCTGGAAAGGAGGTTGCGCGCCAGTGATCAACGTTAAGGAATTACATAAATATTTTGGCAAGCTAGAGGTTCTGAAAGGTATCAGCGAGCATATCCATCCTGGCGAGCAGGTGGTGATCATCGGTGCATCCGGCTCTGGCAAAAGTACATTCCTGCGCTGTCTGAATCTGTTAGAAATGCCGACATCCGGCCAGATCATCATTGACGGGGAAGAGATTACCAATGGCCGGCATGATGTAAACCAGTTGCGGCAGAAAATGGGTATGGTTTTCCAACAGTTCAACCTTTTTCCGCATTATGATACGTTAGGCAACATTACGCTTGCGCCGATCAAATTGCTGCATATGTCGCGCGCTGAGGCCGATGAGCTGGGCATGCATCTGCTGGAAAAGGTTGGCTTGACCGATAAGGCACATGTCTATCCAGCACAGCTTTCTGGCGGGCAGAAACAGCGTGTGGCGATTGCAAGAGCGCTGGCGATGAATCCCAAGATTATGCTGTTTGACGAGCCAACCTCTGCGCTAGACCCAGAAATGGTGGGCGAAGTGTTGAAGGTAATGGCGGATCTGGCTGCAGAGGGCATGACCATGGTTATTGTCTCGCATGAGATGGGGTTCGCACGCGAAGTGGCAAGCCGGGTATTTTTCATGGATGGCGGTATCATTTTGGAACAGGGAACCCCGGATGCAGTATTCAATCATCCGCAGGAACTTCGCACGCAGGAGTTCCTGGCTCGTGTGCGGGAAAGTAAGTAGTAGCGAAGGACTTTTATGGAATTAACTTAGCGTACCCTTTCTGCGTTATGGCATCCATTGAAGCAATTGACATTTGATGCAGGCGGTATATAATGGAGAGGGTATGGAAAACAAGAGGACGCGCGCCTTGATATCCCCCCGGCGATGCGTTCTTTTTTTGAGGAGAGGGGTAGCAGAGCACGCATGAAGGATACCCAGACAGAAAACCAGAACCGGCTCAGTTTGGATAATCTGCAAAATGGCGAGTGTGCGCGTATCGTTTCCATGGATGGTTTGGATACGCGCACGGCAAATAGATTCCTCGACCTGGGGTTGTTGCGCGGGGAGATCGTGACATTTATTCAGCGCGCGCCGTTGGGAGATCCAATCTGGCTGGAGGTAAAAGGATATCAGCTTGCTTTTCGACGCGAGATGGCGCGCAAGATTTATGTGGAGCGCATCCCCTCCTGTCCGAAAAAGGGGAAGGAGGCGCAGGGATGAAGGCAGAGATTGCTTTGCTTGGCAATCCGAATTGCGGTAAGACGACGCTGTTTAATGAATTGACCGGAGATAATAAGACGGTTGGTAACTGGACAGGCGTTACCGTAACCTTGGAAGTGGGACATTTTCATTACCAGGGCCAGGCGATTGATATTGTTGATCTGCCCGGCATTTATTCCTTGTTGACGCATTCTCCGGAGCAGATCACTGCTTGCGAATATTTGGTTAACTATCATCCGGATGTATTGATTAATATTGTAGACAGTACAAATTTAGAGCGTAACCTTTATTTGACTACCCAGTTGGTGGAGACTGGGGTACCGGTGGTGGTTGCGCTGAACATGGAAGATGAGCTGCGCAAGGAAGGCCTGTCGTTAGATGCGAAAGCGCTTTCCGATCGGCTGGGCGTGCCTTGCGTGAAGATCAGTGCGACAAAGCGTATCGGCATTGATAAGCTGATGCAGACGGTGATGCATGTCGTGCATAAACCGGAATTGGGGCGACCGAGCCGTTTCCCGGATTTTTACTCTGCTGAGATCAAACAGCAGATCGATGAGACGATGTCGCATATTGACCATAAGGATGTTCCGGAGCATCTTAACCTGCGCTGGGTGGCGCTACAGATGCTGGAAGAGCATTGGCAGGGCACAACGCCGGCGCATTTGGCTGGCATGGGGGACGATTGGGAATTGCGCATTGGGGAGGAGCGCTATGCGCGTATTCGCGAGATTGTACCGCAGGTGCTGAAGAAGTCACCTTTTATCCGACGAAATGAGATGACAAAACGGATCGATGCCATCGTCTGTCATCGTATATGGGCCTTTCCGATCTTTCTCATGATCATGCTGTTGATTTTTTATATCAGTTTTGGTCCTTTTGGCAGCATGATCAATGAGTGGTTTGGCCTGTTCTTTGATGAGTGGCTTCCTTCTGCTACCCATTCCTTGCTTTCTGTATTGCAGACCGGACCGGTTCTGGAAAGTCTGCTGATCGATGGCATTATTGCCGGGGTTGGCGGGGTACTGGTATTTCTGCCGCAATTGATGCTGCTGTTCTTTTTCCTTTCTCTGCTCGAATACAGCGGATATATGGCGCGTGCTGCATTTATTACAGATAAGCTGCTGGCGCGTTTTGGCCTTTCGGGGATGAGCTTCATTCCTATGGTGTTGGGGTTTGGTTGCTCCGTGCCTGCGGTAATGGCTTGTCGTGTATTGGATAGCCGGCGTGAACGTCTGCTAACGATGGCGATTGTACCGTTTATGAGCTGCTCTGCACGGATGCCGGTTTATTTGCTGTTTGCTGCTGCTTTTTTTGCCAGCCGCAAATGGCTGGTTATTGGTTCGCTATATCTGATTGGCATCTTAGCTGCGCTACTGACAGCACTCATGCTGCGTCCTGTCCTGATGAAGGGGGACCGACCTCTGTTCCTGATGGAAATGCCGCCCTATCGCAAGCCGGTATGGCATTGTATTTGGCGCACTTTATGGCTGCGGACTTGGGATTTTATTTCTCGTGCCGGAAGCATCATTTTAATCGCTTCGGTGGTTGTCTGGTTCTTAAATAATTTTAACCTGCAGCTGCAGTTGACTGCAGACAGCAGCCAAAGTATACTCAGCCGGCTGGGTATGCTGCTTGCACCGATCTTTCAGCCGCTGGGATATGGATATTGGCAGATCGCGGTTGCCTTATTGACCGGGCTGATGGCAAAGGAAGCGGTTGTCTCTACGCTTTCAGTTCTTCTGGCTGGCGGTACTGCGGTTGATATTGCGCTTTCCACCATGTTGACCCCGCCGGCAGCCTATGCCTTGTTAGTTTTTGTTTTACTTTATACGCCTTGTGTGGCTACGCTGGCTGCGCTGCGACGGGAAAGTGGGAAGTGGGGATTTGTTGCCCGAAGTTTTGTTTACCAGATGGCCCTTGCCTGGTTTGTTTCTTGGATTATATATCGAATCGGTTTGCTCTTTTTTAGCTAAAATATAGAGAGTGATTGCCAGCTGCGCCAGATGATGTTATACTGGACGAAGCAGGCGGACTGTCGTATGCCTGTAATGCGAGGATGAAAGAGAGGAGTTTGTCATGGTATTTGAGAAGATCCGGCAGATCATTGCCGAGAAACTGGAGATCCCGGAAGAGCAGATTAAGGAAACGACCAGCTTTAATGATATGCAAGTAGACTCATTATATATGGTTGAGATCATGTTTTCTATTGAAGAAATGTTCGGTATTACCATTGATGATGCAACTGGTTTGCTGACCGTGCAAGATCTTTGCAATTATGTGGAAAATAAAATAGCATAAACAGTCTCTAAAATTATTGATAAAAATTCCTAATTACCTCTTGATTTTTAGTTATCTCATGCTATAATAAGGATGTCGGGTAAAGATTTATGTGTTTTTTAAAATTGAATTCTAATATTTATTTAATTGGAGGTAGATCAGGATGAAAAAATTTGTGTGCTCAGTCTGTGGTTATGTGCATGAGGGAGAAACTGCGCCGGAATTTTGCCCGCAGTGCAAAGCGCCGCGTGAAAAATTCAGCGAGCAGACGGAGTTGGGCGCGTTTGCAGATGAACATAAGATCGGTGTTGCTAAGGGATGCGACGATCGTGTTGTAGAAATGTTGCGTGCCAACTATACTGGCGAATGCATGGAAGTTGGTATGTATCTTGCAATGAGCCGCAAGGCAGATCGTGAAGGTTATCCGGAAATTGCCGAGGCCTTTAAGCGTTATGCCTGGGAAGAGGCTGAGCACGCGGCAAAATTTGCTGAACTGCTGGGTGAAGTTCTTTGGGATGATACAAAGACAAATGTAGCCAAGCGTGCTGAAGCAGAGCATGGTGC
>CALXRV010000043.1 GCA_944390945.1 uncultured Clostridia bacterium
CTCCGCCTCTCTGCCTGCAGGAGGGCTATTCTGAAAAATTCTTTTCATGTTGGATTAGCATGAAAGTCTGCCAGATTGCCAACGCAAAACCGCGCCATATGGCGCGGTTTTGCGTTATCATGCGATGGGTGAAGGCATGTTTTTGCTTGACAGTATAGAAAAATATCGATATAATAAAAACAATATCGATAAAAACATATCGATTTCCGTGGAAACGGAGGAAGATATATGGTTCATGAAGGCAGTGCGGTTTCGAAACAAGCGTTGCGCCGTATCCCATTTTATCTGAATTATCTGCGATCTCTCCCGGAAATGGAAGTGCAGAATGTATCCGCACCGATGATCGCCAAAGCGCTCAATCTGAACGAAGTTCAGGTGCGCAAGGATCTGGCGGCCATCAGCAGCAGTGGCGGCAGACCGAAGACCGGCTATAATGCCAGCGAGTTAACGTCGGATATCGAACGTTTTCTTGGCTATCAGAATGTCAATGAAGCTGTGCTGGTTGGTACGGGACATCTTGGCCGTGCGCTGCTTTCGTATCGTGGGTTTGAACATTACGGGCTGGAGATCATCGCCGCCTTTGATAGCGATGAAAGCATTGTAGACCAGGATATCCACGGTAGACCGGTTTTTCCTGTTTATAAATTGGTTGATTTGACACGGCGTTTGAACGTACGCATTGGCATCATTGCCGTACCGGCGGAAGCGGCACAGCAGGTCTGCGATATGCTGGTGGAAGCCGGTGTGCTGGCGATCTGGAACTTTGCTCCCATTCATCTTACCGTGCCGGATCATATTTTGGTACAGAACGAGAATATGGCTGCTTCGCTGGCGATACTTTCCCGCCATCTGCAGGAGATGTTTGACGCGAACGAATCTTTGGACAACGAGGGGTGAAGATCGATGAATACGATGCATCTGCGTTATGCAGTGGAGATCGAAAAAACCGGTTCCATTTCACAAGCGGCAAACAACCTGTTTATGAGTCAGCCGAATCTGAGCAAGGCGATCAAGGAGCTGGAAGCCGCGCTGCATATCACCATATTCCAGCGCAGCTCAAAGGGGGTAACCCCCACGCCGAAGGGCAGGCAGTTTTTGATTTCCGCCAAGCGCATCCTGCGTGAACTGGATGAAATGGAGGCGCTTGGCCGCGAGCAGGATAGGCGCGTTTCCTTTAAAACATCGGTGCTGCCTGCCAGTTATATTGTCTATGGGTTTACGCGTTTTCTGGACCGGCTGGATGTGCATGAATCTCTGGATATTGATTTTCGCGAGGCTACTTCTGCCGATGTGCTGAGCGCGGTGGAACACGGCAGCTCGAATAGCGGTATCATCCGTACGCGGGTGGAAGACTGGCATTATGCGGAACGCATGTTGGAAGAGAAGAGCTTGCGTTGTGACAATATCTGGGAATTTTCGCCGCTGCTGTTGTTTTCGGAACATCATCCTTTGGCAGGAAAACAGGAGTTGACGGTGGCGGATCTTATCCCGTACCTGCAGATACGCAACCGCGATCTGCTGCGGGAGTCGGCAATTCCCGGCATGGAAGCGCTGACGGAACATGACCAGAAACTGGCGATGAAGATCTATGACCGCCACAGCCAGATGCATTTTCTGCAGCGGATGGAGGGTACTTATATGTGGACTTCACCTCTGCCGGAAGCGTTGTTGAAAGAAAATGGATTGGTGCAACGCCCCTGTCGGGATAACCCGTTGCGCTGTGTAGATATGATGATCTATGGCAGCGAATATGAACCAGGTCCGCTGGACCGCATGTTTTTAACTGAACTGACGCAGATCCGCCGTGAGCTGGCCTCGCAGCGGCGCCGCTGAAGTCTGCGCGGCAAAATGCCGCGTTTCTTCTTTTGCCAAATGTTGCCTGAAAATTCACAGCAAGTTGCATTTTCATGCAGATAACCTGATATCGATAAGGGTATATCGATAAACATATGTTTATATATCCTTTTTATATTTCCTTTGCATTTTCTCTTCTGTGATAATAGTAGAGGGTATGCATATTTTGTCGTACCCCGTATGTTCGCGCCTATGAAGGGGAAAGGGGTTTTGTCATGACAAGCAAATGCGAAAATTTCCCGGAGGAGATTTTACGTCATTTTGAAGCTTATCTGCCTTATTTCCACAGCCTGCAGGAGACGGGGACGGAACAGATTACGATAGCTGCGCTGGCACAGGAGTTCCGTTTTGAACAGCGGCAGATTCGTCGCGAGCTGGCCTCCTTGACCGGCAGCGGCGAGTTGCGCAGTACTTATGATGTTGCTGATCTGATCGCGGAGATCGAGCGCTTGCTGGGTTTCCATAATTTGAGCGATGTCATCGTGGTCGGCGCTGGTCGTGTTGGGCTGGGCCTGATGAAAAACGCCGGCTTTGCCAAGCGCGACCTTTACTTGGGGCCATTGTTTGACGAAACCGCCCGGCAGCCGCGTGAAGTGGAAGGCATTCGCGTATTGCCGCTTTCCCAGCTGGAAGAAGCGGTAGCGCGCCGGCATACGCATCTGGGCATTTTGGCCACGGGTAAGGATATGGCGCAGCAGGTTTGTGAACAAATGGCTGCGGCGGGCATTCATGGCATCTGGAATGTATCCGGCCAACGTGTTACTGCTCCGCAGGGCGTTTTGGTGCAAAGCGAGACTTTTGGGGAGCATGAGGATATCCGTGGTAATGAGAATTTTGTGCTTTCGCTGGTGGTGCTGGCAAAGCATCTGGGACAGCGCATGGGCTGGTAATCACTTTGGTTGAAACTTGCAGTTTTGAATAGATGAAGAGGTAATGTAGGGAACTGGTGTAGCGAATATCTAAGCAAAGGAGAAACATGGTAATGGAAAACAGCAAATTTGATTCTGTTTGCGCGATTTTGGACAAATACCATCGTTCGCCCACAAAGCTGATCTCCATCTTGCGTGAGATCCAGGACGAGTATGGCTATTTGCCGGAGGAATTGATGACTTTCGTCTCTACGGCAATCGGCGTTTCGCCGGCATCCGTATTTGGCGTAGCCACCTTCTTCTCGCATTTCACGCTGGAACCGAAGGGAAAGCATATCATCAAGGTCTGCGATGGCACCGCCTGCCATGTCAAGCGCTCTGAAGACATCATTCTGGCAATCCGCAAGCACCTGAACCTGGATGCAGAACACCGTACCACGGAAGACAGGATGTTTACGCTGGAGACCGTCGCCTGCCTGGGCGCCTGCTCCCTGGCGCCGGCTGTTGTTGTCGATGGTAAGGTGAACGGCAACATGACGCCCAAGGCCGTGCTGGCCATCATTGATCAAGTAAAAGAGAAGGAGGCGGCTCAGGATGCTTAATCTTACCCTGGAGGAACGCAAAGCACAATTTGAAAAGGATCTGGGGATGTTCAACGACCGTGTCATCATCTGCAAAGGCACGGGCTGCGTTGCCAACGGTGCGAACGATATTTATCATAAATTTTATGAAGTGATGCAGGAACTGGGGCTTTCCTTCTCCGTTACCATGAAGGAGGAAGAAAAGGGCGAGCATCTGCTTTCCAGCAGCGGTTGCCAGGGATTTTGTCAGATGAGTCCGCTTGTCACCATTGAGCCGCAGCATCTGCTCTACATCAAGGTGAAGCCTGAAGATGTGCATGAAATCGTGGAGCGCACGCTGAGGCATGGCGAAGTTGTCGAGCGTTTGCTCTATCATAATCCAGATGGCCCGGCACATAGCGCGGAAGAGATTCCTTACTACATTCATCAGCATCGCCGTTCGCTCGATCTCTGCGGTCGGATCGACCCGCTCGATCTGGATGAGTACATTGCCAACGGCGGTTATGCGCAGGCGCGCCGCGCTTTCTGCGAGCTGACCGCTGACGAAGTTTGCCAGATTATCGAAAAATCCGGCCTGCGTGGTCGTGGTGGCGGCGGCTTCCCCACCGGTCGTAAATGGCGTTTGGCTGCGGTGCAGCAGAGCGATATCAAGTATGTCATCTGCAACGGCGACGAAGGCGACCCGGGCGCGTTCATGGACAGCTGCGTGATGGAAGGTACACCGCATAGCGTGCTGGAAGGCATGATGATTGCCGGCCGTGCCATCGGCGCTTCCTACGGGTATATCTATGTCCGTACTGAATACCCGCTGGCTGTCGCTCGTCTGGGCAAGGCGATTGAAGCTGCGCGTGAAGCCGGTATCCTTGGCAAGAACATCTTTGATTCCGGATATGATTTCGATTTGGAGATCATGGAAGGCGCCGGTGCATTCGTCTGCGGCGAAGAAACTGCGTTGATCCATTCTGTAGAAGGCAAGCGCGGTATGCCGATGCCCAAGCCGCCGTATCCGGCGCAGAGCGGCCTTTTTGGCAAGCCCACGGTCATCAATAACGTGGAAACGCTGGCCACAGTACCGCTTATCCTGCGCCTGGGCGCGGAGGAATATGCTTCTGTTGGTACGGAAGGCTCCAAGGGGACAAAGACCTTCTCCCTCACCGGCCATGTGGCCCATACCGGTCTGATCGAAGTTCCCTTCGGCACCACGCTGCGCCAGATCATCCAGGATATCGGCGGCGGTGTGACCACAGATGAAGGCGAAAACGTTGGTGTGGATTTCAAAGCTGTTCAGATCGGCGGACCTTCCGGTGGCTGCCTGACGCCGGATATGCTCGATATGCCGCTTGACTATGAAAATCTGAAGAGCGTTGGCGCGATGGTCGGTTCCGGCGGTCTGGTCGTGATGAACCAGCAGACCTGCATGGTGCAGATCGCCCGTTTCTTCATGCAATTCACCCAGAACGAATCCTGCGGCAAATGCGTTGTCTGCCGTGAAGGTACCCGTCAGATGCTGGCTCTGCTTGATGATATCATCGAAGGCCGTGCGGATGAGACCACGCTGCCGCTGTTGGAAGAGCTGGCGCATACCGTCAGCGCAGGTTCGCTTTGCGGCCTGGGCAAGACCGCGCCGAACCCGGTGCTTTCCACGCTGAAGTATTTCCGCGATGAATATAATGCACACGTATTTGAGAAACGCTGCCCCACCGGCAACTGCCCGTCGTTGCGCCGTTACTCCATCGACCCGACGAAGTGCGTGGGCTGCAGCATCTGCTCTCGTGTCTGCCCGGTCAACGCGATCAGCGGCAAGAAGGGCCAGCCGTTCGTCATCGACCAGAGCCTGTGCGTGAAGTGCAGCACCTGCTTGTCCGACTGCAAGTTCGGCGCCATCGTGGTAGAATAGGAGGATAAAGAAAAATGGTGAAAACCCCGATTGTGAAAGTAGATAATATTGATGTGCCGGTAGAGGGCGAACGCAATCTGCTGGAAGTTATCCGCAAGGCGCATATCGAGTTGCCGACCTTCTGCTACCATTCCGAGATCAGCGTTTATGGCGCCTGCCGTATGTGCATGGTTGAGGTGGAAGGCATGGGTACGGTTCCGGCCTGCTCCACCCCGCCGGCTGACGGTATGGTGGTGAAGACCGAAACGAAGAAGATCCGCAACATGCGCAAGATGATCGTTGAGCTGATGCTCGCTTCACATGATCAAAACTGCCTGACCTGCCCGAAGAGTGTGGATTGCCGCCTGCAGAAGATTGCCAAACAGCTCGGCGTGGAGAAGGTTCGCTTTAAGCAGGTCAACAAGCCGGTTGCCAAGGACTTCAGCTCGGAAGCGATTATCCGCGATCCGAACAAGTGCGTGCTCTGCGGCGACTGCGTCCGCGTCTGCAATGAGATCCAGAGCGTCGGCGTGCTTGACTTTGCCAACCGTGGCGCTGCGGCGAAGGTTACGCCCTGCTTCAACAAAGGGATGGGTGAGGTGGAATGCGTCAACTGCGGCCAGTGCGTAAAAATCTGCCCGGTGGGCGCCCTGATGCCGAAATACCAGATCGATGATGTATGGAATGCGATTCATGACGAAAGCAAGCTGGTTGTGGTGCAGATTGCGCCGGCCGTGCGCGTGGCGATCGGCGAATACTTTGGCTATGGCCCTGGCAGTGTCACCATCGGCCAGGTGGTCACCGCTCTGCGCATGATGGGCGTGGATAAAGTCTATGATTCTTCCTTCTCTGCGGACCTGACGGTGATCGAAGAGGGGAACGAGTTCCTCGACCGCTATACGAAAAAGCAGAACCTGCCGCAGTTCACTTCCTGCTGCCCGGCCTGGATCAAATTCGCGGAACAGTACTATCCGGATATGCTGAGCAACCTTTCTTCCTGCCGCTCGCCGCAGCAGATGTTCGGCTCGCTGGCTAAGGATAAACTCACCCGTGAGCTTGGGCTCAAGCGCGAGGATATCGTGCTCGTCTCGATCATGCCCTGCACGGCGAAGAAATTTGAAGCCAAGCGCGAAGAATTCCAGGTGGATGGCAATCCGGATGTCGACTATGTCCTCACCACGCAGGAACTGGCGCTGATGATCCGTGAACGCGGTATTGATTTCAACCATCTGGATCCGGGCTCCTTTGATATGCCGCTGGGCTTCAAGACCGGCGCCGGCGTAATCTTTGGTACCACCGGCGGCGTGAGCGAAGCCGTGCTGCGTTATGCGGCGGATACGATTGGCCGCGGCATGAACAATGAATTCCGTCAGCTGCGCTATGGCGAAGGGATCAATGTGGTTGAGGTGGAAGTCAACGATATCAAACTGCGTCTGGCTGTGGTCAGCGGACTGGGCAATGCCCGTAAGCTGATGGATAAGATCCGCAGCGGCGAAGAATATTTCGATCTCGTTGAAGTGATGGCTTGCTGCGGCGGCTGCGTCAACGGCGGCGGCCAGCCGGTAGCCGATGAGCCGGATACGGTGAAGCGGCGCGCGAAGGGCCTGTATGACAATGACAAGATGCTGCAGTTCCATAATTCGATCGAAAATCCGTACCTGCGTCAGATCTATGATGAAGATCTCACCCCGGAAAAAGCGCATCATCTGCTGCATACCACCTATCGTAACCGCAAACGTATCAGCGGCGAAAATATCGTGCTGAACGCTGCCACTGCGGAAGAAGCGGCGGAAGAGAAGAAGCTGAATCTGACGATTTGCTTTGGTACCAGCTGCTTCCTGCGCGGCAGTCAGCAGCTTTATACGCAGCTGATGGATTATGTGCGTGAGCAGGGTATTGAGGACATCACCCGCTTTACCGCAAGCTTCTGCACAGAGCACTGCAAGAAGGGCCCGGTGCTGACGGTCAATGGCAAGGTGATTGAGCAGTGCACTTTTGATCGTGCAAAAGAGGAGATTAAGGCTGCTCTGGCGTAAAGATACAGGGAAGCGTATGGACTAGCGAGTTGTCAGTAAATATTGAAAGGAGATGGCTGCATGCAGAGGGGAAACGGGCAGAATCTGAATACGGTGTATACGGTAGCTGCCAACTGCCTGGATTGTTATCGTTGTGTACGCGTATGCCCGGTCAAGGCGATCAGTGTGCGTGACGGGCAGGCCAGCATCATTGATGAGCTGTGCATAAAATGCGGTACTTGCGTGCGGGAATGTCCGCAGCACGCAAAAACGATCCGTTCCAGCCTGGACGAGGTGCGCGCGTTGCTTGCCTCGCATGAGGAAATTGCGGTTAGTGTGGCGCCCTCATTTGCCGCCGTGTTCAGCGGTTGGCGGACTACGCGCCTGCCCTCTGCACTGCGGCAGCTCGGGTTCACTTATGTATCCGAGACTGCCGAAGGTGCAGCCCTGGTTACGCAGCGCTCCTTTGAGGATCATGAGCAGGGCAGCATTTGTACTGCCTGCCCTGCCGTGGTCAATTATATTGAGAAATATCGGCCGGAATATGTGGATCAGCTGATCTCGATTGTTTCGCCGATGGTAGCGCATGGCCGGATGCTGAAGAAGCGGCTTGGCCAGGAAACGCCGGTCGTCTTTATCGGGCCATGCGCTGCCAAAAAACTGGAGGCGCAGCGGCCGGAAAACGCCGGCGCCATCGATGCGGTGTTGACCTTTGACGAACTGGAACAATGGCTGGCAGAAGAGGGAATTGATCTGGCGGTCTGCCCGGAAAGCAGCTTTGAAAGCTTTGGAGAATTAAAGACGGCGCGTTTGTTTCCGCTGCCGGGCGGTATGCTGAAAACCGGCGCAATCGCCTGTGATGCGGTGGGGGAAGAGGTGATCCAGCTTTCCGGTCCGGAAGAGGTGATCAATCTTTTCGATCTTTCGCCGCGCGATTGGCCGTTTGATACGGCGGAATGCCTGTTTTGCGCGGGCGGTTGCATCAATGGCCCCGGCATGCCGCATGAAATGCTGAGCGTCAATGTTTACGAAAAGAAGAAGAACGTATTGGATTATGCCGCCCATTCCTTCCCCGGATTCCGCCCGCTGGATGGCGAGGTGAATTGCGATACTTCCTTCCATGAGACACCGATTTATCAGCAGGAGGAAGAAATCGACGAGAACAAGATCCAGCAGGTGTTGGCGTCCACTGGTAAAAGCGATCCGGCACAGCAGATGAACTGCGGCGCCTGCGGTTATAAGACCTGCCGCGAAAATGCCATTGCTGTCATCCGCGGTATGGCGGAGCCGGAGATGTGCATGCCATATATGCGGCGGCTGGCGCAGCAGCGGACGGATAAGATTATTGAGACCAGCCCAAACGGGGTGGTTATGCTCGACGAAGAACTGCATATCATCAAGACGAATCCCGCCTTCCAGAAAATGTTCCTGTGCGGCGGCGATATTATTGGCAAACGCATCTCCTATTTCATGGATGCTGACGGCTTTGAAAAGCTGGCAGCCGGAATTGAAGACGAACATGAGGAGATCAAGATCAAATACGGGATGAAATATCATGAACAGCTGTATGCATTGCGGGATGAAAAGCAGTATGTTGGCATGTTCACCGATATTTCCAAGGTCACTTTTGACGAAAGCCAGGTGGACCTGCTGAAGAGCCAGACGCTGAGCCAGGCGCAGGAGCTGTTGGATCATCAGATCCGCTTCTCGCAGGAGATGGCGCATTTCCTGGGCCGCAATACTGCCAAGAGCGAGGAACTGGTCAAACGCATGGTAGACCTCTACCAGAGCGGGGAAAACCAGTAGCAGGGCGCGAGCCGGAAAGCGTCGGGTGAGAAAATGAAATTTTTCGAAGATAATATGGCGCAGGTCAATAAGCGCAATCATCCGGTCTGTGGCGACTACTGCATTTGCGACCGCACGACGGCAGATACGATCTATGTTCTGGCGGATGGCGTAGGTTCTGGCGTGTATGCGAATATTTCTGCTATCTTCTGCGCCAACCGCCTGGTGGAACTGTACCGTTCCGGCGTCTCGCAGCGCGAGGCAGCCGAGCTGGTGGCGGAATCCATGCATCGTGCCCGGCAGGAAGATATGCCTTTTGTCGCCTTTTCCATGGCCAAGATCCTGCCGGATGGCCAGTTTACCGTCTATAGCTATGAGGCGCCGCAGCCGATCGCTGTGCTTGATGGCAGGGCGCAGCCTTTGCAGCAGCGTTTTTATACCAGCTATTATGAAACCGTGGCCGAGACCGTTGGTACGCTGCAGATGGGAGACAGTTTGGTGCTCTGCTCAGACGGCGTGACGCAAGCTGGTTTGGGCCATGGCTATGGATTTGGCATTGGCACAGAAGGTTTGGTTAATTTTATCAATCGTAAACTGATGCGCGGTCAGAACCTGACCCGCTTTTGTCATACGGTGATCGAAATGACACGCAGCATCTCCGGCGGCGTATATGAGGACGATACGACGATCGCCATGCTGCAGTGCCGCGAGGCGAATGAGCTGACCATCTTTTCCGGCCCACCGGCAGACCGCAAGCGCGACGCGGAGTTTGCCCGCCGCTTCCGTACAGAGCCTGGCCGCTGCATTATTTGCGGCTCGACAACAGCGGACGTGATCTCGCGCGAGCTGAAGCGGGAGATTAAAATGGTCAATATGGATCTTTCCTATGGTTCGCCGCCGGAATATAAGATGGAAGGCGCGACCATGGTCACCGAAGGCGCGATGGTGCTGAACCAGCTGCTGAACCTGCTGGATGAAGATCCACGCAATTTCGTGGAAAAAACGCCGGTTGAACGGTTATGCCTGTATATCCATGAAGCGGACGTGATCACTTTTGTTATTGGCGATGCAGTGAACGACGCGCATACCAATATGATGTTTAAGCAGGTTGGCGTAAGGCCGCGCCATACGGTGATCGATCTGATCGCCGAGAATTTGCGCAAGAAAGGCAAGCTGGTGGTGATGGAAAGCTGGAAGGGCGGCAGATAGCGCAGCTGCGCGGCTGTCATCCGCTGCCTGATATGCAAGCCGTAAAGTTGCCTGTTGGGCAAAAACCGTAATCGCCAGATATAGATAAGACAAGAAAAATTTGCAAACGCCGCCTGGCAGGCGGCGTTTTTTGTTGCGCTTTTGCTGCAGGCAGGGCAGATGTGATGGTTCTGTGAATAAAGGTCAAATTTTTTGTGGAAAGGTCAAATTTTCCCTTGACAAATTCAGGAATCGGATGTACGCTATTGTTAGCACTCAGGGAAAGAGAGTGCTAACACGCAGAAGACGATAAGATCAAGGGAAAGGAAGGAGTCAGCCAATCGGAGGCGTTTGGTATGGATGAGCGTAAGAAGCGCGTACTGAGCGCGATCATCAATGATTATATTGCCAATGCGGAGCCGGTCGGCTCGCGGACGATTACCAAAAAATATGATCTTGGCGTTTCGCCGGCGACCATCCGTAATGAGATGAGCGATTTGGAGGATGAGGGGTATATTGAGCAACCGCATACCTCGGCCGGGCGCATCCCTTCGGCAAAAGGCTACCGCTACTATGTCGATCATCTGATGCGCCGTGAACGTTTGAGCGCCGCGCAGCTACGACAGATACGTGAGTTCATGGCCAGCGGCTTGAGCGAGATGGATCATTTTATGCGTGCCTGCTGTAATATGATCTCCCGCATGACCAATTATACGGCAATTGCCGCCATTCCGGAACGCAGCAGCGGACGTATTGTCAACCTACAGCTGTTACCGGTAAACGAGCGTCAGGTGTTGACCATTCTGCTTACATCGAGCGGTCTGGTACGCTACAAGCTGTTGGATCTGCCTTCACTGGCAGAGAGCCGCGAGCTGCCGCTTCTGGAGCAGAGATTGCAGCAGGCGCTGGTCGGCAGCGAACTTTCCGCCGTCAGCACGGAACGGCTGCATGAGCTGATTCAAGAGCTGCAGTTGCGCGAACGGATGCAGGAGCAGGTGATCGGCCTGCTGGAACAGACGCTGGCGCCAGAAGAAAGCCGCCGGGTATTCACCGGCGGGGTGATGAATATGCTTTCCCAGCCGGAGTTCCGCGATATCGATAAGCTGAAAGGGCTGTTTTCCCTTCTTGATGAAGATGGGCGCGTTAAGGAGCTGCTGGCCAAGGCAAGCCCGGAAGACAGCGTGCTGACGGTAACCATTGGCGGGGAGATCCCGGTGGAGGGTGTTCAGGATTGTTCACTGGTTGTGGCCAATTATTTTGTGGATGGCGAACGGGCAGGCAGTATCGGGGTGTTGGGACCAACGCGGATGAGTTATGGCCGCACGGTCTCCCTGATGGAGCAGATCGCCGCTGAGCTGAGCCGCACGATGTCTGGAAAAGAGAAGTGAGTGCGGCAGAAGGCTGCAGGTGGAAAATGATAGAACGAAATGAACGGATGGGGTGGAGCTATGCGCGACAAAGTTGATCAGGCAGGACAAAAGGCGAAGGAAGAAAAGCAGGTGAAAAACGCAGCGGAGCAGGAAAAGGAAAAAGAGAGCGCCCAGGCTGCCAGCGCTTCTGCGGAAACAAAAACGGAAACATCTGCAGCGGAAGAAGACGCAGCAGAAGGCGAGTTCGATATCGCAGACTATCTGGAGCAGTATAAAGCATTGGAACAAGCATTGGCAGCTGCCAAGCAGGCGAGCGATGATGCCGAGGCGAAGCTGCTGCGCATGCAGGCAGATTTTGATAATTATCGCCGTCGTCAGCGGCAGGAAAGCGAAGAGCAGACCAAGCGGGCAGCAGCCGGATTGACGGAAAGTCTGCTGCCGGTATTGGATAATTTTGAACGCGCTGTGGCGGCGATGGCGGATTC
>CALXRV010000044.1 GCA_944390945.1 uncultured Clostridia bacterium
CAGATCGTGATCGCCGCCGTCAGCGTCGTCTTGCCATGGTCTACGTGGCCGATCGTGCCCACGTTGACATGCGGTTTCGTTCTTTCGAATTTCTGCTTCGCCATTACTGCAACCTCCTAAAAAATTTATAATGGTGAATTTTTCATCCAGCTTTTATTTGTTCCGGCAGATCAGCCGGCATAGCCGCGCCCCTTCATCAGCTCTTTCGCCAGGTTGGCGGGGAGCTCTTCGTAATGGTCAAACTGCATCGTATAGGTGCCGCGCCCCTGCGTTTTACTGCGCAGATCAGTCGCATAGCCGAACATCTGCTTCAGGGGAACGAAACCGCGCACCGCCTGCAGGCCGCCGCGCGCCTCCACGCCTTCGATATAGCCGCGCCGCGCATTGAGATCGCCGATCACATCGCCGAGATAGTCCTCCGGCGTCAGCACCTCGATCCGGAACACAGGCTCCATAATCGCCGGGTCGCCCTTGGCGCAGCCGTCGCGGAAAGCCATCGAGCCGGCCACCTTGAACGCCATCTCGGAGCTGTCCACCTCATGATAGCTGCCGTCAACCACCGTCGCCCGGATATCCACGGCATGGAAGCCGGCGATGATGCCGGATTCCATCGCCTCGCGGATGCCCGCTTCGATCGCCCGCATATACTCCTTCGGGATCACGCCGCCGACCGTTTTATCTTCAAAGAGAAAACCTTCGCCAGCAGAAAGGGGCGCAAACTCGACGATGCAGTGGCCGTACATGCCGTGGCCGCCGCTCTGCCGCACATAACGGCCTTCGCCGCGGCAGGGCTTGCGGATCGTTTCCTTGTAGGAGACCTGCGGCTTGCCCACATTGGCATCCACGCGGAATTCACGCAGCAGACGGTCGACGATGATCTCCAAATGCAGTTCGCCCATGCCGGCGATCAGCATCTGGCCGGTATCATTATTCGTATGCACGCGGAAAGTGGGGTCTTCCTCCGCCAGTTTCTGCAGCGCAAGGACCATTTTCTCCTGGTCAGCCGTCGTTTTCGGCTCGATCGCGACGTCGATCACCGGTTCCGGGAAATCCATCGATTCCAGGATCACCTGATGCGCCTCGTCGCAGAGCGTATCGCCGGTCATCGTATACTTGAGTCCGACGATGGCCAGGATATCGCCGGCGCGCGCTTCCTGCACCTCTTCGCGGTGGTTGGCATGCATCTGCAGCAGCCGGCCCACGCGTTCGCGTTTTTCGCGCGAACTGTTGTAGATATAGGAACCGCTTTTCAACACGCCGGAATAAACACGGAAAAAGGTCAGACGGCCAACATAGGGGTCGGTATTGATCTTAAAGGCCAGCGCAGCAAACGGCTCGTCGTCACTGCTGCGGCGTTCCACCGTTTCCCCTTTTTTATCCGTGCCCTGAATCGGCGGCACATCGGTCGGCGCGGGCAGAAAATCGACGATCGCATCCATCAGCTGCTGCACGCCCTTGTTCTTAAACGAACTGCCGCACAGTACCGGGTTCACCTTCACTGACAACGTGGCCCGGCGTATCGCACGGATCACATCTTCCGGAGTAAAGGGCTCGTCAGAGAGGTATTTTTCCATCAGATCGTCGTCATACTCCGCCACTGCATCCAGCATGGCGGCGCGGTATTCTTCCGCCTGTGCGCGCAGCTCAGCCGGGATCTCCGTCACCTCGAAAGTCTTTCCGTCCGCATCATGGTAAATATTTGCCTGCATGCGAATCAGATCGACCACGCCGCAGAAATTCTCCTCGCTGCCGATCGGAATCTGGATGGCGACCGGGTTGGCGCCCAGCCGCTCGCGAATCATCGCCAGGCCGCGGGCAAAATCCGCACCCACACGGTCCATCTTGTTGATATAGGCGATGCGGGGCACGCCATAATGGTCAGCCTGCCGCCAGACCGTCTCGGACTGCGGCTCCACGCCGCCTACCGAGCAGAACACCGCCACCGCGCCATCGAGCACGCGCAGCGAACGTTCAACCTCCATCGTGAAGTCAACATGGCCGGGCGTATCGATGATGTTAATGCGGTGATCGCGCCAGAAACAGGTGGTGGCAGCAGAGGTGATCGTAATGCCACGTTCCTGCTCCTGCACCATATAATCCATGGTCGCATTGCCTTCATGCACCTCGCCAACCTTATGCACCCTGCCCGTATAGTACAGGATGCGTTCCGTCGTCGTGGTCTTGCCGGCGTCGATATGCGCCATGATGCCGATATTTCTTGTTTTTTCCAGCGGAAATTCTCTGGGCATGTTTTTCTCCCGATCTTACCAGCGGTAATGCGCAAACGCACGGTTGGCCTCCGCCATCTTGTGCGTATCTTCTCTCTTTTTCACAGCAGCGCCGGTATTGTTGGCCGCATCCATCAGTTCACCAGCCAGCTTTTCCTGCATGCTGTGACCACCGCGCTTGCGCGCATAGCTCACCAGCCAACGAATGGCCAGCGCCTGCCTACGGTCAGCGCGCACTTCGATCGGCACCTGGTAGTTGGCGCCGCCGACACGACGGGCCTTGACTTCCAGCACCGGCATCACGTTCTTCATCGCATTGTTGAAGACGTCCATCGGGTTTTCGCCGGTCTTTTCCTTGATGATATCAAAAGCGCCGTAAACGATGTTTTCCGCCACACCTTTTTTGCCATCAAGCATGATCTGATTGATGAACTTGGTCAGAACCACGCTATGGTAAACAGGATCCGGCAATACTTCAATTTTGGCAACATTGCCACGCCTGGGCATAGTTCTCCTCCTCTTTTACTTAAGCCTTCGCTTTGGTCTTCGGTTTTTTCGCGCCGTACTTGCTGCGAGCCTGGTTGCGGTTGGCAACGCCCGCCGTATCCAGCGCGCCGCGGATGATATGATAACGCACGCCGGGCAGGTCTTTCACACGGCCGCCACGGACCAAAGTCACGGAGTGCTCCTGCAGGTTATGGCCGATGCCGGGGATATACGCCGTCACCTCGATACCATGGGACAGACGAACACGCGCCACCTTGCGCAAAGCCGAATTCGGCTTCTTCGGGGTGGTGGTGTAGACTCTCGTGCAGACGCCGCGCTTCTGCGGGCATTCCTTGAGCGCCGGAGCGGTCGATTTTTTAATCGTGACCTCGCGCTGATTCCGTACCAACTGATTGATGGTGGACAAATCTTACACCTCCTTGCTTATGAAATCTGGATATATGGAAATGGGAAATAGGAAAAACAACGAAAATACCGTACAGGCACGGCAGGGGCACCATATATTGTGCCCTGCCGTATAACGCCTGCTCAAGATGCATATTTTGCCAGTATCAAAAGACCATGCCTTAGTATTCTATCAAAGATACGACAGCCTGTCAAGCCTTTTCTCTGCGCTTTAGCTGTTCGCGGGCGGCTGTTGGTCGCCGGGGAGGTCCAGATCGAGCACTTCGCTGAACACGCTTTCGTCAAAATCGTCTTCCTGCGGGAAATCCGCCTCCGCCGGTCCCTGCGCCTGCGCATCCGTCTCTGCCGCAGCCGAGTCGGCCGCCGTTTCCTCGTCCTCGCCATGCACGGAAAGGCCGCGGTAGCAGCTGAGACCAGTGCCGGCCGGAATCAGCTTGCCGATGATCACGTTTTCCTTCAGCCCGAGCAGATTATCCATCTTGCCCTTGATCGCCGCATCGGTAAGCACGCGTGTCGTCTCCTGGAAGGAAGCAGCGGAAAGGAAGCTGTCCGTAACGAGCGACGCCTTTGTGATACCGAGCAGGATCGGCTTGGCCGTGGCCGGCGTCAGGCCGGCAGCGATCGCCTCGTCATTGACGCGCTCGAATTCCAGACCATCCACCATCGATCCGGGCAGCAGCGAAGTCATGCCGCTGTCCTCCACGCGCACCTTTTTCAGCATCTGGCGCACCATAATCTCGATATGCTTGTCATTGATATCCACGCCCTGCAAACGGTAAACGCGCTGCACCTCACGCAGCAGATACATCTGCACGCCGCGAATGCCTTTCACCGCCAGCAGGTCATGCGGGTTGACCGAACCTTCCGTGATCTCGTCGCCCGCCTCCACCACCTGGCCTTCGCTGACCTTCAGCGTGGAACCGTAGGAGCAATGATATTCCGCCAGCACCTGACCTTCCTCCGCGCCGGTACCCAGGATGCGGATCTCGCGCTTGCCCTGCTTGTCGCCGATCTGGATCACGCCGTCATACTCGGCGATGATGCCCTGGCCTTTTGGCTTGCGCGCCTCAAACAGCTCTTCCACGCGCGGCAGACCCTGGGTGATGTCGTCGCCGGCCACGCCGCCGGTATGGAATGTGCGCATCGTTAATTGCGTGCCCGGTTCGCCGATCGACTGCGCGGCAATCGTACCGACCGCCTCGCCGATATCAACCATATCGCCGGTGGCAAGGTTACGGCCATAGCACTTGCGGCAGATGCCGTGACGGCTGCGGCAGGTCAACACCGAACGAATATTGACCTTGCGTTCCTCCTCCGGCCGCGTTTTCATATAGTTTTCAATGCGCTGCGCCATATCCGCAGTGACGAATTCGCCAGTCTCACCCAGCACCTCGCCGCTTTCCGCATCCACCACCGGGCTGCACAGCACACGGCCTTCAATACGTTCGCTCAGCGGTTCGATATTGGGGATCTCGCTCACCCAGACACCCTGCGTATCACCGCAATCGTCTTCACGCACGATCACTTCCTGCGCCACGTCGACCAGGCGGCGGGTCAGATAACCGGAGTCCGCGGTACGCAATGCCGTATCGGCCAGACCTTTGCGCGCGCCATGCGTAGAGATGAAGAACTCGAGCACGGTCAAGCCCTCGCGGAAATTGGCTTTGATCGGCAAGTCGATGATACGGCCGGAAGGATCGGCCATCAGGCCGCGCGCACCGGCCAGCTGACGGATCTGCTGGATATTACCACGCGCACCGGAATTGGCCATCATATAAATAGGATTAAACGGATCCAGGCTGCGCATCAGTTCCTGCGTCACATCATCGGTCGCTTTCTGCCAGATCTTGATCGTCTCGGCATAACGCTGGTTCTCACTGACCAGACCCTGCTGGTAGAAGTTGTCGATGCGCAACACCTGCGCTTCAGCATCTTCCATAATCTGCTTTTTCGCTTTCGGCACCTGGATATCCTCGATGCCGACCGTGATTCCGGCCTTGGTCGAATATTTATAACCCAGCGCCTTGATGCCGTCGAGCAGCGTGGCCGTATTCGAGATGCCCATACGGCGGTAGCAGCGGTCGATGATCACGCCAAGCAGCTTTTTATCCACACCGCAGTTATAGTAGCCCATCACGCGGTCCATTGGGATTTCATAGTTGAAGATCAGACGGCCGATCGTCGTGCGCACACGCTTGAAATTGCCGTGCGCATCCTGTTCAAACGGCACTTCTTCGTTTTTGCTGATCCACTGCTTATCCCATTCCGGCATTTTGCGCACTTCAATCGCAGCCTGCAGCTCGATATCCCCGTTGATATAGGCGCGCATCGCTTCGTTATAATCGACGAACACCTTGCCTTCGCCTTTGGCGCCCGGCTTAGGCATGGTCAGGTAATAGGAGCCGAGCACCATATCCTGCGTCGGCGTGGCCACCGGACGGCCGTCCTTCGGGTTGAGGATATTGTTCGAGCTGAGCATCAGCACACGCGCCTCAGCCTGCGCTTCCACAGAAAGCGGCACATGCACGGCCATCTGGTCGCCGTCAAAGTCCGCATTGTAAGCGGTGCAGACCAGCGGATGGATCTTCAGCGCACGACCTTCGACCAGTACCGGCTCAAAGGCCTGAATGCCGAGTCGGTGCAGCGTAGGGGCGCGGTTGAGCAGCACGGGATGCTCCTTGATCACGTCCTCCAGCACATCCCAGACTTCCGGCCGCACGCGTTCCACCATACGCTTGGCATTTTTGATGTTATGGGCATAGCCCTCGCGCACCAGACGCTTCATCACAAAAGGCTTGAACAGTTCCAGCGCCATTTCTTTCGGCAGGCCGCACTGGTGCATCTTCAGTTCCGGCCCGACCACGATCACGGAGCGTCCGGAATAGTCGACGCGCTTGCCGAGCAGGTTCTGGCGGAAGCGGCCCTGCTTGCCCTTCAACATATCGGAAAGCGACTTCAGCGGGCGGTTGCCTGGTCCGGTGACCGGCCGGCCGCGGCGGCCGTTGTCGATCAGGGCATCCACCGCCTCCTGCAGCATCCGCTTTTCATTGCGCACGATGATATCCGGCGCCCCCAGATCCAGCAGGCGTTTCAGCCGGTTGTTACGGTTGATCACACGGCGGTAAAGGTCGTTCAGATCCGAGGTGGCAAAGCGGCCGCCGTCCAGCTGCACCATCGGCCGCAGCTCCGGTGGGATCACCGGTACCACGTCCAGGATCATCCATTCCGGCTTGTTGCCGGAAGAAAGGAAACTCTCCACCACTTCCAGCCGGCGGATGGCGCGCACTTTGCGCTGGCCGCTGGCATCCTGCAGCTCTCCGCGCAGCTCTTTTTCCAGCTCTTCCAGGTTCAGCTCCTGCAGCATCCGCTTCACCGCTTCCGCGCCCATGCCAGCGGAAAAGGCGTCGCCATATTTTTCACAGGCTTCGCGATATTCGCTCTCGCTCAGCAGCTGATGCCGGTTGAGCGGCGTATCGCCCGGGTCGAGCACGATATAGGAAACGAAATAGAGCACCTTTTCCAGATTGCGCGGGCTGACGTCGAGCAGCAGTCCCATCCGGCTGGGGATGCCTTTGAAATACCAGATATGGGAGACCGGCGTTGCCAGCTGAATATGGCCGAGACGCTCGCGGCGCACCTTGGCCCGCGTCACTTCCACGCCGCAGCGGTCGCAGACGATGCCCTTATAACGCACGCGCTTGTATTTGCCGCAGTGGCATTCCCAGTCGCGAGTAGGGCCGAAGATGCGTTCGCAGAACAGGCCGTCGCGTTCCGGCTTCAGCGTGCGGTAATTGATGGTCTCCGGCTTTTTCACCTCGCCGTGCGACCAGGCCACGATCTGCTCCGGCGAAGCAAGGCCGATACGCATGCGGTCGAAATTACTGACATCCAACAATACTCTCAACTCCCTTTTATGATCAAAACCCCTGCTCCAAATTGCAGCTTCCCGCGCGGCCGGCGGTCATGCCGCCCGCCGCGGCAGGCGGATCATTCAAATTCGTCGTCCAGCCCCAGATCATCAACCGGTTCCAGCCCCGTGATCTGCAGGTGTTCGAGATTCAGATCCAGATCATCTTCATCCGCATCCAGGTCATCGTCGCCCAGGCCCATGTCATCCTCGTATTCATTATCCGGCATCGGCATCACCGGCTTGATGTCGCCCACATCCAGGCCCAGCTCCTTGCTGGCATCGATCAGGTCGTCGTCGTCATCGTCTTCCTTGATCTCGATCACCTCGTTGCGGTCGTTGAGCACCTCCACATCGATGCACAAGCTCTGCAATTCCTTGATCAACACCTTGAACGATTCCGGCACGCCGGCATCCGGTACATTTTCGCCCTTGACGATCGCTTCATAGGTTTTGACGCGGCCAGAGATATCATCCGATTTGACGGTGAGAATCTCCTGCAGCGTATAGGCTGCGCCATAGGCCTCCAGCGCCCAGACCTCCATTTCGCCGAAACGCTGGCCGCCGAACTGCGCCTTGCCGCCCAGCGGCTGCTGCGTAACGAGCGAATAGGGGCCGGTGGAGCGGGCATGGATCTTATCGTCGACCAGATGGTGCAGTTTCAGCATATAGACATAGCCTGCGGTGATGCGGTTGTCGAACGGTTCGCCGGAACGGCCGTCATAGAGCACGGTCTTGCCGTCTGCGGAAAGGCCGCTCTCCTTCAGCGTATTGATGATATCATCTTCCGTCGCACCGTCGAATACCGGCGTCGCCACATAGATACCCAGCTCATGCGCAGCCCAGCCCAGATGGCATTCCAACACCTGGCCGATGTTCATGCGCGAAGGTACGCCCAGCGGGTTGAGCACCACCTCGATCGGCGTGCCGTCCGGCAGGAAGGGCATGTCCTCCTGCGGCAGAATGCGCGAGACCACGCCCTTGTTGCCGTGGCGGCCGGCCATCTTATCGCCGACCGAGATCTTGCGTTTCTGCGCCACATAAATGCGCACCAGCTTGTTCACCCCGGGGGAAAGTTCGTCGCCGTTATCACGATAGAAAATCTTCACATCCACCACGCGGCCGTTTTCCCCATGCGGCACACGCAGTGAAGTATCGCGCACCTCGCGCGCCTTTTCCCCGAAAATGGCGCGCAGCAGGCGCTCTTCCGCCGTCAGCTCGGTTTCGCCCTTGGGCGTCACTTTGCCGACCAGGATATCGCCCGGCTGCACCTCGGCGCCAATGCGGATGATGCCGTCCTCATCCAGATCCTTCAGGATATCTTCGCCAACATTGGGGATATCGCGCGTGATCTCTTCCGGACCCAGCTTGGTATCGCGGGCATCGCATTCATATTCTTCAATATGAATAGAGGTGAAATAATCCTCTTTGACCAATTTCTCGTTGAGCAGAATAGCGTCTTCGTAATTATAACCTTCCCATGTCATAAAGGCGATCAGCACATTGCGGCCCAGCGCCAGTTCGCCCAGATCCGTAGAAGGCCCGTCTGCAATCGGGTCGCCCTTCTTCACCCGCTGCCCCTTGTAGACGATCGGCTTCTGATTGATGCAGGTGCCCTGGTTGGAGCGCTGGAACTTAAGCAGGCGATGCTTCTCCAGCTTGCCGTCGTCCCCGCGCAGCAGGATCTCGTCGCCGGTTACGCGCTCGATCACCCCGTCGCGCTCCGCAATCTCGCCAACAAAGCTGTCGATCGCGGTTTTATACTCCATGCCCGTGCCGACAAACGGCGCATCCGTCACCAACAGCGGCACAGCCTGGCGCTGCATGTTGGCGCCCATCAGCGCGCGGTTGGCATCGTCGTGTTCCAGGAAGGGAATCAGCGCCGTTGCCACGGAAACGAGCTGTTTAGGGCTGACGTCCATATATTGCGCAGCCGAAGCCGGCCGCACGGCGATCAGGTCGCCATGGCGGATATTCAGGCGCTCATGGACAAAGCAGTTGTTTTCATCCAGCGGTTCATTGGCCTGCGCCACCACATATTTGTCCTCTTCATCCGCCGAAAGATAGTCGATGATATCAAGCACCTTGCCGTTTTCCACGCGGCGGTACGGCGTTTCGATGAAGCCGAAATCATTGATGCGCGCATAAGTGGAAAGTGAGCCGATCAAACCAATATTCGGACCTTCCGGCGTCTCGATCGGGCACATGCGGCCGTAGTGGCTGTGGTGCACGTCGCGCACTTCGAAACCGGCGCGTTCGCGCGAAAGGCCGCCCGGCCCCAGAGCGGAAAGACGGCGCTTATGCGTCAGCTCTGCCAGCGGGTTGGTCTGATCCATGAACTGCGACAACTGCGAACTGCCGAAGAACTCCTTGATCGCCGCCACCACCGGACGGATATTGACCAGCACCTGGGGCGTGATCGATTCCACATCCTGAATGGTCATCCGCTCGCGCACCACGCGCTCCATACGCGAAAGGCCGATGCGGAACTGGTTTTGCAGCAGCTCGCCCACAGAACGCAGACGGCGGTTGCCGAGATGGTCGATATCGTCCGCCTCCACCTCGCCATCCACCAGACGCAGGAACATGCGTACAGTCTCGATGATATCCGGCTTGGTCAGATAACGCAGATAATCGTTATAGGACGGAACTTCGTCCTCCGGCAGGCGAATATAATCCTGCGCCTCGTCGTTCCAGACACGGCCTTCTTCATCAATACGCTTGAGAATGCCATGGCGCAGCTTCTTTTCCATTTTATAACGGCCGACATTGCCCAGGTCATAACGCTTGGGGTCGAAGAAAAAGCCATGCAGCAGCAGACGGGCCGATTCCACTGTCGGCGGCTCGCCCGGACGCAAACGCTTGTAGATTTCCACCAGCGCTTCCTCCACGCTGGCCGTGCTGTCCTTAGCCAGGGTCAGCTTGATCGCCTGATGGTCATGGAACAGCTCGAGCAGGTCGGCGTCAGTCGGATAACCCAGCGCGCGGATCAGCACGGTAGCCGGAATCTTGCGCATGCGGTCGACACGTGCATAAACAGCGCCCTGGGCGTCGGTCTCCAGCTCCAGCCAGGCGCCGCGGTTGGGGATGACGGTAGCGCCATAAAGCTTGTCGCCGCCCGTATCCGTCGTCACATGAAAATACACGCCGGGGGAGCGCACGAGCTGCGAGACGATGACACGCTTTGCACCGTTGATGATAAACGTGCCCTTATCCGTCATCAGCGGGAAGTCGCCCATGAAAACTTCCTGCTCTTTCACCTCGCCGCTCTCTTTATTGATCAAACGCACCTTTACGCGCAGGGGCGCGGCATAGTTCGCATCATGATTCAGACATTCCTGCACATCATATTTCGGCTCGCCAAAGCTGTAACCCCCGAATTCCAGTACGAGATTACCGGTAAAATCGGTGATCGGCGAAATGTCCTGAAATATCTCCTTCAGTCCGACATCCAGAAAATGCTGGTAAGACTGCCGTTGCACCTCAATCAGGTTCGGCATTTCCAAGACCTCGGCAATACGCGCATAAGAGCGGCGCTGCCGCAGCTCGGAACTAGCAGGATATCTCATTCAACCTATCACTCCTTGTAAAATAGCTCCCTGCAGTGCTCTGTAACCATATATCAATATCACCCAGCCGCCACTGCTGCGCGACACTACCGCAAACACCGTATTTGCCCAAAGCAGCCGACCGCGCGGCCACCTCCAGGCCCGAAAATCGCGCCTGGTTATGGACGGCATCCGGCTATATATTAAAGGAAAAATACGGCATTATCCCACAGTAACAGCACATATCATAATAACACGGGGCAAATGCCAAGTCAACAAAAATTTCCACGAAATTACTGTTTTTTTACCTTTAACCGCGTTTTGCCGGGAAAAATCGGCCGCAGGTAAGCCAAAGCCCGGCCGGGCGGTAAATCCGGAACAGCCTGCCGAACGGCAAGTTTGGGCTGTAAAGAAAAAACACTTGACAACAATCCGCATGCAAGTTATAATAACCTGCACGTAAACTTTTTTATCTTGACAGCCAAAAGAGGTGCGGGCATGAACGAGCCGCGCGGCGAAAAGCGGATGGAAAAACTGCAGGAGTTGCCGCTCCTGCTGGACGCATACGGTGCGCTGCTGACGGAAAAGCAGCGCCAGGCGCTTTCGCTCTGCTATGAAGAAGATTGCTCGCTAAGCGAGATCGCCGCCCTGCATGCGAGCAGCCGCCAGGCTGCGCATAACCTGATCGAACGCGGCGAAGCGCAGCTGCACGAATACGAAGCCGCCCTGCATCTGGCGGAAAACAACCGCCGCCGCGCCGCCTTGCTGGCTGCGCTGCAAAGCTTTGCGGCCGAGGCCGCGCTCTCTGCCGGCGACCGCAGCCGTCTGCAGGCGCTGTTGCAAGAGCTGGCCGCCTGCTGCTGAACCGATCCGTGCCGGCATGGCGAAAAGGAGAACAGCATGTCTGCGTTAAGCGACAAACTACAGGATATTTTCGCCCGGCTGAAAGGCCGCGGCGCACTGAGCGAGGCAGATGTAACCGCGGCGATGCGCGAGGTGCGCATGGCGCTGCTGGAAGCGGATGTCAACTATAAGATCGCCAAGGACTTCTGCAACCGCGTGAAGGAACGCGCCGTAGGCAGCGAAGTGCTGAAAAGCCTTTCGCCCGGCCAGCAGGTGGTGAAGATCGTCAACGAAGAGCTGACCGCCCTGATGGGCGGCGGCCAGACCAAGCTTGCCGTCAACCCGAAACCGCCGACCGTGATCCTGATGGCCGGCCTGCAGGGTTCAGGCAAGACGACATCCGCCGGCAAAATCGCGCTCTACCTGAAAAACCAGGGCAAACGCCCACTGCTCGCCGCCGGCGACGTCTACCGCCCGGCAGCCATCCAGCAACTGCAGGTGCTGGGCGAAAAGATCGGCGTACCCGTATTTTCGCTCGGCGACAAGGTCAGCCCGGTCGAAATCGCAACGCAGGCGCTGGCGCATGCCAAACAGCATGGCAACGATTTTCTGATCGTCGATACCGCCGGCCGCCTGCATCTTGACGAAGTGCTGATGGACGAGATCGCCGCCATTCGCGCCGCGGTGCAGCCGACCGAGATCCTGCTCGTGATCGACGCGATGCAGGGCCAGGATGCGGTCAACGTGGCGGCGGCATTCCACGAGCGGCTGGGCATCACCGGCGTCGTGCTCACCAAGCTGGATGGCGACAGCCGTGGCGGCGCCGCGCTTTCTGTGCGCGCTGTGACCGGCGCGCCGATCAAATTCACCGGTACCGGCGAGGATATCCGGGCGCTGGAACCCTTTTATCCCGACCGCATGGCCGGACGCATCCTTGGCATGGGGGATATCCTCAGCCTGATCGAAAAGGCGGAAAGCAGCCTGGATCAGGAAAAAGCGGCCGCCATGGAGGAGAAGCTGCGCAAAAACCGCTTTGACCTGGAAGATTTTCTCGGCCAGATGCAGGAGCTGCGCAAGATGGGCGATATGAACGAGATGCTGGCGATGATCCCCGGCTTGGGCAAGCAGGTGAAAAACCTGCATATCGACGAAAAGCAGCTCGTGGCCACCGAATCGATCATCCAGTCGATGACGCCGGCGGAGCGCAGCAACCCGGCGATCATCAACAGCAGCCGCAAAAAGCGCATTGCCAGCGGCTGCGGCCGTCAGGTGCAGGATGTCAACCGCCTGCTCAAACAATTTGAGCAGATGCAGCTGATGATGAAGCGGATGAACGCGCTGCAGGGCGGAAAAAAGAAAGGCAAAAAGGGGCGCAGAGGTCTGGGCGGCATGCCCGGCTTCCCCGGCGGTTTCTTCTGAGCCGGCAAACAGACCGTCAGCATGCCAAGGCATGTTCGGTATAAAAGAAAGCAAGATCCAAACAAGAAAATCATTTGCAGAAAGCGGAGGAAAACAAAATGGCAACGACGATCAGGCTGAAGAGGATGGGCGGCAAAAAAGCGCCGTTTTACCGTGTAGTGGTGGCGGATTCGCGTTATCCGCGTGATGGCCGCTTCATCGAGGAGATCGGCTACTATGACCCGACCAAAAACCCGGCAGTGATCAGCATTGACGAAGAAAAGATCCGTACCTGGCTCGCTTCCGGCGCCACGCCCTCGGATACAGTCAAATCGCTGATGAAAAAAGCAGGCGTGAAATAAGCCCGCCACCGGCGGCACAGCCGGTGCGGCAACAGACATCAAGTAAGGAGCGTCTGGCATGAAAGAACTCGTGGAGCATATGGCCAAATCTTTGGTCAACCATCCCGAAGCGGCCACGGTCAGCGAGCGCGAGACAGAGGACGGCGAAACCGAACTGCTGCTCAAAGTCGCACCGGAGGACATGGGCAAGGTAATCGGCAAGCAAGGCCGCATCGCAAAGGCGATGCGTGTCGTGTTGAAGGCTGCCGCTGCCCGCGAAGGGAAAAAAGTCAACCTGGAAATCGAGGAATGAGCGCGGCCGGGGAAGAAAAGGTTCTGGTGGCGGTCATCCTTGCACCGCATGGCGTAAGAGGCGCGGTAAGCGCGGAGCAGCTCTCCGACAATCCGCGCCGCTTTGTCGTGGGTGCGACGCTGTGCCGGGAAGACGGCACGGTCATGACGATCACCGCAGCCTCCCACCACAAAGGGAGGCTTTTGCTCAGCTTCGCCGGCGTGGAAGACCGCAATGCGGCGGAACGCCTGCGCGGCCTGCGCCTTTATGCGCCTGATACGCCGCCGCCGCTGGCCGAGGGCAGCTATTATCATTACCAGCTGCTCGGCATGCAGGTATACGACCGCGGCCAGTTGCTCGGCGAGCTGAGCGCAGTGCTGCCCTATACAGCAAACGATGTCTACCTGGTTCGCCGCCCGGACGGCGGCGAAACGCTCGTGCCGGCGCTGCGCGCCGTGGTGCGGCAGGTAGATGTGGCAGCGCAGCGGATGGATGTGGAATTGCCGGAGGGCCTGTGATGCGCATCGATATCCTTACCCTTTTCCCGGAAATGTTCGCACCGCTTGACGCATCCATGATCGGCCGCGCGCGCCAAAGCGGCGCAGTGGAGATCCGCGTCACCAACATCCGCGATTATACGACGGACAAACATCAGACAACAGACGACCGCCTCTATGGCGGCGGCGCCGGCATGGTGCTGAAGCCGGAGCCGCTGTTTGCCGCGGTGGAAGATGCCGCGCGCAGCGCAGCCGCCGGCCGGCAGCCGCGTGTGGTCGTCACCGCACCGGGCGGGCGGCCTTATGATCAGCGGCTGGCAGAAGAGCTGGCGCAGGAAGAACAGCTGATCCTGATCTGCGGTCATTATGAAGGCATCGACCAACGGGTGATCGACGCCCTGGCCACCGACGTGGTCAGCCTGGGGGATTTTGTGCTTACCGGTGGCGAGATCGCGGCGATGGCGATTGCCGACAGCGTCTGCCGCCTGCTGCCGGGCGTGCTCGGCGACGCACGCGCGGCCGAAGAGGAAAGCTTTTCCGAAAACCTGCTCGAATACCCGCAATATACGCGGCCGCCGGTATTTCGCGGTATGGAAGTACCGGCTGTACTGCAGGGGGGCGACCATGCGAAGATCGCTGCCTGGCGGCGGCAGCAATCGCTGACGCGCACCTACCATCTGCGGCCGGACCTGCTGCAGAAAGCGCCGCTTTCCGCAGCGGACGCCGCCTGGCTTGGCCAGCTGCGCCAGGCGGAAGAAAAGCCATTCCGCCTTTATGCCGCATTATTGCATTGGCCGGTATATGATAAAAAACACCGCATCATCAACACCTCGCTGACCAATCTCGATCTGCATGATATCGCGCGTGCCGCCGCCACCTATGCGCTGAGCGGCTATTATCTGGCGCAGCCGATCGAAAGCCAACGCCAGCTGATGCAGGAGCTGCTCGACCACTGGCAGAGCGGTTTTGGCGCAGCCTACAACCCGGACCGCACGCAAGCGCTCTCCCTGGTGCGCATTCTGCCGCAGCTGGAGGATATCGTGGCAGAGATTGCGGCGGAAAGCGGCGCCGCACCACGCCTGATCGCCACCGGCGCCGGCATTGACGAAAAGATCACGACCTGCGCCGCGTTGCGCGGGACAATGCAGCGCGAGGGCGGCAGCTATCTGCTTCTGTTCGGCACGGGCTGGGGCCTGAGCCGGGAGATCATCAGCGCAGCCGATTTCCGGCTGCAGCCGATCTTTGGCCGCGAAGGCTACAACCATCTTTCCGTGCGCTCGGCAGCGGCGATCTATTTCGACCGCCTGCTCGGCGGCGACGGTCCGATCAGCGGCGCGGCCCGCTGACAGCAAAGACAGAGGGGGGCACAGCATGAACGTAGGCAGCCAGCGCGAAAAAATGAAGCTTTACGGGTTCAACAACCTGACCAAAACGCTGAGCTTCAACATGTACGATATCTGCTACACCAAAACGGTGGAGGACCGCATCGCCTATATCGAATACATCGACGAGCAGTACAATGCCGAACGGCTTACCGGCATCCTGCGCGAGGTGGCAAATATTATCGGCGCGCAGATCCTCAATATTTCGGTGCAGGATTACGAGCCACAGGGCAGCTCGGTAACGATCCTGATCAGCGACGAAGGCATCAACCGCGAGCTGGAATCTGCGCGCGCCGACCGCTGCAGCGCGGATAGCGTGCTGCTTGCACATCTGGATAAAAGCCATCTCACCGTGCATACCTACCCGGAATATCACCCGGATGGCGGCGTCTGTACCTTCCGTGCGGATATCGACGTTTCCACCTGTGGCGAGATCTCGCCGCTGAACGCGCTCAACTATCTGATCAACAAATTCGACGCGGACATCATCACCATGGATTACCGCGTGCGCGGCTTTACGCGCGATATTTACGGCAAAAAATTGTTCATCGATCATGATCTTGTCTCGATTCAGGATTATATCGAACCGGAAATCGCCCGCAAATACCAGATGATCGATGTTAATGTCTATCAGGAGCATATCTTTCATACCAAGTGCAAACTGAAGGAAGCGGATCTGGACGAATACCTCTTCCATTTCACCAAGGACGATATCAGCGCCAGAGAGATCGCGGCGATCACCGCCAAGCTGAACAAAGAGCGCGATGAGATCTTCTATGGCAGGAATATGGACATCCAGGAGATCTGACTGCAGCAAAAAAAGGAGGCATTCCGTATGGCATCGGGGAAGGGCAAAACATTCGCCGCGCTGCCGGGAGAAAATATCTGGTTCAGCGAATACCATGCCGCCAGCGTAAAGATGAGTTGGCGCGTGGAGGTGCTGGCCGTGGAGCAGTCGCCGTATCAGCGTATGGTTGTGATGCACAACCCGGATTTCGGCGTCTTTTTCACACTTGACGGCTTTTTGCAGCTGACCAGCCGCGATGAATTCATCTATCACGATATGATCGTCCATCCGGCGCTGGCCGTGAACCCGGATATCCGCCGCGTGCTGATCGTGGGCGGCGGCGATGGCGGCACGGCGCGGGAAACGCTGCGCTATCCGCAGCTGGAGACTGTCGATATGGTGGAAATCGATGAAATGGTACCCCGGCTCTGCCGCACCTATCTGCCGCAGACCGCAGCTGCGCTCGACGACCCGCGTCTGCGGCTGACGATCGGCGACGGCCTGGCCTTTGTCCGCGCGGCCGCGGATGCCAGCTATGATCTGATCCTGGTCGACAGCACCGATCCGGTCGGCCCGGGCGAAGGCTTGTTCACACGGGAATTCTACGGCGAATGCTACCGCGCGCTGACGGAAAAAGGCATCCTCGTCAATCAGCACGAAAGCGCCTTTTATGCCGGCGACCTGCGCGAGATGCGCCGCGCGCATGAAAAAATCGCCGCCGTCTTCCCCATCGCCGAGGTCTACGGTTTTAATCTTCCCTGCTACAGCAGCGGTTACTGGTATTTCGGTTTTGCTTCCAAGCAGCTGCATCCGCTGCGCGACCAGCAGGCGGCGCGCTGGGAAGCATTTGGTCTTGCTACGCGTTATTACAACAGCCGGCTGCATGCGGCGGCATTCGCCCTGCCCAGCTATGTCCGCGCCCGGCTCGACGGCAGTGCGGAGGCGGAATGCGGCGCAGCAGAGGAATAGCCGGCAGCAGAAAAGGAGGCGGCAGATTTGCAAGATTCTCTGCAAAAAGGTTTGGATGAGCTGCGCTCCCTGGTGCGCGGCTCGCAAAATATCGTATTTTTCGGCGGCGCCGGCGTTTCTACGGAAAGCAATATTCCGGATTTTCGCAGCGAACAGGGATTGTACCACGCGCAGCAGCATTACGGCTACCCGCCGGAGGTTATGCTCTCGCACAGTTTTTTTATGCAGCGGCCGGGCGATTTTTTCGCCTATTATCTCAACGAGCTGCTCTATCCCGCAGCACAGCCAAACGATGCGCACCGCGCTCTGGCAGCGCTGGAACAGCGCGGCAGTCTGCGCGCAGTGATCACGCAGAATATCGACGGCCTGCATCAACTGGCCGGCAGCAAAAATGTGCTTGAACTGCATGGTTCCGTGCTGCGCAATTACTGCATGAACTGCGGCGCGCGCTATGGCCTGGATTTTATGCTGGAACATCGCGGCGGCGTGCCGCATTGTCTGGATTGCGGCGGCATCGTGCGGCCTGATGTTGTGCTGTACGAAGAAGCGCTCGACCCGGCGGTGCTGCGTGCGGCGCAGCGCGCGGTCGCCAATGCCGACCTGCTGATCGTCGGCGGCACCTCGCTCGTCGTCTACCCGGCCGCCGGCCTGCTGCACGATTTCCGCGGCCGCCGGCTGATCCTGATCAACAAAGGCGAAACCGCTTTCGACAGCCGGGCAGACCTGCTGCTGCACTGCAGCATCGGCATGGCGCTGCGCTATGCGGCGGCAGAGGACAGCCCTCCGGCAACGGCATAAAACAGCGCAGCCAAGCGAAAGGATGCGGCGCGGCCATGGAATGAAATAGATATTGACAGCAGGAATTTTATGCTATAAAATAATGAGAGTTATGCGGCGCAGATACAGGGAGTAAACACTTTTCGTATTTCAAATTTTTTAGGAGGTTGCAGTAATGGCGAAGCAGAAATTCGAAAGAACGAAACCGCATGTCAACGTGGGCACGATCGGCCACGTAGACCATGGCAAGACGACGCTGACGGCGGCGATCACGATCTG
>CALXRV010000045.1 GCA_944390945.1 uncultured Clostridia bacterium
ATACTCTTGCTCATGAAGGATATGGCCTCCTCTCGTACAGTTGTTGTCCGCAACTTCAACTATAACCGATGTGGCCGTATCCTTCATCCTTTTTCTTCACTTGTCCAAGATGTATTGTAATCCTACAGTTGCCCTGTGCATGCAGCAACAGCTGCTGTTGCAAAAGCAGAGGATTTTCGCTATAATGATAAAATAAGTTCTTTTTTTACATGCAGCAAACAGTAACGATTATGGAGGCCAGCCATGCTGTTCACCGATATCCACTATCTGGATGAAAATTACCATCTTGTCCCGCATGCTTCGGTCGGTGTCAGAGATGGGCGCATCGCCTATCTCGGCACAGCGCCGCCGGCAGATACCGCCGTCTGGGGGCGGGTGATCGACGGAAAGGAGCGCTTGCTCATCCCGGGGTTTTTCAACCTACACAGCCATACAGCCATGACTTTGCTGCGCGGCTATGGCGAAAACTTAACCCTACACGACTGGCTGACCAAGCGCATTTTCCCTTTTGAAGCGCACTTAAACCGGGACGATATCTACTGGGGAACCCTGCTTGGCTGTGCGGAGATGTTGCGTTATGGCATTGTCTCTACCAGCGATATGTATCTGCATACGGAAGCAGAAGCAGAGGCTTTTCTGAAAAGCGGCGTCAAAGCGAATATTGCAGCTTGTGTTTCTTGCTTCGACCAGGGGGATTATCATCAACATGCAGATTATTCGCTGCTGCGCGAACAGCTGTCCCATTATCACGGCTGTGCCGATGGCAGGTTACAGTTGGAGCTGATGCTGCATGCCGAATACACCTCCAGCGAAGAAAAAATATACAATGTTGCAACAGCCGCTGCTGAACTGGGCGTCGGCATCCATGTCCATGTCAGCGAAACAGCGTCCGAAGTGGCCGGTTGTCAGGAGCGGCATGATGGGCGTACGCCTGTCGCATATCTGGCGGATTGCGGTATCTTCGACGTACCGGTCACTGCCGCACATTGCGTGCACTTAGCAGAAGAGGATTTTGCTGTTTTGGCGCAAAAGAATGTCAATGTTGCCACCTGCCCGAAAAGCAATCTTAAGCTGGCCAGCGGCATTTGCCCGGTAGAGAAACTGCTCGCAGCCGGCGTTAATGTTGCATTGGGGACAGACAGCGTTTCCAGCAACAACAATCTTGATTTTATTGAGGAAATGCGCATTTTTGCCCTGCTGCAAAAGGGGATCTCTGGCGATGCGACCCAGATCAGTACCGCCCAGGCACTGGCGGCAGCCACTCGCTGCGGCGCCAAAGCCCAGCGGCGAGCGGATTGCGGATCGATCCGGCAAGGGAACCGCGCCGATCTCGTAATGCTTGATATCAGCCAGCCGCATATGCACCCGGCGCATGATCTGCTCAGCAATCTCATTTATGCTGCCTCCGGCAGCGATGTGATGCTGACCATGGTGGATGGCGTCATCTGCTATGAAAATGGCGACTGGCCACTGCTGGACATCGAAAAGATTTACGCGGAAACAGAAAAAAGCCGGCTCCGCATCCTGGCAGAACTCGGCTGAAAGCAGACGACTTCTCCGTAAATAACGAAAGCGCAGCAGCCCAGATGGTCTCGCTGCGCTTTTTGCAGTTTGTTGCCGTCGCATAGCATAGATATCAATTCTGAAAGCAGGCATGAGAAAAGAAAGCCCCCAGCAGGGGGCTTTCTTCGCATAACCTTTTCTTTTAACCTTTTTCTGTGCTATGGCCGACCCGCTGCCGGTCAGGCCTCGATCACAAAGGTTTCATCCGTCAGCTCATTATAGACGCCACGCGGCACATAATGCGTATGCAGATATTCATGGCTGGCATGGCCGCATGGTTCGCCCCATTCTTTGTAGAAGGCGAGCAACTCGGGGTTCTCATGCGATTTACGCAGCTTCTTCCCTTCGTCCTCTTTGTAGAGGGCTTCCATACGTTTCTGGCGCGTAACTTCGATATCCGCGGTCCGCGGCTGACCACCGCCAGTGATGCATCCGCCGGGGCAACCCATCACTTCGATGAAGTGGTAGGGGCTCTCGCCCTTTTCCACCTGCTCCATCAACTTACGTGCACCAGCCAGACCGCTGGTAACCGCGATGCGCACTTCAAAGCCTTCGAGGATGCTCCATTCAGGCCGCACGTTTTCCAGCTTGATCGTCGCTTCCTTCACCTGCTTGAGGCCGACAATCGGCGTCACATGCAGATCCGGGAAGGGCAATTCACGACCGGTGATAATCTCATAAACCGTACGCAAAGCGGCTTCCATCACGCCGCCGGTCAGGCCGAAGATATCCGCCGCGCCGGTGGACATGCCTAGCGGTGCATCAAACTGCTCTTCCGGCAGATTAAGGAAATCAATGCCTGCAGATTTGATCATATCGCCGAGCTCACGCACGGTCAACACCGCGTCAACATTCGGCACGCCGTCATTGGTCATCTCTGGACGCGCGATCTCCAGCTTCTTTGCCGTGCAGGGCATGACCGAAACCACATAGATATCTTCCGGCTTTTTGCCCAGCTTCTTGGCATAATAGCTCTTCAACACCGCACCAAACATCATATGCGGCGATTTGCAGCTGGAAAGGTGATCAAGCTCGGTCGGGAAATGATGCTCGCAGAACTTGATCCAGCCCGGAGAGCAGCTGGTGAACATGGGCAGCACCGCATCGCCGCCGGTCAGCGCAGATTTCACGCGACCGAGGAACTCCGTGCCTTCTTCCATGATCGTCAGGTCAGCAGCCCAGTTGGTATCAAATACATCGTCAAAGCCCAGACGACGCAGCGCTGCGGCCAGACGACCGGTCTGGCTGGTGCCAGCCGGCAGGCCAAAACATTCGCCGATGCCAACGCGAACCGCCGGCGCAGGCTGGACGATAACGCGTTTGTTCGGGTCGTTCAGCGCATCCCAAACACGCTCCTGATGGCTGGTCTCTTTCAGCGCACCCACCGGGCAGACCACGGTGCACTGTCCGCACATGGCGCAAGCCACCGTGCCGATCGGCAAATTCTCCGCTGGCGAAATAACCGTAGCAAAGCCGCGGTTCTGCGCGTTGAGGATGCCAGTCTCCTGAATGCGATTGCAGACGGAAACGCAGCGGCGGCAAAGAATGCATTTCGACAAATCACGGGTAAAGCTGACGCAAGCATCGATCCCAACTTCGTTTTTCTCGCCCGCGAAACGGTTTTCCGTCACGCCAAGCTCACGACCAAGGGCCTGCAGTTCACAGTCCTGGTTGCGCGAGCAAGCCAGACAGTCCTGGTTATGATCGCTGAGCAGCAGTTGGTAAAGCACCTTACGCGCATCACGCACGCGCTTGCTGTTAGTATGGATAACCATGCCGTCCTGCGCTTCCACCATGCAGGATGCCTGCAGGTTGCGTGCGCCTTCCACCTCGACGACACAGATACGGCAGGCGCCGAACTGATGCACCTTATCCAGATAGCAAAGCGTCGGAATGCGGATGCCATTCGCCTGCGCAGCCTTCAGGATCGTGCTGCCTTTTGGCGCCTCGCAGGCTTTGCCGTTTATGGTTAATTGAATGGTTGCCATTATCTTATCTACCTCCTATCGCAGCGCAGGCAGCGCATCGCTTCCGCCTGAGCGTCCAGCTTATGCAGGCCAAGATTGCATTCGCAGAAGCTCTGTTTGCGTTTGTCGGCTGGTACATGGGTGACCGGGTAACGCGGATGCTCCTCAATATCGCCTTCCTCGTGATACTCGGTGGGCTCAACCTCCGGCCCCTTGTAAAGCACGCCCTCGCCGCCGAGGAATTTATCGATGCTGGCCGCAGCCAGTTTCGCATCATGGATGGCATGGACCACATCTTCCGGTCCACGCTGGACATCGCCGCCAGCAAAGATACCGGGGATCGAGGTCTCCATCGTATGCGCATCTGCCACGATGCTGTTCCAGCGCGTCTTTTCAATGCCCACGCTATCGACAAACGCTGTATCCGGTGCCTGAGAAACAGCCGGGATCACCACATCGAAGTCCTCTGTATAATTGGAACCTTCGATGGCACGGGCCTTACGGCGGCCGGAGCTGTCGAACTCATGCAACGCCTGCCGTGCAATCTCCACCCGTTTCAGCACGCCGTTCTCGCCGATGAAGCGAACAGGGTTGACCAGCGTCTCGATGACCACGCCTTCTGCGATCGCGTCGACGATTTCCTCTTCCGCCGCCGGCATCGCACCGCGGTCGCGGCGATAGAGGATCTTGACTTCTTTAGCGCCCAGACGCAGCGCCGTACGGGCGGAGTCGATCGCGGTATTCCCGCCGCCAACCACAGCGACCTTCTTGCCGGTGAGGTCGATATCGCCTTCCAGCGCTACGCGGCGCAGGAAGTCCAGACCATGATATACGCCTTCCAGCGACTCGCCCTCAATATTCAGGCGGGAAGCTTTCTGCGCACCGGCAGCCAGATAGATGGCGTCGTAATCGTTCGTCAGTACCTCAAACGGCACATCTACGCCAATGCGCGTATTGAGCAGGATATTCACGCCGGCCTGCTGAATAATCTCGATTTCATGCGCCAATGCAGCTTTCGGCAGGCGATATTCCGGAATACCGTAATAAAGCACGCCGCCGGCCACTTTCTCCGCCTCATAGACATCTACCTTATATCCGAGACGAGCAAGATAATAGGCGCAGGTCAGGCCGCTTGGGCCAGCGCCGACCACCGCAATCTTCTTATCGATATCCGCGATCGGTGCCAGATCAGCCGGCTGCGGGTAGTTGAGCTTATAAACATAATCAGAAGCAAAGCGCTTCAACTCGCAAATAGACAGCGCTTCGTCCACCGTGCCGCGGCGGCAACGGCTTTCGCAGGGATGCGTGCAGATACGGCCGCAGATGCCGGGGAACGGATTGTCACGCAGCATGATCTGATACGCTTCCAGCTGATGCCCCATCGCCAGATGGCTCATATAAGCAGGGATATTGATGCCAGCCGGGCAGGTGTTTTCGCACGGGCTGCGGAACAGATGCGTGCAAACGCCGGCGCGGCACTTCTTGTCATAGATATGCTCCTCATATTCATTCCGGAAATAATGGATAGTCGAGAGCACCGGGTTGGGCGCCGTCTGGCCCAGGCCGCACATCGCGGTATCCTTAACCACCGAAGCCAGCTCCTGCAGAGTCTCGATATCCCCATCCTCGCCGCGGCCGTCAACGATGCGTTCAAGGATCTCGAGCATCCGTTTAGTACCGATACGGCAGGCCGTGCATTTACCGCAGGATTCATCCTGAATAAAATCAAGGAAGAAACGCGCGGTATCGACCATGCAGGTATCCTCGTTCATCGCGATCAGACCGCCGGAACCCATCATTGCGCCAAGTGCGATCAGGTCATCATAATCCATCGGCACATTGAGGTTATCTGCGGTAATACAACCGCCGGAAGGACCACCAACCTGGGCGGATTTGAACTTTTTACCGCCCGACATGCCACCACCCAAGGTGAAGATGATTTCACCCAGCGGCGTACCGATCGGCACTTCCACGATGCCGGCATTGACAATATCACCAGCCAGAGCGAATACCTTGGTGCCCTTGGCTTTTGCCGAACCAACCTTGGCAAATTCCGCAGCGCCGTCTTTGATAATCGCCGGGATATTGGCAAAAGTTTCTACGTTGTTGATGATCGTTGGTTTGCCAAACAGACCGCGCTGGAAGGGGAACGGCGGTTTCTGCCGCGGTTCGCCACGCTGGCCTTCGATCGACGCCATCAGCGAAGTTTCCTCGCCGCAAACGAAAGCGCCGGCACCGATGCGGATCTCGAGATCAAATTCAAAATCCGTACCGAATAGCTTGCAGCCGAGCAGGCCATATTTACGTGCCTGGTCAATCGCCTCACCAAGACGGTCGATGGCAATCGGGTACTCAGCACGGATATAGACATAACCCTTGTTCGCGCCAATCGCATAGCCGCCCAGCATCATCCCCTCGATCAGATTATGCGGGTCGCCCTCGATTACGGAACGATCCATGAACGCGCCCGGGTCGCCTTCATCCGCATTGCAGACGATAAACTTTTCCGGGCCGGGGGCTTTGTAACCGGCTTCCCATTTGACGCCGGTCGGGAAACCGCCGCCGCCACGACCACGCAGGCCAGATGCCTTAACCTCTTCCACCACCTGCAGATCGGTCATGCCGGTCAATGCCTTTTCCGCAGCATAATAACCGCCGTTGGCGATATAGCTTTCGATGCTGTGGTATTCGATCACGCCGCAGTTGCGCAGCGCGATGCGGACCTGCTTGCTGAAGAAGGGGATCTCGTCGATAACAGCAATATGGCGGCCCTCCGCCGTATCGTAGAAAGTATGTTCTTCGAGCACTCTGTTTTCCAGCAGATGCGCACGCAGCACTTCGCGCACATTGTCCGGGTTAAGATTCGTATAAAATACGCGTTCCGGCAAAATCAACATCACAGGACCAACTGCGCAGGTGCCCATGCAGCCGGTCTCGTATACTTTGACATCATCGGCCAGGCCGATCCGTCCCAGTTCCTCCACAACTGCATCGCGCACCGCAAAGCAGTTAGAGCTGACGCAGCCGGCGCCGGCACAGACGAGGATCTGATGGTGATATTTCGCCATCTCCTGATCATAGGCGGCCTTTATTTTATCCAGATCCTGTCGGGAATTGATTTTGATCTGTTCCACAGAACCTCACCTCCTAATACTGTGCCAGCAGGCCGTCCAGCTTCGCCGGAGAAACCTGTTTGAACACGTCATCGTCGATCATCAGTGCCGGTGCAAGGCCGCAGGCGCCGATGCAGCGGGCGATCTCAAAGGTAAAGCGCTTATCTGCCGTGGTGCCACCCACCTTAACCTGCAATTTTTCTTCCAGCGCTTCCACCAGCTTTTTCCCGCCGCGCACATAGCAGGCAGTACCAAGGCAAACGCGCAACGTATGCGCGCCGCGTTCTGTCGTGGAGAAAAAGGAGTAAAAGCTGACCACACCATAAACTTCGCTCAGCGGCAGCCCCAGTTGATCTGCAATAAAACGCTGCAGCTCGAGCGGCAGATAGCCATAGATCTGCTGTGCGGCATGCAAAACCATGATCAGGCAGCCTTCCTTATCGCGATATGTATCGATCACCTGGGCGATCTGATCATATTTAGCCTGATCCTCGCTACTGCGCTCACAGCAGCGGCATTCTTCTTTGTATTCGCTCATCATTACCCTCCTTGATCCAAATTTTATTCGCTACACCATAAAGAAAATTTATTGCCAACCTGCCTCCCCCCAGCAGAAGGAAAGCTAAAGTGTGAAAACAGAGCAGGTACAGTCCACAGCTGCTATCCCAGTAAACAGAATATCAAAATTACAATAATAATATTACCATCAATAATTCAAATTGTCAAAAAAGAAATCTTTTTCTACAACTGTTTATTTATACAATTATATCAATAAGACCTGGCGCAACAACAAAACGTCAGGTGAATAATCCCCAGCTTTCCGCTGGGAAAACTCATCTAACCCTTATTTTTCTGCCTGCTCTACAAATCGCCATCAACCTGCGCTGTCAAATTTTATGGTATTTTGTGTACAAAAAACTAAACACTTTGCTGACAAATTTTATTGTCCAGAATGTCTATAAATTTGTACAAAACGTCCAATCTTCCGTCGCTTTATTTCCTCTCTGCCGCCGCGCGGCCATGCATTCCAGCCGCAAAAGATACTGCGCTCCAGCTGTACTCATCCATGGTAAAGGGAGAAATCCGACAGCTGTTTGACAAAGCAGCCGTGCTTTCCTATAATTAATTATAGGAAAGCAGGCGGCAACAACCGATTGCCGCCGCAGGAGGATACCATGAAAATTCTATACCTGGAATGTGCGATGGGTGCTGCCGGTGATATGCTGCTCGGCGCGCTGCTGGAGCTGCTGCCGGATAAAGCAGCTTTTTTAGCGCAAATGAATCAGCTTGGTCTGCCCGGCGTTTCCATCGCTGCAGAACCGGCGGAAAAATGCGGCGTCCATGGCACGCGGATTCATGTCCATATCCATGGGGAAGAAGAACAACCGGCAGATGTTGTACCAGCATCCGGCCCGGCGCTTCCGCATGCACATGCGCATAACCATGATCATGACCATGCGCATCAGCATGACCACATGCATGCGCATGAGCATATGCACGCGCATGTGCATCGCGGCATGGCGGATATCCAGTCACTGCTCGATTCGTTGCCGCTGCCGCCGCAGGTGCGGCAGGACGCGGAAGCGGTTTACCAGCTGATCGCGGCTGCGGAATCGCAGGCGCATGCCTGTTCAATCGAGCAGATCCATTTCCATGAAGTTGGCGCGCTCGATGCGGTTGCCGATATCACCGGTGTTTGTCTGGCGCTGTCAATCCTCGCGCCAGAGCGCATTCTCGCCTCTCCAGTTGCCGTGGGCAACGGCCATGTTCATTGCGCACACGGCATTCTGCCAGTGCCGGCGCCAGCCACCGCATTACTGCTGCAGAATATCCCCAGCTATGCCGGAGAGATGAGCGGAGAACTCTGCACGCCGACTGGCGCTGCATTATTGCGCCATTTCGTCGACGATTTCAGCAGCCAGCCGCTGATGCGCTGCCATGC
>CALXRV010000046.1 GCA_944390945.1 uncultured Clostridia bacterium
CGGACAAGTGATGAAGGGGGATCGGAGCGATGGAAGAGAAGGAGAGCATGCGCGTGCTGGCGCGCATCACAGCAGCAGAACAATGGCGGGACAGCCGTTATGCCGACTTGTGGCAGGATTGTTACCGCCGCTACCGTTCGCAGCCCAAGCGGCAGCGCGAAGGCAGCAATCTGTTCGTGCCGCATACGTTTATGCAATGCGAGGTGATCAAGGCGCGGCTTTGTGAAAGCCTGTTTTCGCAGCGGCCTTATCTGGCCGCCCTGCCGCGGGAAAGCAATGATGCGGCGCGCGCGCAGAAGATGCAGACCCTGCTCGACTGGCAGCTGAACGAGCGGATGGATCTGCCGCGCCTGCTCGGCGAACGGGTGATCGCCAATCTTGTCATCTACGGCACGGGCATCACCTATACCGGTTGGCAGGTGAAACGGCGGCGCATGCGTCAGGCGGTTGCCGAAAGCCAGCCGCTGGCTGACGCCGCAGGCCGGCCATATCTGGACGAAAACGGCCAGGCGCTGGAACTGCCGCGGCAGCGCGTGATCGAAAGGCTGGTCACGCTTTATGACGACCCGCTGGTGGCGGATATTGCGCTCAGCGACTTTTTCTGCGATCCGCTGGCCGAGGATATCGAGGGCGCGCGCTTCTGCGGGCATTGCGAACTGATGACGCGCGAAGCGCTGCAGGCGCTGGCGGAAGAGGGCAAATACAGCATTGATTGGGAAAAGCTGCCGCCGGCGGCAGGCGCTGCCACGCGCGGCCGCACGCAGGAAGAGGCGGATTGTTTTGCCGCGGGAGAAGATAAGGAGCTGCATCTGGTGCATCATTACTGGGAGGATGCGCGGCATCTCGTCTTTCTTGACCGCTGCCAGTGCATCTGCGAGGAGGAAAACCCTTTCTGGCATGGCATGAAACCATATGATAAATGCTGCTATGTGCCGCTGCCAGGTGAATTTTACGGCATGGGCGTGCCGGAGATCCTGGCCGGCCTGCAGGATGAGCTCAATACCAGCCGCAATCAGCGCATCGATTATAATTCGCTTTCCCTGCGCCGCATGTGGAAGCTGCGCCGCGGCTGCGGCCTGACTGCGCGCGACCTCGTCTGGCGGCAGAACGGCGTGCTGCAGGTGGAAAACATGGATGATGTGCAGGAGATCGACCTGCAGAGCCTGCCGGCGGACGCCTTTGCCAACGAGAGCAGCGTCAAGCAGGATATGCAGGATGCGACCGGCTGCCATGATATCCTGATGGGCATTGCCTACAGCAATGAGACCGCTACCACCACCATGACGCGCGACAATAACGCTTCCCTGCGCTTTAAGGCTGCCGTGCGTATGCTGGTCAAAGACCTGCTGGTGCCGATCGCGCGTAAATGCGCGGCCATGGACCAGCAGTTCCTTTCCGGCAGCCGCGTGGTGCGCCTGCTGGGCAGCGAACAGCCGGAAGCGCTGTTTTCGATCGACCCGGCGGAGATCAACGGCGATTATGATGTGATCTATTGCGGCGCTGCGGTGGAAAGCATGGCGAACCAGGAGCTGAACAAGGAGCGCGCGCTGCAGGCCTATTCGCTGGCCCTGGCAGACCCGGCTTACCAGAACGACGACCTGGCACGGCTGAAGCTGTTCCGCAAGGTGTTGGCTTCGCTGGGTTTGACCGAAGGCGACGATTTGCTGCCCGCTTGCCGCTGGCCGGCTGCCGCGGCAGACAGCGGCTTCGCGCAGCAGCCTGCGGCGGGGATCTAGCGCTTTGGCGGCGCGGCGCTGCGGCGGCAAATGCCGCCGCAGCTGGCTGGCGGCGGGTTTTGCCGCCAGCTGCTGGGCAGCCCGCGCCGTCCGGCATGGGTGGAGGTAGGGAGAAAAAACGGCAGCCGGCGGGAGGCTGCGCGCGCAAGAGGCGGCGGTTGCGGCGAGACCGCGGAAAAGGGACCGGACAAGACCAGGCCGCGGGCGCGTGAAGAGGGAATGATGGCCGATGATGGAGGAAAAACAAAAGAGAGAGCTTTACGAAGGTTACTTGGCGATGCAGCATAATCCCTGCTGGCAATGGCTGTACGGAGAAACGGCGCGCCGCGTGGATTATCTGGCACAGCGCCTGCGGCAGGCGGCGGACTGGCCGCAATACTGCAGGCTGTGCGGCGAGCTCGCCGCGCTGGAAGCGTTGTGCGGGCAGATCGCCTTCATCGCAGCCGGCTTCCGGGAGCCGGCGGCAGCAAATGACCAGGAAGGGAGGGATGCGGATGGCGATGAATTTTGGCCAGTTGCAGGAGGCGTTTGACCAGTACACCGCTGCGGGAGAACAGGTGGATGCAGTGCAGCTGGCGCTTTGGTTCAATGAGGCGCTGCTCGATCTGGCCTATGACCTGGGCGGGGTGGAAACGCTTTCGCTGCAGGTGGCGGCTGGCGAGGAGATGCCTCTGCCGGAGGACTGCCTGCGCGTGGTCGGCTGTGACCTGCCCTGCAGCAGGCTGCCTGACGGCGGGCTGCGCTTTTCCGCCGGCGGCAGCGGCATGCTCTATTACCGCGCCACGCCGTCGCTGTTCAGCGGCACGGAAAGCGGAGAAAGCAGCGGGCTGGCAGAGCCGCTGCAGCATCTGCCGGCGCTGTTTGCCGCCAGCCGCTACTGGGATCTGGAATCCGAGGGCGAGGGCGAACAGAGCAACCAGGCCGCAAAATGGATGAGCTACTATTATCAGGCAAAAAATCTGGCCAGGCTGCGCCTGGACAGCGCTGCCGGCGATGCGGAACGCTGGCAGGTGGAAAAGGGGTGAGCGCATGAGCATATTCAGACGCAGGCAGGAGGAAGAAGCGGCTGCCCTGAGCGACGCCGCGCTGCTGGCGGCGGCAGAGGCGGCGGCGGCAGAGACGGCGGCGGCGGAGACGGCGACGGGCGAAAGCGCTGCGGCAGATGCGGCGGCAGATGCGGCGGCGGATACGGCGCCGGAAACAGCGGAAACGGCAGAGGCCGCGCCCAGCCTGCAGCAGCTGCAGCAGCAGGAGGCTGCCTGGCAGCAGGCCCTGGCAGAAGCGCTGCCGCATTGGCCGCAGCTTTGCGCCGCGCCGCGCGCCCTGCTCGCCAAGATGAGCGAGATCTCGGCACGCTACGGCGATGCGCGGCTTTGGCAGCGCGCGCCGGCCGCCATTTTGCGCGAAGCGGCGATCGAACTTTACGGTCTGCCCGCCGCGCCGGCTGCCGGCGCCATCCGCGCCGCAGTGGAGCAGGCGCATGCCGCAGGGATGCGCCGGGCTGCGGAATGCGACCGCAGCAAGCTGGGCCTGGCGCCGCCGCGCAGCGCGCGCCGTGCGCCCGCTGCCATCAGCGAGGAGGAACGCATCATCCGCGAGATGACAGCCGCACGCCGCGGCGGCATCTTTTAGTTTTCCTGCATTTTCCGCTGCGGCAAGCCTGCTGCAGCGGCAATGCCCTGCCAAACCCGGCGGGGGAAGAGAAGATAAGGAGGTAAATCATGGCGAATATTTCTGGAGTCAGAACAACAGGCAATATCCTGCAGCAACGCCGCATGGTGGATATGGGGCGGCAGATCGCGCTGCTCGACCCGAATGAAGGTCCCTTCGTCACCTTTCTCAAGCTGGCGAAAAAGGACAGCCGCGTCGTCTATAACCCGCGTTTTGAATGGTTGGAAGATGATCTGCTGGCCGGGCAGAGCGAACTGAGCGCTGCGGTGAGCAGCGCTACCGCGACCACGCTCAGCGTGGACGACGGTTCGCTCTTCCGCCCCGGCGATGTGCTGCATCTGCCCGCCTGCGGCGAGAATATGCTGGTCAGCGCGGTGGATGAAGATACGCTGACCGTGGTGCGCGGCTATGGCGCCACCGAAGCCGCGGCTTCGATCGCGGTGGATGCGGTCGTGCTCAATCTGGGCCCGGCCATGCCGGAAAACAGCTCGCTGCGGCCGGCAGCCAGCACGCTGGAGCGCAGCGGCTATAATTATACGCAGATCTTCCGCACGCCGATCGCGCTTTCCGGCACCGAAGAGGCGAGCAGCCTGCATGGCGGCAGGGACCGCGCCTATCAGCGCCGCAAGGCTTCGCTGGAACATAAGCGCGATATCGCCCGCGCCATGTATTTCGGCCAGCGCAAAGAGGATTTGAGCGGCAGCGCGCCGCGCCGCACGATGGGCGGCCTGCTCGAATTTCTGGCGGATGCGCCCACGGTCAGCTTCAGCAGCAGCAGCCTGCCGCTCAGCTACCGCAATTTCGACGTGCAGGTGGCAAAGCGCGCCTTTGCCCATGGCAGCCAGGAAAAGCTGCTGATCGCCGGGCCGAACCTGGCTTCCGCCATCAACAGCTGGGCGGAGAACAAGCTGGTCAGCGATGTGGACAGCGAGGCCACCTATGGCATCCGCGTCAAGAACCTGGTCACCACCTATGGCGACCTGAAGGTGATCTACGACCCGCTGCTCGACGCCGGCGGTTATGCCGGCTATGGCTTTATCCTGGATCCGGAAAACGTGCGCTATGCCTATCTGGATGGCCGCGATACCAAGCTGCAGCTCAACGTGCAGAACAATGATGTGGACGGCGTGGTGGACGAGTATTTGACCGAATGTTCGCTGGAAGTGCGCCTGCCCCAGACGCATCTGCTGATCAGCGGCGCCTATATCCCGCAGGAATAAAGGCAGCGCGCAGCAACAGCCGGGCGGCAGGCGGGGCATGCCGCAAGACTGCGGCGGCGGCATGCCGGGCGCAGCGGCAGGGCTGAGCGGCGCGCCCGGAACAGCAGGGCGGCGGCCCAGCCGTCCTGCCGCCCGCCCGGCCGCCGTGGCGAATGGGAGGTGAAGGATGGCAAGCTATATCAAATGTTACCGTGATTTTTCCGGCGGGCTCAGCGAAGCGGCGAACGACCATATGGCGGATAACCAGCTGCGCGCGGCAAAGAATATCATGCCCGGCGACGGGTTTGGCATCGCGCGCGCCTTTGGCACGGAACATGCTTTCCCACAGCTGCCGGAACCGGATTTTAACCAGCGCGCAGAGGCGATCGTCGAGCTGACGCTGGCGGATGGCAGCATACAGACGCTGGCTTTCGTCAGCTATCCCGCCGCGCATCAGAAGCTGTGCCGGCTGGCGGCGGATGGCAGCGCCTGGCAGGATCTGGTGGTGGATATCGCGCGGATGCGCAGCTATTTCATCCATGCCAACAAGCTATATTGGCTGACCGGTACGGCGATCAAATGCTATGACGGCACGGCGATCAACGATCTTTCGGTCAGCCCGGCAGGGGAAAGCGCGACTGCGGAAGAGGTGGCGCTCTGGAACCGCGTCAAGCGCGCGGTGGCGGTGGAACAGCGCGGCCAGCGCTGGTTTTATGCCACGCCGGAAAATGAAGTGATCTTTTCCGAGATCGGCGACCCTGCCGCCGTGCGGCTGAGCAATATCATCAATATCAATACGCGCGATGATGATACGATCACCGCGCTGCAGGAATTCAGCGGCGGGCTGCTCATCTTCAAGCGGCGCAGCGTGCATTTCCTCACCGGCTGGGATTTTGCCGGCGGCAGCGATATCGTGTTGCTGCGCCTGAACGTGACGAGCGGCACCGCTTTTCCGCGCACGGTGCGGCTGATGGAAAACGCCGTGCTCTATCTGGGCATGAACGGCGTTTATCGCCTGCATGCGCCAAGCTATAGCGGCGAGGTATCGACAGAGCACCTTTCGCTGAACCGCATCAGCGAAGCGCTGTCTGCCGCCGGCACGCTGGACGACGCCTTTGCCGAGGTTTGGGAGAACACCTATTTTCTCAGCATACGCAGCCGCGATACGGGGGATACGCATGAATACCGCTATTTTCCGCAGCACGACGCTTTTTTCGGCGAATATACGCAGCGCGCTTCCTGCTATGCGCTGCTGCATGACGGCAGGCTTTACCTGGGGCTGTTCTATGGCTATTTCGCCGTCTATGACAAGCAGAGCCGCCATTATATCAGCGATATCGACGGCAGCGAGGTGGCGATTCCGATTCTGGCGGTGACCAAGGGCTTTGACGTGGCCGGCAATATGGCGCAGGATGTGCGGCTGCGGCGCCTGCTGCTGGCGGCGCGGCAATATGCGGAGAGCGCTTCGCATCTGACGCTGCGCGTGAAGACCGATGCCGCAGACCTGCAGTATGTGCTCAGCCTGCTCGATACGGCGGAAAGCCTGACCTATGGCGAGGGCGACCTGGGCGAGACCTTCTGGGGCTGGCAGGATACGGTGACCAAGCAGCTGGAGATCAAACGGCGCGGCAAGCGGATCTCCTTTTATCTCAGCGATGAGACGATCGACGAACCGCTGCTGATCTATGGCCTGGCCCTGCTCTATCAGCGGCGCCGGCCACGCGGCGAGACCGCCGGGGTCAGCCGGCAGCTGGTGGATTATACCCAGGAAGGAGGGAGCGCATGAGCGGCGTGGTTTTCCCTTATCAGCTGCAGGACGGCCAACGGGCCTATGCCGCGCAGCTGATGGCGAATCTGCAGGCTTTGGCCGCGCAGCTGAACAGTGTGGAGCTGCCCGGCCTGCCGGAGACGGATCTGGAGCAGACATTGCTGCAGCTGAAACTGCTGATCGACGAAACAGCCGCGGCAGCCGGCGCCGGTTTGGCCGCGGTCTCCTACGACCATGCGGCAAAGCAGCTGCAACTGCAGCTGAATAACGGCGCGCAGCTGCAGCTGGATATGTCGCCGTTTTACAATGATTACAGCGGCGCGAGCGGCGCTTCTGCGCGCGTGATCGTTGACGGCGCGCGCCAGATCTCGGCAGAGATTAATAGCGATGCGGTCAGCTATCAGATGCTGAATGCTGCGCTGCGCGCGCAACTGGACGGCAAGGTGGCGGCGAACACAGCCGGCAATGCGGCGCAGATCCTGTTCAGCGATGGCAAAAGCATGCAGCAAAAGCTGGATGACGGCGAACTGCGCGGCGCGGACGGCGCGGACGGCGTGCATGCCGCGCTCGCGGGCATCTATTATTTTCGCATCGGCGAGGACGGGCATCTTTATGTCGGCGTGGCGGATGATGCAGCGCAGCCGCCATTTGCCATCGATGCATCCGGACATCTGATCTATACGATAGAATAAGGCTGCCGCAGCAGGACTGCCGCAGCAGGGCTGCTGCCCCGCGGCGGAAAGCTGCCCCGCGGCGGAAAGCTGCCCCGCGCGGCAGCCCGCCGGCAGCCGGAAAGGAGGGAACGATGGCAAAAGAATTCGATCTGGGCACGGTGCGCGGCGCAAGCGGGCCGCAGGGCCCGGCCGGGCCGCAGGGTGCGGCCGGCCCCCAGGGCCCGGTGGGGCCGCTGCCACATATTACCGTGGGCGAGGTGCTGACCCTGCCGCCGGAAAGCGCAGCGACGGTCACCCGGCGCGAAAATTCGCCGGATGAAGCGCCGATCCTCGATTTTGGCATCCCGCGCGGCAGCGGCGGCGGCGGCGATATGCCGCGCACGGTCTATGACCCGCAGAATCTGCAGCAGGATATCTTCGCCTATGCCGCTTCGCTGGCCGGCCGGCGGGCAGCAACCCTGGTGCTGGCTGCTGCCAACAGCCGTGACAGCAGCCGCGCCGACTTTGTCTGCGACGGCGTATCCGACCAGCTGACGATCAAACAGGCGCTGGCTGCGCTGCCGGATAGCGGCGGCAGCCTGCTGCTGCTGGAGGGCGATTACTGGCTGGATACGGCAGGCGTCAGCGAAGTCAACGGCGTACTGCGGCTGATCGAGATCGACAAACCGAATGTGCGCCTCTGCGGCGCAGGCCCGGCCACGCGGCTGCGCCTGAGCGCAGACGCGGTGACGGCGGACGCCGCCTGCCGCCTGCTCTATATCAGCGCAGCCAACTGCAGCCTGCAGGCGCTGACCCTGGATGGCGGCAGCAGCGGACCGGATAACCTTTACGCCGTCTGGCTGGGTGCAGATGCAGACGGCGCGCGCATCACCAGCACCACGCTGCGCAACTGCAGCGCCGGCGGACTGTATGCGCTGAGCGACGACGTGCTGCTGCATGGCTGCGATCTGCTCTATTGCGGCTGCGGCGCTGTGCTGACCGGCAATGACTGCCGCCTGCTGGCCAATGCGGCCAGCTACTGCACTACCGGCCTGCTGATTGAGGGCGGCCGCTGCGAGGCCTGCGCCAACCGCGTGCTGCATGCCACGAGCTGCGGCATCCATTTCAGCTATGCGGTGGGTGGCGCCTTGCTGGGCAATACGGTGATCGACCAGCCGGTCGGCATTCGCATCCAATATGCGCAGAACCTGCTCGTGCTGGGCAATACCGTGCGCCGCAGCACGGCCAGCAGCAGCTTCAGTGCGGATGAGCATACCGTCAGTCTTGAGGACGCCAACGACTGTACCGTGCTTTTCAACCGCCTGGAGGGCAAAGCTGCCCAGGAAAGCGGCTATTGTTTCGGCAATCTGCTGGCGCTGAGCGGTACCGATTGGAATATTACGGCGGGATGAGGTGAAGCGCTATGGATCCGACTGTCATCGTGGCGCTGATCGCTTTCTGCGGTACGCTGGCCGGTAGCTTCGGCGGCATTCGCGCCAGCAACCGCCTGGTCGAGCACCGCCTGAAAGCGCTGGAAAAAAAGGTGGCGCAACATAATCATCTCGTCGAACGCATCGCGCGCGTGGAGGCGCGGCTCGACAGGTCTTAGCAGACGGGTCCTGGCGGACGGCGGTTGCGCGCTGTAGCCCTGCTGCAGAAGTTCAGCTTCCCGGCACGCGTTCGGCTGCAGTGGTCTGACCAGTCTTACAGATGTCTTAGCAGACAGCAACGGCGCGCTGCTCCCCTGCTGCAGAGGTTCGGCCTGCCGGCACGCGTTCGACTGCGCTGGTCTGACAGGACTTAATGATTTTTCCCAGGCAAAGTTATCGCCGCGTGCGCAGGGCCTGCGGCCAGCGACAGTCTTAAAGCGCGACGCTGACTGCGGGCTCTGCCCGCCACGCCTTAAGACCCGATAGCGCAGGGCAGCTGAACGCGTGCGCAGGGCCTGCGGCCAGCGGGCGGCCTAAAGCGCGAAGTGGATTGCGGGCTCTGCCCGCCCTGCCTTAAGACCCGATAGCGCAGAGCGGTCGAACGCGTGCGCAGAACTTGAAGCCGGCAACCCGCTTG
>CALXRV010000047.1 GCA_944390945.1 uncultured Clostridia bacterium
CATTTGCCACAACCTGCCGCAGGCAGGCGCTTTATCTTCAGCTGGAGGCAAGACCGCTTTTACCGATATGGATATCGACGTCCCCCTGCCACAGGCAGGGGGCGTTTTCATCCGCCAGGAAAAATGCCGCTGCCGCCAGCCGCGGACGCCCCGCGGACAACCTCATGCCATGGAGACGACGAATGCAGGAAAGGGGATATCTCAGCCTGCCCGTTTGCGGTTTTAAAAGACGCCCTGCCGCAGCGCGCCCTCCGCACCCGCCTGACAAGATAAGCAAAAATCCTTATCCTATAATTAATGTATTGCTGTTTAAGATAAAATTAACCGTTCTGTACAAGCTTTGGCGGAACAGCATCGGAGGGATGACGTCATGGAACCAGGACTGATTATGGAAATCAAGGTGGTTCTCGCCCGGGATAAGATCAGCGAGCTGGAGGCCTCCAACGGCAAGGCCAAGATCATCCCGTTCAGCGGGCGGGTGGACAGCCCCCTGTTTAGCGGCGAGATTCTTCCCGGCGCGGCAGACGTGCAGATGACCAATGCTGCCGGGGTGCGCCACCTGTGCGCCCAATACATGCTGCAGGGCGTGGATAGCGAGGGCAATCCCTGCCGGCTGTTCATTTCCAATAACGGTTATTTTGAGCGGGATCATCGCCCCAAACCCTTCGAGGCATGCCCCACTTTCCTCACCGATAGTCCGGTGCTGGGGCCTTATCTTCAGGGAGCGCATTTCCGTGCCGAGGGCCACTCCAGCCCGGAAGGGGTAAATATCCGAATCTTCGATATCGACAAGGAAAAATAAAAACCGGCCTGCCGCTCCCGTTCCCCATGCGGAACGGGAGCTTTTCTGCCGCGGCTTGCAGCGCATCCCGCCGCATCAGATCGCCAAATTTTCGCCACGCCTTCCGGAAAAGAAAAAGGCTGGCTGCTGAAACTGAGGAAGACGAACTGAAGAAGATGTTGAGATAAAAAGCCGGCGGCAGCAGCAGAGCCGGCATTTCATCCACCACGGAAGCGACGCTACGCCGCGGCAGCCGCCACGGGCAGCAAAATGCTTTGCGGCAGGCAGATTCGGCAATGCTGATAAAAATTTCTTGACATGCTTGACAAGATATGATAATCTAACTAGGTGCCACATTGTGGGTAATTATGGATCGAAGGAGGTGGCGGACTTGCGCGTAGCGGTAACGATGGCCTGCACCGAATGCAAACGGCGCAATTATATGACCACAAAGAACAAGAAGACCACGCCGGACCGTCTGGAAATGAAGAAGTACTGCAGCTTCTGCAAGACGCACACAGTACACAAGGAAACAAAGTAAAGTTTGGATAAGTAATCTGAAGGATGTGACGATATGTCCCCCACCACGAAGGAAGTCGCCGCGCCGAAAAAGCAGGGCAGGCTGAAGACCTTCTTCAAAGGCGTCTGGTCCGAACTGAAAAAGGTGCACTGGCCAACCAAAAAGCAGCTGATCAACTACACCTGCGTCGTACTGGTCGCCGTCTTTGCCATCGCCCTGGTCATCTCCGTGTTCGACTGGATCACCTCAACGCTGATCAACCTGTTGCTGAACATCGCATAAGGGCAGGAGTGCGTCATGGAAAAAGACTCCATGAAAAAAGAATGGTACGTCATCCACACCTATTCCGGCTATGAAAACAAGGTGAAAGCCAATCTGGAAAAGCGCGTGGAATCGATGAACATGGAAGAAAACATCTTCCGCGTCGTCGTACCGATGGAAAACGAGGTGCTGATCAAAGGCGGCAAGCGCAAGATCACACCGCGCAAAGTATACCCGGGCTACGTTTTGGTTGAGATGTATCTCAACGACGTATCGTGGTATGTTGTGCGCAATACGCCCGGCGTCACCGGCTTTGTCGGCACAGGCGCCAAACCCGTCCCGCTGCATGATGCAGAGGCGGAGCAGATCCTGGAACAGATGGGCTATATGGAAAACCGCATCAAAGTCAATTTTGCCGAAGGCGAAAGCGTGCGGATCATCAACGGCCCGTTCGAGGATTTTGCCGGCGTGGTACAGGAAATCTCTCCGGAAAAAGGCAAGATGAAGGTTTCCGTCTCCATGTTCGGTCGCGATACTTTGGTAGAACTCGAATTCTCGCAAGTGGAGAAGATGTAAGATAGATTACACCCGGCCGAGGTGCTGTTTGCATCCGAGGCCCCCTTGTGGGAGGCGCGGCCAGCCCGCGCCGCAAGCACCACATCATATTTTAGGAGGTCAGTACAATGGCAAAAAAGGTAACCGCAGTCGTCAAACTGCAAATACCTGCCGGCAAGGCGAATCCTGCGCCGCCGGTTGGCTCTGCGCTTGGCCCGCACGGCATCAACATCATGGGCTTCTGCAAGGAGTTCAATGAAAAGACGAACAATCAGGCCGGCATGATCATCCCGGCGGAAATCACCATTTACGAGGATCGTTCCTTCACCTTCATCCTCAAAACGCCGCCCGCGCCCGTGCTGCTGAAGAAGGCCGCCGGGCTGGAAAAGGCTTCTGATAACCCGCTGCGCAACAAAGTCGGCAGCGTGACCCGCGAACAAGTGCGCGAAATCGCCACGCTGAAGATGCCGGATCTCAACGCTTCCGATGTGGAAGCCGCCATGCGCATGATCGAAGGCACCGCCCGCAGCATGGGCATTACCGTCAGCGAATAAGCGCCACGGCCTGAGAAAAACGTGGGAGGAGCCATGCGCTCCGGAGACCACAAAGGAGGATATTGCATATGCCGAAACATGGCAAGAAATATATTGAAACCGTAAAGAGCAGCGATCTGGCCGCCTACTATGAGCCGCAGGACGCGCTGGGCATGGTAAAAAACAATGCCAAGGCTAAATTTGACGAAACCGTGGAGCTGGCCGTGCGCCTGAACCTGGACCCGCGTCAGGCGGACCAGCAGATCCGTGGCGCGGTGGTGCTGCCGCAGGGTACCGGCATCACGCGCAAGGTGCTCGTTTTCGCCAAAGGCGACAAGGCGAAGGAAGCGGAAGAGGCTGGCGCGGATTTCGTCGGTGCGGAAGATATGATCGAAAAGATCCAGGGCGGCTGGTTTGGTTTTGATGTTGCCGTTGCCACCCCGGATATGATGGGTCTGGTCGGCCGCCTTGGCCGCCTGCTCGGCCCGAAGGGCCTGATGCCCAACCCGAAGACCGGTACGGTGACGATGGACGTGGCGCGCGCCATTGCCGACGTCAAAGCCGGTAAAGTGGAATACCGCCTGGACAAAGCGGCGAACATCCATTGCCGCATCGGCAAGGCGAGCTTCAGCGTGGAACAGCTGCTCGAGAACTACAATACCGTGATCGACGTGCTGCTGAAGGCCAAGCCTGCCGTGGCCAAAGGCCAGTATATGAAGAGCGTGACCGTCAGTTCGACGATGAGCCCCGGCGTGCGCATCAATCCGCAGAAGCCTCTGGGCAAGTAAGCATAAACCGACTGCGCAGGCGGATTCTCTGCCGCGCGGCATAAGCGTATACCCGCCGAAGACAGCTGGTCCCATCGGGATAAGCGGCAGCGCCGCGCCAGCCGAGGCAGGAAAGGAAGCCCGCAGCATGCTGCGATCTATCCCCCTGCCCGTGCGGGCGGGGGGATTTTTGTCGGCCCGGCCGGCATGAACAGGATATCAGCTTTTCCCTTTATCAATTTGCAACCAGTTGGAAGGAGGTGTATTCGTTTCGTGGAAAAGAAACCGCAAACCATCGCCAAGGAGCAGGAGGTCGCCGCGCTGCAGCAGCTGTTTGCTGAAAGCCAGGCTGCGATCCTTACCGATTACCGCGGCATTACCGTGGCGCAGGATGTGAAGCTGCGCGCGCAGATGCGCGCCGCTGGCATTGAATACCGCGTCGCCAAGAACACGCTGCTTAAAATCGCCAGCAACAATCTGGACGAGCATGGTCTGGATTCCTATCTGGAAGGGCCGACTGCAGTCGCCTTTGCCAAAGATCCGGTCGTTGCAGCGAAAATCGTCAGCGATTTTATTAAGGAAAACAAGGTTACTTCGATCAAAGCCGCACTGTTGACCGGTACGGTGATCGATGCCGCCGGCGTGGACGCTCTGGCCAAACTGCCGAGCCGCGAAGTTCTGCTGGCACAGGTCGCCGGCTCTTTCGCTGCTCCGCTCAGCGCTTTCGCCAGCGTCAGCAGCGGCTTGCTGCGGCAGCTTGTCACTGTTGTGGACAAAGTTCGCGAACAGAAATCCGCTTAACCGGCCCTTGCCGCCCAGGCGGCAGTCGCCAATTGCCCCTACCATGGGCAACCTGAACACAAATAAAATCCGGGAGGAAAATAAACATGTCCAAAGTCAATGAAATTCTCGATATGGTCAAAGAGATGACCGTTCTCGAACTGGCAGAACTGGTCAAGGCGTTTGAGGAAGAATTCGGCGTTTCCGCTGCCGCCCCCGTGGCCGTGGCTGCTATGCCTGCCGCCGGTGCTGCTCCGGCTGAAGCTGCTGAAGAAAAGACCGATTTCGACGTCATTCTCGCCAACTTTGGCGCGCAGAAGGTCACCGTGATCAAGGTCGTGCGCGAGATTACCGGCCTGGGCCTGAAGGAAGCCAAGGATCTGGTGGAAGGCGCGCCGAAGCCGGTCAAGGAAGGCGTCAACAAGGACGAAGCCGAAGCGATCAAGGCCAAGCTGGAAGAAGCCGGCGCCACTGTCGAGATCAAATAAGTTCTGTCCTGAAAATGTCTTTGCCGAGCAGGAAGCCCCGCATGGGGCTTCCTTTTTTTTCGCAGCGCCGATGCACGGCATCATGACAAAACATTCCAATAACTAAAATATATCAAGAAGGTCTATATCTTATGTAGCAGTTTTTGCAAAAATCTATGGAAAAAAGCTTGAACTGTCAGACAGACTCCTGTATAATATTTTAGGATAGGGGTTTTTTGGCTTTCCATTAAAACCCGCTGCGAAGACTGCACCGGTCCGCCGGCTGCTGCCAGGCCGGGCCACGCATATAGACGACTACCCCAAAATCATGCAGGAGGGACGCATATGACAAAACTGATGAAAACGATGGACGGTAACAAAGCCGCGGCGTATGTTTCCTACGCTTTTACCGAAGTAGCGGCGATTTACCCGATCACGCCCAGCTCTACGATGGCGGAAAATGTAGACGAATGGGCGTCGGAGGGGAAAAAGAACATTTTTGGCCATCAGGTAAAAGTGGTTGAAATGCAGTCTGAAGCCGGCGCTGCCGGCGCGGTACACGGCTCGCTTTCCGCCGGTTCGCTGACGACCACCTATACTGCTTCGCAGGGTCTGCTGCTGATGATCCCGAACATGTATAAGATCGCGGGCGAACTGCTGCCCGGCGTGATCCATGTTTCCGCCCGCTCGTTGGCCACGCATGCGCTGAACATCTTCGGCGATCACAGCGATGTGATGGCCTGCAGCCAGACCGGCTTTGCCATGCTGGCTTCCGGCAGCGTGCAGGAAGTGATGGACCTGGGCGGCGTGGCGCATTTGGCAGCCATCCGTGCGCGCGTGCCTTTCCTCCATTTCTTCGACGGCTTCCGCACCAGCCATGAACAGCAGAAGATCGAAGTGATCGACTATGCGGATTTTGCCCGTCTGGTCGATTGGGATGCAATCCGCGCCTTCCGCGAACGCGCGCTGAACCCGGATCATCCGGTGGTGCGCGGCACGAATCAGAACCCGGATATCTTTTTCCAGGCGCGGGAAGCTGCGGCGCCCTATACCGCGGCCGTGCCGGAGATCGTAGCGCAGTATCTGGCGGAGATCAGCAAGCTGACTGGCCGGGATTACCGTCTGTTCAATTATCACGGCGCCCCGGATGCGGAAGAGGTGCTCGTGGCGATGGGCTCGGTCTGCGATACGGCAGAAGCCGTGGTGGACAGGCTGTGCAGCGAAGGCCGCAAAGTCGGCCTGATCAAAGTACATCTCTACCGCCCATTCGCCAGCAAATATTTCCTGCAGGCGCTGCCCGCTACGGTCAAGCGCATCGCTGTGCTCGACCGCGTCAAGACGCCGGGCGCACCGGGCGAACCGCTTTATCTTGATGTACTTTCCGCGTTCTATGGCCAGGAAAACGCACCGCTGATCATCGGCGGCCGCTATGGCCTTGGTTCCAAAGATACGATTCCGGCCGATATCGTCGCTGCCTTTGATAACCTGGCTGCCGCAGAGCCGAAGCGCAGCTTTACGCTTTCCATCTGCGACGATGTCAGCAACAGCTCCCTGCCGCGCGGCGAAATTATCGATATGCTGCCTAAAGGCACGATCCAGTGCAAATTCTGGGGTCTGGGCAGCGATGGTACGGTAGGCGCCAACAAGCAGGCGGTCGATATCATCGGTACCAATACCGATCTTTACGCGCAGGCTTATTTCAGCTATGACTCCAAAAAATCCGGCGGTGTGACCATTTCGCATCTGCGTTTCGGGGAAAAGGAAATCAAAGCGCCCTATCTGATCAACCAGGCGGATTTCATCTCCTGCTCCAATCCGGCTTATGTCCATCAGTATGATCTGCTCGACGGCATCAAGCGCGGTGGCACTTTCCTGCTCAACACGACGCAATCGCCTGAGGAGCTGGCTGCAACGCTGCCGGCCGCGATGAAGCGCATGCTGGCGGAAAAGGAGATCCGGTTCTATATCATCAATGCGGTCGATATCGCCAGCCAGCTCGGCCTGGGCAACCGTACCAATATGGTGATGCAGGCGGCATTCTTCCAGCTGACCGGCGTCATCCCCTCGGATGTGGCGAAGCAGGCGCTCTATGCCAGCATCGAGCATGCCTACGGCCGCAAGGGCGAAAAAGTGGTAAGCATGAACAAGCAAGCCGTGGATGCAGGCATGACCTCCTTTGTCCAGGTGCCGGTCGATCCGGCCTGGAAGGCCGCGCAGGACGAGGTGGCTGCCAACACGGCAGAGCCGGCATTTGTCCGCGACATTCTGCGTCCGATGGCGGCCAATAAAGGCGATCAGCTGCCGGTCTCCGCTTTCCGCGGCCGCGAGGACGGCACCTTCCCCTCCGGCGGCAGCCGCTTCGAAAAGCGCGGCGTCGCGGCCTTTGTGCCGCAATGGCTGGCAGAAAACTGCATCCAGTGCAACCAGTGCTCGCTGGTCTGCCCGCATGCGGCAATCCGTCCCGCCCTGCTGGATGAAGCGGAACAGCAGGCTGCGCCGGCCGGCTTCGTCACCAAAAAGGCCACCGGCAAAGAGCTCGCCGGTCTCGCTTTCCGGATGCAGGTCAGCCCGCTTGACTGCCAGGGCTGCGGCTCCTGCGTGACCGTTTGCCCGGCGAAGGAAAAAGCGCTGGTCATGCAGCCGATCGCCAGCCAGATGGCAGAAAGCGCCAACTGGGAATATATGATCTCGCTGCCGGAACGCGGCGCTGAGATCGAAGCGACCAACATCAAGAACAGCCAGTTCAAAAAACCGCTGCTCGAATTCTCCGGCGCCTGTGCCGGCTGCGGTGAAACGCCGTATGCCAAGCTGATCACCCAGCTCTTTGGCGACCGGATGATGATTGCCAATGCCACCGGCTGCTCCAGCATCTGGGGTGCGGCTGTGCCGGCAATGCCGTATTGCCAGAATGCAAAGGGCCGTGGTCCGGCCTGGAGCAACAGCCTGTTCGAGGACTGCGCGGAATTCGGCTTCGGCCTTTTCCTGGGTGAAACACGGCAGCGTGCGCAGCTGAAGGCGCTGGTGGAAGAGATCGTCGCCAACCGGGACGGCAATGCCTGCCAGAAGGATGACGTCCGCGCGGCGCTGCAGGAATGGCTGGACCATTTTGAAGACGGCGAAGCCAGCAAGCGTATTTACGAGCGTTTGATCCCGCTGCTTGAACAGAACCAGGATTGCGAAAACGCGCAGGCTCTGCTGGCCCGCAAAGATCATTTCATCAAGAAGAGCTTCTGGGCCTTTGGCGGCGACGGCTGGGCCTATGATATCGGTTATGGCGGCGTGGACCATGTACTGGCCAGCGGCGAAAACGTGAACATCTTCGTTTATGATACGGAAGTTTATTCCAATACCGGCGGCCAGAGCTCGAAGGCAACGCCTACGGCGGCGATCGCCAAATTTGCCGCTGCCGGCAAACGTACGCGCAAAAAAGATCTCGGCATGATGGCCATGTCTTATGGTTATGTCTATGTGGCGCAGATTGCGATGGGCGCAGATATGAACCAGGCGTTGAAGGCAATCCGCGAAGCAGAGGCTTATCCGGGACCTTCCCTGATCATCGCCTATGCGACCTGCATCAATCACGGCGTAAAAGCCGGCATGTCCACGGCCATGACAGAGATGAAGCGTGCGGTGGAATGCGGTTACTGGCATCTTTACCGCTTCGACCCGCGCCTGGCGGAAGCGGGCAAGAATCCCTTCCAGCTTGACAGCAAGCAGCCGGATCTCAGCAAATTCCGCGATTTCCTGCTCAGCGAAGTGCGTTACAATTCGCTGCAGCGGCAGGATGCGGCACTGGCCGAACAGTTGTTCGCCAAGACCGAGCAGGATGCAGCAGCACGTTATCAGAGCTATCTGCGCATGGCGCGCGACTGAGCACGGCAGCCGGCAAATGATGAGCTGGCGCCGCAGTGGCAGCTTTCCCTGCAGGATAAAGAAAAGAGCAGGCCGGAAACCCCGGCCTGCTCTTTGGTTTGCCTGGTGAAGCATCCCTTATCAGCGGCAGGCATCGCCTGCATGCATCGCGCGGGCAGCCTGACCACAACGCAGCGCTGCAACCCGGCGCGCGGCAATCCGGCGGCAGGACTCAGAGCGCAGCCAGCGCGGTGACCGCCACCATGCCCGGGGCGCCGAGCAGGCTGCTGACAGCGAGCGTCAGGCCATTCAGCGGCAAGATGAGGCCAGTCGCAGCGGAAAACGCATTGACCAACAGCAGCAGCGCCAGACCGCAGCCGGCATTGACCGCCAATCGCGTAGCGATGCGGAAAAAACGTTCCGGCGCCAGGCTGGCGGCGAAGATCAGCAGCAGGCCGCCGGCGAGTAGCAGCAGATATTGCCAGATCGACATAGGTATCCCCCCTCTGCCGCGCGGGCGGCAGTTTTTATTTCAACTTATGGCCGCAATGCGCCAAATATGACTGCCCGGCCACATCACGGGCTGCAAAAAAATTGTTGCATGCGGGCTTGACAAACGTGCAGAACGATAGTATTATTGTATTAGTTTCGTAATACAATAATACTAAAACCATGCTACTCTCCCGGGTATGCGTGAACAGGACAGAAACGAGGTGAAGCGATGCCCTGGCAATTCGATAATCAGCGACCGATCTATACGCAGCTGGTAGAGATCATCACGCTGCGCATCGTCAGCGGCGAATATGCGCCTGGCACGCGCCTGCCTTCCGTACGCGAGCTGGCTGCCTTTGCCGCGGTGAACCCCAACACCATGCAGCGCGCCCTGGCAGAGCTGGAACGGCAGGGGTTGGTGCGCAGCGAACGCACCAGCGGGCGCTATGTCACGGATGATGCGGCGCGAATCGAAGCGGCGCGGCGCGATCAGGCGGAACAAATTCTGAACGATTTTTTTCAACGCATGGCCGAGCTAGGCGTTGGTCCAGCGCAAGCCCTGCGGATGGCCATGCAGAAAAAGGAGATGATGCATGATGACTGAACAGGAAAACCTGACGGCAGGCGCACCTGCCGGCGACCAGGCGCCGCCGCTGCTGCAGGCAAGGCGGCTGAGCAAAAATTTTGGCAGCAAGGCTGCCCTGCATGATGTGGATATCGAACTGCCGCGCGGCCGCATCGTCGGCCTGCTGGGCCCAAATGGCAGCGGTAAGACCACCCTGCTTAAGCTGGCCTGCGGCTTGATTACCCCCAGTGCGGGCGAACTGCGCATCAACGGCATGCAGCCCTGTGTGGCCACGAAAAATGCCGTTGCTTATCTGCCGGATAAATGCTATCTGAACGACTGGATGCGCGTCCAGGATCTGATCCAAATGTTCGGCGATTTCTATACGGATTTCGATGCCGCGCGCGCCCGGCAGCTGGTGCAGGATCTGCAGATCAGCGAACGTGCAAGGTTGAAAACCCTTTCCAAAGGCAACCAGGAGAAGATCCAGCTGATCCTGGTGATGTGTCGCCGTGCTGAGCTCTATCTGCTCGATGAACCGATCGGCGGCGTGGATCCGGCGGCGCGTGAATATATCATCCGCACCATACTCGGCAATTATCAGGAAAACGCCACCGTGCTGCTCTCCACGCATCTGATCCAGGACGTGGAGACCATACTGGACGACGTCATCTTTCTGCGTGAAGGCGCCGTATATCTGCAAAGCGGCGTGGATACGCTGCGTGAGCAGAGCGGTAAATCGTTGGACGCGCTGTTTCGGGAGGTGTTTCGATGCTAGGCAAACTGATCGCTTATGAATTCCGGGCGACCGCCCGCTATTTCCTGCCCATCTATGCTGCACTGCTGCTTGTTTCCCTGCTTTCCGGCCTGCTGGACGCCTCTTCGCAGTATGGAATGCCGCTGATGCAGGCGATCCTCGTCTTTTCCTATACCCTGCTCGCCCTGGCCCTGGGCGTGATCACACTGGTGGTGATCATCACCCGCTTTTACCGCAACCTGCTCGGCCAGGAAGGCTATTTGATGTTTACCCTGCCGGTCACGGTGGATCAGAACATCCTGGCCAAACTGTTGCCAGCCTTCGTCTGGCTGGTCGGCAGCATCCTGCTGCTCTGCCTGTGCATGGTGCTGTTGATCGACTGGCAGCTGTTCCTCGACCTGTTCGATGTTTCCGCCTGGCAACTGCAGATGGGCTGGCAGGGCGTGCTTGGCGCCGTCAGCGTGCTGCTGGGCCTTATCCTGCTCATGCTGGCGCAGATTCTCTTCGCCTATATGTGCATGGCGATCGGCCAGCGCTTCAATGTGCATAAATTCATCGCCAGCGTTGCCATCTATCTGGGGCTCAGTCTGGTTCTGCAGATCGGCCTTATCCTGACGATCACCATTGCCGGTACCGTGGCCCGTGATCCGCTCGCCTGGTTGATGACCTGCTTCCTGGCGACCAGCGAAAACATGCAGCTCATTCTCTTCTGCCTGTTCTGGGTCGGCGGCGCTTTCCTCTGCTGCCTGGTTCCCTATCTGATCACCCGAATGCAGCTGAAGAATCATCTCAATCTTGCCTGAGCAGGGTCCGCCACCCTGCACACAGCGGCCCTGCAAGCAGGGCCGCTGCTCTTTTCGGGGCGGGGTTTTCCCGGACTTTTTCGCTTTTCCCGTTTGTTTCTGTGTTCATGCGCGGTTCGTTGTCCAGCGCCTGTTTTGCTGGGCAACCTATCCTGTCTGCCAAAACGAGCCCTCAGGGCTTGTTTTTGTTTTCACAGCCAACACGGTGGACAAGCCGGGCGGACGGGCCGCTGCCCGGCGAAGATCTTTATTTCCGCTTTGAAAAGGTAATGCAATGATCTCCAACAGCGCGTGGCTGCGCGCAGCAGCCGCCCCGCGCCGGCAAAAACGCAAAATGGAAAAAGAGTACCCGGCTTGCGCCGGGTACTCTTTTTGGGTCAATCACGCAACAGCATGCGCCTGCAGGCTGAAGCGGCCGGCTGGCTAAACAGCGCCGGTCAGGGCAACGGCAGCGGCAGATCATCCGGGATCGGACAAACATAGGGCTTGCCGCCCGTCTTCTCTGCAAATTCCGCTTTTGCCCGGGCGAGCAAATCCGGGTCGCGCATCACGCGCAGACCGAACAGCGCCATCGCACGCGCGGCGTAAAGCATGCCCTTTTTGCCCAGGCTATGCCCCGAGCAGGCGGTCACCTGCCAGTTATGCCCGGGCGAGTTCAGATTGCGGCAGGCGGTCTCAAAGAAAATGCCCGGTGCAATATGCTGCACATCGCCGACATCCGTGGAGCCAAAACTGTTCTCTGTCTCGCAATGCAGGCCCCCGTCCAGCGCATCTTCCGCCACCGTGCCGTTGAGCGCGCCGGCAAAAGCCAGCTCTTGCTCGCTCCAAGCCTCACGCGGGGCATCGGCCAGCGCCTGATACATCACATCCGCCAGCACATGGTTATTCAGCGTGGGGTAGCAGCCGCCCAGATATTCCACCTCCAGCTCTGTACCGGTCATCAACGCTGCGCCACGCGCGATATCGAGCATACGGGCATAGATCTCCTCAATCGTTTCACGATCCAGCGCGCGAACGAAATACCAGCCGGAAGCATAATCCGGCACGATATTCGGCGCAACGCCGCCGGCTGTGATCACATAATGCATGCGCACCGTAGTCGGCACATGTTCACGCAGATAATTGATGCCGACATTGGTCAGTTCAAGCGCATCCAGCGCGCTGCGGCCATTCCAGGGATCGCCGCCGGCATGGGCAGTGCAGCCGCGGAAATGCAGCTTAAACGAATTAAGACCAGTGGAAATGCCCTTTTCCACACAGTTTTTGCGTCCGGGATGGAACGCGGCGCAGAAATCCAGCCCGTCAAAAAGATGCGCACGCGCCATAAAGCCCTTGCCGGTCAGCACCTCTTCCGCCGGGCAGCCATAGAAAACGACCGTGCCGGGCAGGCCGGCATCCAGCGCAGCTTTCAGGCCGATGGCAGCGCCGACATGCGCCGTGCCCAGCAGATTATGGCCGCAGGCATGGCCCCAGCCATCTGGTACTGCCGCTTCTTTTTGCGTGGAAAGCTTCTGGCTCATCGCCGGTAGCGCATCATATTCGCCGAGCAGGCCATAAACCGGCTTGCCGCTGCCGTAGCTGGCGCGAATGGCGGTGGGAATGCCGCCTGCGCCCAGTTCCACCTGGAAACCAGCCTCACGCAGCAGCGCGGCCGTACTTTCTGCCGCAAAATGCTCGGCAAAGGGCCCTTCCGGCTGCTGCCAGATCGCATCCGCCAGCGCATCCAGCCGTGCGTGCCAGCGCTCGATCTCCGCATACAGGATCTGTTCTTCCATTTTTGCGCCTCCTTGTCAGATCAGATTTTGCTTCTTCCAGTATACCATGTTCAGGCTGTTCCTGCAATCATCGCCCGTCGGCGGCGGGCAATCCCCGGGCGGGCAATCCCCGGCAGCCAGCCCTACCGTCATCAGCAAAAAGGCATAGGCAAAAAGGAAGGCTCCCTTTCGGGAGCCTTCCTTTTGTCGC
>CALXRV010000048.1 GCA_944390945.1 uncultured Clostridia bacterium
CTGAACAAATCGTAAGCGCAAACGCGCTGCGGCAGGAAGTCGGCTGATGCCGGAGGCAACTGCCGCGGCGGAAAAGCCGAACGCATTGCCGACCGGCAAGAAAGGCAGAGAAAAAAGGCCGCCTAAAGCAGGGCGGCCTTTTCGCCGGATCACAAAACAGGCGGATCGCAAAACGGATGGACGGCGAGGAACGCGCCAACCGCGCCGCTTTTTGGCTATGGTCAGAACGGACGCAAAGATGTAGCCAGGCCGCGGAAAAAGCTCACGCCGTCGTGGAACCACTGCTCCATCTGATCCAGATAGCTGCCAAGATCAAGAAAACGCTGCAAGATGCTGCTCTCTTCCTCTTCCACCACCGCTGTCTCCGGCGCTGCAGGCGCAGCTACCGCCGCGGTCTGCAGCACGAACTGCACTGCCTCGATCTGCGTATTCTGTGGCGAAACATAGCTTTTCAGCACAAAATCACGGCCGCCGTATTCATCCAATAATTCGCGGATCTTTTCCTCCACCTGCGCATCCATATCGCTGGTCTCGCTGCGCAGCTCACCAGTACCATCCTTCAGTTCCTGCGTGCCGTCGCGCAGCTCACCAACGCCGCTCAACAGCTCGCCAATACCGCTTAACAGCTGGCTGCTGCCGTCGCGCAGCGACCAAGCGCCATCCGTCAGCTCTCTGCTGCCCTCCAGCAGCGTCCAGACGCCGCCGCTGAATTCCGCAGTACCATCTGCCAATTCATCCGCGCCATCACGCAATTCATCCATGCCGTCTGCCAACTGCGTAGCGCCATCCGCCAGCTCATATACGCCGTCAGCATAGGTTTCCAGGCCTTCATGCAGCGTCAGATAGCCGACTGCCGTCTCCGCCAGCGCGGTTGCTGCACCGGAAAGGCCGGCAGCCGTCGCCAAGCCCTCAAGCGCAGTTTGGTAGCCGGAGAGCAGGGCATCAGCCTCGGTTTGCGCAGCCGCCGCCTGCTCCGCCCAAGCGGCCGCAGCCGTCTCGGCCTGCGCGGCAGCCTGCTCCGCTGTCTCCGCAGTCTCCTGGGCTGCCGCATAGGCGCCTTCTGCCTGGCCCCCCAGCTGACAGGCTGCAGTCAATTCACCAAGCACGATCATACCCGCTGCATAAGCCTGTTCTGCCTGCGCCACGCCGGCAGCCGCTGCCTCCGCCTGCGCAGCCAGCGCATCCGCCGCCTGCCAGGCTGTGTCCGCTTGCGCCCGCGCGCTCTCTGCCGTGGCGGCGGCGGTCTCCGCTGCTCCGGCAAGACCGGCAGCAGACCCCAACGCGGTGAGGTACTGCGTCATCACCGTCTGCAGCTCCTGCTCAGCTGCGGCTACCGCTGCTGCGGCTGCCTCGGTATCCGCCTGCGCGGCTAAAGTTTGATAAAACTGCCATGAACCGTCTACCAGCAGATCGGTGCCGTCTGCCAGCTCCTCTGTACCATCTGCCAACCGCCATACGGCGTCGCTCACTTCCGCAATGCCGCCAGCCAGCTCATCCGCGCCGCCGGAAAGTTCGTCCGCACCACCCGCCAGCTCCCCTACGCCGTCTTCCAGATCCTGCAGACCGTCGCCGAACTGCGCCATACCGTCATCCAGCTCAGCAGCGCCATCCTCCAGTTCGCCAACGCCATCCGCCAGCTCCACCACGCCGTCGTGCAATTCAAGCACGCCATCATCCAGCTGCACGATACCATCCTGCAACTGGGAAAGATCCTCGGTCAGCGCGCCGGTATCCAGATCGTCCAGATCAAAAGAAAGGGGAATGCCGGCAAACTGAATGCTAGGCAGCGAAAAATCGCTGACCTGCGCGGAAAAATCAAGTGTTGTCTCGCGGTCGGCAAAAACAATATAGGAGACCGTCTTGCTGCTGCCTTCACTGGCGATGGTCCCGCCCTGCGCCTCGATCTCCCGCGCCTGCGCACTATCGACCGTCAACGAAATCTGCAGCGCATAGTTTTCAAAAAAGACCGGATCCACACGGCTGTCCACATTTTCCCGGATGGTGATCCTGAGCTGCAGCAAACCATTGGCCGCACACAATTCCCCGGCCGGCACCGTTTTGCCATCCAGGCTGGCGCTGATCTCGATCTGCCAGGGCAGCGCAGCAGCGCCCAGTTCACCCTGATAGTAGAAATCGCCCGCTTCCACTTCTGCCGTGATACAGCCGTCTTCCTGCTGTAATGCGGCCAAAGAGGTCAGGTTGGCCACACGCTGATAATCGCCATAGTCCAAAATCGTACCGGCCTGCTCCAGATGAAAGCCGTTGATCACCGTCACGCTCTGTACGCTGCCCTCTGGCGTCAGCGTGGCATAGACGACCTCTTCTTTCGGCGTATTCGCGGCCACAGCTTCCTCCGCTGCGCTTGCGTTCTCCGCCACATCTGCTTCTCCTGTCGCTTCCGCTGTTGACAGCGCAGCTGCCGCAGCTGCCTGGGGGAAAGCCGTCGCGGCCAGCAGCAGCGGAATGAGCAACAAAGCGATCCATCGTTTCATCAAAAACACCTCTCGTCTGTCACTTTCTTTCCCGTCATCCTTGATCAGATTCCAAACCCGGGCCGCCGGGCGGCAAGCCCCTGCGCGCAGCATGCCCTGCCCGCCGTCTATGGCCTGCCCTTAGCCTGCGCTCGCGCGCTGGGATGCCGCTACGCAGGCTCAGCCAGCGAATCAGCGTATCGCATAGCGTAAACAGGGCAGGCAATGCCAGCAGCACCAGCCCCATCGAAAGCAGGGCGCCGCGGCCGATCAGCAAACCGATGGTCGAGATCGCGCCCATGCTCGAAAGCTCGGCTTCCGCAAAACCAGCCACTGCCAGGATCAGGCCGGAGGTGATGACGGAAAGCCCCGCGCGGTGCACCGCTTCCGCCGCAGCCTGCCGCGGCTGCAGGCTGGCGCGCGCCTCGACATAGCGGCTGGCCAGCAGGATGGCATAATCGATCGTCGCCCCCAGCTGCAGCGAAGAAACGACGAGATAACCGATGAACACCAGCGGCTGGCCAAGAAAATACGGCACCGCCATATTGATGTAGACCGCACTCTGAATGACGGCGATCAGCAAAACCGGCATGATCAGGCTGCGGAAAGTAAGAAAGATGATCACCGCTACAGCGCCCATCGAAAGCCCCATTATCAGCCGCAGATCCGCCTGTACGCTGTCGCGAATATCCACGATCGAGACCGCTTTGCCCACCAGATAATATTCCGCATAATAATTCGCCGTCTGTTCTTTAATGAATTCCACGCAATCATACATCGCTGCGCTTTCCTCTATCGTATTGACGTTGAGGATAAAGCGCCCCCAGCCGTCGGCGACAAAATTTTCCAGTACGCTTTCCGGCAACATGCTGCGTGGAATCGTGGGATCAACCAGGGTGACCAGGGCCTGTATGCTATCGATATACGGGCTTTCCGCCAGGGCATCGGCCAGTGCTTTTTCCGCCGCCACATCGCCATCCGGTACCATCAGCACCACCTGGTCGTTAAGCGCAAAATGCTCGCCGATGCGGGCGCGTTCCGCCGCGATTTGCCCCGAACTGCTGCTGCCAGAGCTATCGCCATAAAGGAAATCCGTATTCAGCTGCCCAAAATAGCAAGGCACCACGATCAACAACATCAAGATCAGAAACAGATAGCGCGGCGCCGTCAGCCAGCGTCCCATGCGCGCGCTGACATGCAACAGGGTACGGTGCCGGCTGCGCTCCACCAGACGATGGCAGCGGTAAAGCAAAGGCGGCAGGAAGAGCAGCACGGAAAGAAAGCTGAGCAGCACGCCTTTGGCCAGCACCAAGCCGATATCGCGACCAATGCCATACTGCATGAAAGCAAGCGCGCCAAAACCCGCTACCGTCGTCATTGCCGAAGAGGCAATCGCCGGGAAGGTCTTACGCGTGGCCTCGATCACCGCGCTGCGCAGATCATGGCCAGCCGCACGTTCTTCTTCAAAACGATGCGTGAGAAACAACGAATAATCCATCGATACGGCAAGCTGAATCGCAGCGCCCATCGAGAAAATGATAAAGCTGACGCTATCAAACAATATGTTGGTGCCCATATTGATGACAACGGCAATGCAAATCACAAAAATATAGAGCAGCGGCTCAAACCAGGAAGTGGAGATCAAAACCAGGATCAGCAGGCATGCCGGCACAATCACCAGCATGATGTTAACGAATTCCGCCATCACCTGGCTGCGCGTATTGCGGCTCTCCTCCGCCGTGCCATAAAGGGCAGGGTTGTATTCCGCCGCCAGCTCGCGTGCAGCAACCAGGGCGTCGCCGGTGCGCAACGAATAATCATCTTCTGCAAAGTTGAGCGTATAAAGCGCGCAGCCATCCTGATAATAACTTTCCTGCAGCGTGGCGTCGATCTGCGAAAGCGGCTGATTGAGATCCGCCACATCATCCAACCACATCACGCTGGATATCCCGTCGATCTGTTCCAGCTGTTGCTTGAGCACGAGCGCCTCATTGATCGCAATATCCTCTGCCATCAGCAATGCAAAGCCCTCATAGCCAAAGGTATCCTGCAGCAGTTCCAGCGCTTGCCGGCTGCCGGATTCCGGCGGCAGGTATTCCGCCAGATCATAGTTGATGTTGACAAAAGGGATCAGACATGCGCTGAGCAAAGCGATCAGCAAGATAGTCCAGATCGTGCCGCGCCGGTGATCAAGCAAAAAAGCGGTCAATTTTCTCATGCCATCGATACCTCCGATGAAAACAGGCGGCACAGGTATTCGCTCACCATCGCGGTGAGCGCGGTTTCCTCTTCCGGTGCGTCAAGCAGGATCACGCACAACCCTTCGATCACTGCCGTTGCCCAAGCATGTGCCAGCAGATCGGCATCAATTTCCCCACTGCAGCTGGTCAACAGATAATCACGGATGCGGCGCGCTGCAGTTTCGATAATCACATCCTTGCAGCCGGCAAAGGGCGAGCCTTCACTGCCTCGCAATAGAATAAAAAATTCGTTGCGGTGGGCAAGAAAGATATGGATTACCTCTGTCACAATGGCCTGTAATACCAGCGGGGAGGCAGCGCGGCAGCAAATCAGGCGCGAGATTTCACTTCCGGCCGGAAATTCCAGGCGGCAAAGCGCTTCCGCCTGCGCCGCAACCGGTGCGACCACGGCGGTAAAAAGCTGCTCCTTGCTGGTGAAATAGGCATAAATATTGCCCGGCGTAATCCCCGCCCGCTTGGCGATTGCACGCATGCTGGCATGTTTATAACCATGCGCGGCAAATTCATATGCAGCTGCTGCCAGGATTGCTTCCTGGACATCTTTTTTTTGTACTTGCATAATTAAACATCCGTTTAATTTTATTTTCGTTATTCATTATAGCAGGCTTCACAATACCTGTCAATATTAAATCCCTGTTTATTATTCCACATTCTAGCAGCCACAAATAGGTTGCCTTGAAAAACCTTGTTTCTCTGCGTTTTTCCCCGTTTCGCTGCAGTTCTTCCTGTCTTTCCGTATAGCTGATCCTTCCGCTATCCTTGGCGCCCGGAGCCGCTCCGCGCAGCGCGCAACATCTGCCGCTGATGCCTCCCGATCTCTGGCGCGGCGATGCCGCAGCCGCGTAAGGCATGGCTGCGCCAGCCTGCAACTGCGCCGGATCGTCATCCTTGGCGCCGCCGGCAAAGCAGCGCAAGAAAAAAGATGCCAGATCCAAAAGGCCCGGCATCTTTTCTTGTAACCCTTTGACCGGCTGTTCAGCCAGGGGCGAGAAAGCAAGCGCAAAAATATTGCGCCATTCAGCGGATCTGAACGGGGAAGCGGCCATGTTCCCAGAGATAGCAGGTCAACGTGACGGAAAGCAAATCCGCGCTGCCGCCAGGACTGAGCTGATGCGCACGGCAAAAGCTATCCAACTGCTGATAAGCATTGCGCCCCGCCGCGCTGAACACGCTGCCCTGAGCAAGGACATCCGCCGCCTTTTCTTGCAGCGTCTGCAGGCTCTGCAGTCCGCCGCGCCAGAGCACGGTCGTATCCTCTACACTGCAAATCAGGTGCAATAACGTATGCTGCACAGCCTCGGAAAGCGTAACGCCGCGCGCAAACGCTTCCTGCAGCGCCGGCAGCCCACGCTGCGCTACATTCGGCAGCCCACTTTCCACCTCACCGCGAATACCGGTTGCCCCATAAAGGCGGTAAAGCTTTTCGCCGGCCGTATGCGGTTCCGCCTGTCCGGCCAGCTCTCTTGCGACCAGACCAGCGGCCGCGCTGCGTGCGGCGGCAAACAAAGGCGTGCAACGGATCTCCTCCTGCTCCCGCCACAGGCGGCCGGCCAACACGGCCAGCAGCCCCATCACAAACACAATACCGCGCTGCGTATTCACGCCACCGGTGGCGGCGAACATCTGCTGCTCTGCCTCCGCGCCGATCGGACGGATCGCCGCCAGCAGATCCGGCAAAGCGCTCGCATCCGTGCGGCCCAAAGAAACCAGGCGGTAAAAATAAGGGAACAATGCCGTCGTGCTGCTCATAAAAGTCAGGATGCTCATATCCTGATGGCTGCCGTTACTGCCATAACAGACAAGCCCCGGTTTGCCGGCCGTCGCCACTTCCAGTAAAAGCCCCTGTATGATCGGCTCTGTCAACCGCCAGCTGATCGCATCCACAGCAGTTCCTCCATACCGCTCCGGCCCAAGGCGGAAACATCCTCGGCAATGCGCGCAGATGCCCGCCGGTTTAGGGCAGGCATTATTCCACAACAAAGATCACGTCGCCGGCGCGCAGACGGTCGCCGACGGCAAAACGGATCTCCTTGACCACGCCATCCGTCGGGCAAGGAATCTTCTGCTGCATCTTCATCGCTTCCATCACGCCGAGCACATCTTTCGTCTTGACCGTATCCCCTACCTGCACATGGATCTCCATCAGTTTACCCGGGACTCTGCTTTTAATTTCCATTTTTCTTTCCTCCTTGATCATCTTTTTTATCATCCTTCTTTATTTTCCATGATGACGGCCTCTGCCCTTTCCAGCGACCGCACATCCGTAAAGCCCTTGGCCAATAGATAATGGCTGTCAGAAAAGAACTCCTTCAGCTTAACGCCATAGCCGCCGCACAAAGCCAGCTCTGCATCAATCCGAATACCAGATGCCGCTTCCAGACGGCAAAGCCGCGCATAGAATGCCGGCAAGGTAGTTTGCGCCTGATAACGCACGATCAAATCAAGATCCGAATCCGCATGACAATAGGGCAATCCGGTCGCCAGCTCCAATGCGAGCGAACCATAGACCCCGCAGGGAATCCCCAGTTCCTCACCAACTGCAAGCACTGCGCTAAGCAGACGGTAAAGCGCAGATTCCCTTCGCGTTTTATCCGGCGGTAACAATGCCGCCTGATAAGGCGTCAACCGCGCTCCGGCAGCCGCAACCGGAATCGTCGCCGCCATGCGCAGACGGCGGCCATCCTGCCGGTAAGGTGCGGAAAGGCCGATCTGCAGCTGCCCGGGCAACGCGTTTTCCTGCCGGCGTACAATGCCCGGCACAAAAACACCATCATAACCGCACAGGACAAGCTTTTTCAGCTCATTCTGCGGCCAATTCGCCGCGCAGGCCGGTAGCGCCTGCCAGATCTGCTGCCGCGCCGGCGTGGCAATGGCGATCAAATCATGCCGCTGCACAAACATTGCGCCGCCTCCTCACTCCTGTTTCAGCCACAGCGGGTCATTTTTCGCCTGGCTTTGATACTGCTGCTGCGCTTCCAGCATGCGCTGAAACAACCGCGTCTGCCGCTCACCGCGCAAAATCAAGCCCACGCCTTCATCCGGCCAGGCGGGGCGCAGCTCCAGAACATTTTCCAATGCTGCAGTCTGCACATTCGGCGCCACCCTTACCACGCGCCCTTTGATCCGCAAAATACTGCGCGCCGTGCGTGCGGCGGTCACCGCGGAATGCGCAGTGCAGGCATGGATGATCAGCTCGTATTCTGGTTGGCTCCGCCGCCGCGCATAGGTGATCACCGGGCCTGCTGGATTGAGCATATGCCCGCTGGCCAGGCGGGGGAAGCTGTCGCCGGTTGGTAAACCGCCAACCACCAGCTGCTGCCAGTCCTGCTGCTGCGCCTCCGGCAGCAGGCAAATATCTTCTCGCAGCGGAACGCCATCCAAGGTCAGCCAACCAAATTCCTGACAGCCATACAGATCATGCAGTGTCGCGCCCAGCGACTGCGCCAGCTCCGGCAGTGCCGGATCAAGCGGCGTACCGCAGGCGACCAAAACCATTTCCCGGGGCAGCAATGACCGGATCCCCAGACGCAGCGCCTCTTGCAACGCAGCGCGCAGGAAGCTGGATTCACCAACCACCAACCGCAGCTGCCGCTGACAAAGCTCCACCAGAAACGCATCCCGGCTTGATCTGGGCAAAAAGCGCGGCTGTACGCCCAGCTTGGCCAGAGCCTGCGGTGTAAAAACATTGATCAACGGCGGATAGCAGACCAGCATTTCCTCACCCTGCCGTGCGCCGGCAGCAGATAAGGCCAGCTCGCCAGCTGCCACCCGTTCCGGCAGTTCTGCATGCGTTATGCCGACGATATTCTGAAAGCTGCTGCTGCCGGTGGTGAAGGTCAGATAGGCCAGGTTAAGCGGCGTATGCACTTCTTCGATCACATGTGCGCTCGTCGGTCCGTCGATCCGCTTATCCGCCAGCGTGCGCCGCGGCATATCTGCCAGGGTCGGCGCATCGGCGGCCAGCGCCGTCAAGGCGGCCATATCCGCCAACAGCGCCAGCATCTCCTCGCGCGTCATCGCGGCCTCCTCCGTTCCCCCGCCACTCACAGATACTGCTCCGCTACAGCCGCGAATTCCGCCGTCATCCGTTCGATCACCGGCCGGCGATGCATCCTGCCGCCGCGCTGCTCTCCCAGTTTACCATGATACATCGGGCCGGTGCAGTCTGCCACCCCAGCTGCCTTGGCCGCTTCGATCTCCTGAATATGGCGGTTGATGGCAGAAGGCATATCCTCCAGCTCTGTCACCATTTCATCCACACCGCCGAGCCGATAAAAGAAATCCGGACCAGCGGCAAAGACCGGGTTGTTTTCCGCCAGCTGTTCCAGCCGTTCGATATCCAGCTTTGTAATGCGGGAAATACTGGTCAGCGGCATGACGTGGATCATGGTACCAAATTCCGGCGAAAGGGAAAGAATATGGTCTGCCTGCAGGCCATGGCAAAGAAAAGCGCCGCTGATCGCACGCCCGATCACCATCGCCACCACCGCATGACCGCAGCGGCGCGCCTCTGCCAGCGCCAGCTGATAGGCGCCGGTCGCCTTGTTCATGCCAAAGATCTCTTCGATCTTGCCCGGCGCATTGCCGGGCGTATCCACAATCAACAGCAGCGGCCGTTTCTCACCCGCCGCCTTTTCCGCATCCTGCCGCATCACGGTATAAACGGTCTTTGCCATTTTATAGGCTTCTTCCATTCCGATCACGCCAAAATAGACGACCGGGAACCGCTCGTTAATCGCCTCTGCATCGTTGGCAATGACGACGATGTCACGTCCAGCCAGTTTTGCCTCGCCTACCACCGCGCCGGGGCCAAGCTCCGGCGAAAACTCGCTTTCCCCAATCCGGTTTTCCTGAAAGCTGCCGGGATCCACGATCATATCGATCGCTTCCCGGCCTCTGCCGATCATCATTTCAACTGTCATACTGTCCTCCTTAGGGCCTGCGCCTTACCGTGCGGAGAAAGTCGGCTGTCGTCTGTTCCGGAATCGCCGCCGCATCCGCATTGCCGAAATACGCCCAGACATCACGCGCATCCTGCGGCTGTATCTCGCAGGAAAGCTCAGCCAGGGCCAGCTGCTCATCAACCAGAGCCTCGCTGCCGATACGGCGGCAGCGGGCAATCTCCGCATAGGGCTGCTGCAATGCACTGGCCAAGGCTGTGCGAAAGGCGCCGATGCTGTCCTCCACCAACTGGTTACAATCGCGCATGATATACTTATGCTTGCCGCCGGTAGTACGGTAGACCAGCGCTTTATCCGACGCATTGAACTCTTCCCGCCCCATCTCTTGCTCGATCACTTCCGGTCCGGTCAAGCCCAGCCGGCCTAATTCGCTCATGATGATGAGATCTGTTGCCGCTGCCACAAAGCCCATGCCGCCAAAGCAGCCGATCTTACTGCCAATCAGGGCGATCACCGGGAATTTTCCCCGTGCATTCTGGATTTGGTCCATCACTTCGGCATGGGCAAGCAGGCCTGCATTTGCTTCATGCAGACGCACGCCGCCGGTCTCAAATGAAATCACGACTGCGGGCAGCCGCTCGGCCAAGCTATCCGCACCTTTTGCCGCCAGCTGCGCATAAGCTTGCTGCGCCAGCTGGAAAATGCCTACCATCTTGGCACCATGCACTTCGCCAACCGCGCCGCCGATGAACCGCCCCTCCTGCGAAATAACAAATACCGGGTGTTTCCCGACCCGGCCCACGCCGGTGACAACGCCGTCATCGAACTCAATCGCCTCGCCCAGGGCCGGCAGATGCGGGCTACTCATCCGATCCCGCGGACCGGCAAGCTCAGTAAAACTCGCCGCATCGACAATGCCGTTTGCCCGCTCGCGTGCAGTCGCCTCGTAAAAACTTTTTTGTTGTAAAGCCTGCCAGTCGGTCATCCTTCCGCCTCCTTGCGCGCTTCCTTCAGCGCCTGCCGCAGCCGCATCAGCACAACGACTGGCGTCGCGTTATTATCATTGATCTCCACGCTGACATCTGCCAGGTTCGTCTCGTTGACAAACCTGCCCAGCACCTGTTCCCATACGCGTTCAAAACCACGTACCGGTGTTACGACCTTAAACCGGATTTCCCCGTCCAGCATACAACGTTCAAACATCACTTCCATATCGCCGGAACCAACCACTCCGGAATGCGACCATCCCAGCGGGAAAGGTTGCGGCTCTGTTGCCCGAAACGTATAATGCAGCTCCTGCAGTGCCATCTGCTCTCCTCCTTTTCCGCTTCCCGTTTACCAGTTATGAAAACGTGCCGGTGGCGTATACAGTCCTTTCGACCAATGCACAAGCTCCCGCATATTTTTGGCTGCCAGCAAGCTGCGGTTGGCACGCGCCGGATCGATGCCAAGATCCTCCGCGGTTTTAAAAATCCCCCGTTTACGCAGGGCAGCTGTCTCCTGCGGATCCTCCTGCAAACCGATATCCGTATAGCCGGCCACGGCGCGGATCGCGGCCATACGCTCCTGCATATCCGCACATTTATGCAGATAAGCAATGCCCTCTTCCGTCACGATATGGGTCAGGTCGTCGCTGTAGATCATCACCGGTGGCAGCGCCAGGCCCGCATTCTTCGCCAGCTGCACCGCATCCAGTTCTTCGACAAAACCAGGTGTCATCTTTTCCCGGAATGTCTCCTGCAGCTGCACGACAAGCCGTTTGCCGCGCGGCAGACCGCCGGTCATCTCCTGCTGCAAGCCATATTCTTCCCCACAACGCAGCCAGCCGGACGTGGCATGACGACGCCCCCGGGCGTCGCAGCCCATATTCGGCGCACCGCCAAAACCAGCGATGCGCGTCGCCGTAGCGGTGCTGCTGTTGCCGTAACGGTCGATCTGCAGCGTACCGCCGATAAAGATATCCAGCGCATAATGGCCGGCGGTCTGCGCCAGGCAACGGTTGGAACGCATCGTTCCATCCGGACCGATAAAGAAGACATCCGGTCTCGCTTTGACATATTCCTCCATCCCCACCTCGCCGCCGAAACAGCAAACCGAGCGCACCCAGCCGGATTCGATCGCCGGGATCAGCGTCGGGTGCGGATTCAGCGCAAAATAAGAACAGATCTTGCCTTTCAGCCCCAGCTCTTCACCATAGGTGGGCAAGAGCAGCTCGATGGCTGCCGTATCAAAACCGATGCCATGATTCAGGCGCTGCAGGCCATATTCCGCATAAATACCCTTGATCACCATCATCGCACGCAGAATCTGCGCATCCGTGATCAGCGCCGGGTCGCGCGTGAATAATGGTTCGATATAAAACGGCTGCGGCGATTGAATAATAAAATCCACCCAGTCTGCCGGGATATCCACCCGTGGCACCTGATCGACGATCTCATTGACCTGCACGATCACAATGCCCTGTTTGAATTTGGTCGCCTCGACGATCACCGGCGTGTCTTCCGTATTGGCGCCGGTATAAAGATTGCCGTTCCGATCTGCGCTGTAGGCGGCAACCAGCGCCACGCGCGGCGTGAGGTCGATAAAATAGCGGCCATATAACTCCAGATAGGTATGGATAGCGCCGATCTCCAGCTTTCCTGCGCGCACATATTCCGCCAAGCGGCCCGCCTGCGGCCCGGAAAAAGAAAAATCCAGCTTCTTGGCAATCCCCTTATCAAACAAATCCAGATGACGATCAAGCGAAAGAACAGACTGTACCATGTGCAGATCATGCACCTGTGCCGGGTCAACCCGGCACAGGCATCCCGCGAGAAAATCCGCTTGCTTTTGATTATCGCCCTCCAGATTCACCTTATCTCCGGGGCGCAGCACAGCTTCCAGCAATTTCACCGCGTCTGCCGCCGCCACCTGCTTCCCCGCCTGCACATATGGCGCTGCCGCCGCCAGGCGGGCGCGGGTATCCTGCAGCAGGCTGTCCCAGGATACGCTCTCTTCTGTAATCATGGTCTTTTCTCCTTTCTGCAGGCAGTTCACCCTTTCCGCCTGCGCCAGCCGGCTGATCAGGGCAAATGCATGACGCCCAGGCCGACCCGTTCATGAGAGGAAAAGGAGTGCAGGGAGGATTCGCCGAACATGGCGACCGCCACCCACTCCCGGTTGCATACGATTGCGATCTTCACCGCCAGATTTGCCGTGGAAGTCTCGTTGACCAGCAGCCCGCGCTTGGCCTCTTCAGCTGCATGCAGCAGCGCATGGATGGTGCGGGCGTTTTTTTCGATCAGCCCGGCATTCAGCGCAGCACCGATCACGGCACGCATCGATTTTGCCTGAAAATCTCCGCTGCTGTTGCCACCGGTCTCGGTAACCGCACAATGCAAGCCCAATCCGCCTAACGCGGACTTCAATGCTTCTTCCTCAGCCAGCGTACTGCTCAATGCGAGCAGCAACGCATGATAACCAAGTCCACGCGCGCCCTCCAGCACCGGCATCACCCGCAGGGTAATGGTATCCATCAGACAACCCCCTTCTACCCTGCGCGGAGCAGCTGCTTCAAGCGGCGAGAAAGATCGTAGCGATGAACACGCCGGCGGCGATCGCCGAGACGATCACGCCGCAGACATTCGCGCCCATCGCCACCGGCAGGATCATCGCAAAAGGATTTTCCTCTTCCGCTGCATGCTGCGCCAGCTTGGCCGTTGTCGGCACACAGGAAACGCCGGCCACACCGATGACAGGGTTGAATTGTTTTTTATTTTTCCAATAAACGATCCAGCCGCCCAGCAGACCCCCGACCGCTGAAAAAGCAAGCGCGATAATGCCGAGCAGAAGGATTTTACCTACGACCGGATCAAAAATGGTGCCTGCCTCACAAAGTGTGCCCAATACCAGGCCAAGAAACAACGTGGAAAGGTAGGTGACGGCAGATTCCAACACTTCCTGATAGGGCAGGATCTCCGCCTCTTTGATCGCCATACCGAGGAAAAAGGAAAGGATCAGCGGCGCAGCAACCGGTAACAGCAGGCAAAGCAAGGTGCAGATGGCCAGAATGAAGACAAATTTCGCTTTCTGCGAAACCTCCGGCACATAAGCCTCTACGTCAATGCCACGATATTTTTTCGGCACCAGCAATTTGATAATATAAGGATAGCAGGCATATGTCAAGCTCAGATAAAGGTAGGCGATAATCGATACCGGAACAAACAGCTCCGGCGCCAACATCAACGAGGTAAACAACACCATCGGCCCATCGGCGCCCCCGATCGTGGCGACAGAAGCAGCGGCAGCCGGTTCCATGCCGAACAGCTCAACACCGCAGACCAGGGCAACAAAAGTTCCCAGCTCAGCCAGAATGGCGATCAGGATGCATGCCCAGGGCCGCGCCAGCAGAAAGCTGATCTCACTGCGTGCGCCGATGCCCATAAAGACCAGGCAGGCGATCAAGCCATTGCTGAAGGTCAGGTTATAGATCGGCTGCAAAAAATTAACCTGCATGATATCGACCAGTTGCTGTGGGTCAGAAACCAGCGGATCCAGGATAATCGTCCCCAGCTGGCCATCCCCCAAAAACAGCATTCCGGCATTGACGGCGATCATCCCAATGCCCATCGGTACCATGATCAACGGCTCCAGTTTTCCCCGAAAGCCAAAATAAGCCAGCGCAAAACCCAGCAAGATCAGACAAAGGCGCGCGGCTGCCAGCAGCGGGTCGCTAAGAAAAAAGCTGCTGATGCCGGGAAACATCTCAATCCATATCTCCATCTGTTAACCTCTTCCTTTCTTCTCGCTTTTCTCGTGGATTCCTGCGTTCATGCATCAGAACTGCCATCCTGCCGCCCTCCACCCATCGTGCGGCTGATCCAAACGATTACCGCCACGACCAGCAGCGAGATGATTGCGGTCAGGCCATAGGCAAGCAGTGCGTAAAGCGCGATATGCATATGGGTTCACCTCCATCCACACAGGCCATAAAAAACAAAAAGAACAGGAGTTGAACAACTGCTCAAACTCTCTGTCCCACATAAACCAACAGCGTAAGCCAATCCACTGTAACAGAAGCCGGTTGACCAAAACCAGCCCGTCCCAAAACGAAACTGCCGGGGCAGGAAAAGATGCGGCTTTCCGGCACAGATACCTGCCTGCAGCGGCCAGAAACAGGGGCGCTCTCATTCGCTCATTCTCATCTTCCCTGCTCCCTCATCTTAGATTATCATAACGAATCCTCCCGCACTTGTCAAGCGACTGCGCAAAAATCTGCCCGGCCGGCCTATGCTTCAACACTGCGTAACCATATCGCCGGCCAACACCGGCTGCGGCAGAGCGGCCCCTTCCTCCTGTAACAGCAGGCAACCCTGCATATCGATACCCGTCGCAATGCCCTGTTGCGGCGTACCCGCGCCTTGGATCGTCACATATTCACCCAGGCATAATGCATAGGACAACCAGGTTCTCCGAATGCCGGCAAACCCCTCATGCTGCAGCCGCCGATAATTTTCCACCAGCTGCTGCAGGACTGCTGCCGCAATGCGTGCGCGCAGCAACGGCACGCCGTGATTGAGTTCGCGCAGAGATACGGCAATGCCGGCAAGCTCAGGCGGCAATTCCTGCTGGTTGACATTCACGCCAATGCCCAGGCTCAGCCAGTCCATCCCGCTTACGCCGGCGGCCATCTCCGCACGAATGCCGCATAGCTTGCGGCGCCAATGCGCCGAATCCGCGGCCAGGATGTCATTTGGCCATTTAATGCCAACGTCAAAACCCAGGCCATGCAGCGCTTCCGCCACCGCGACAGCGGCAAGCAAGGGGAAAAGCGTAGCCTGTTCCAGCGGCAGCTTGGGCCGCAGCAGCACGGTCATCCAGATTCCTTCGCCGGCAGGGGAATACCAGGGCCTGGCCAGACGCCCACATCCGGCGCGCTGGCTTTCGCTGAATACCACGGTATATTCCTCGCAGCCCAGCTCTGCCAGACGCTGCGCCTCATCCATCGTACTGTCCAATTCCGTATAGGTAAAAATCCGCCAGGGCGCGCCGGCAGGAAGCCACTGCCGGATGGCTGCCGCATTCAGCGGCGGCGCGGCTTTGGGCAGCAGCCAGCCAAATCCGGGAATATCCCAGACTGCGCAACCGCTGCAGCGCAGCGCAGCCACAGCCTGTCGCACCGCCTGTTGCGATGTGCCGCAGCGAGCCGCGAGCAGACGGGCATTCCACATCGCGCCACCGCGCAAACAGTTATATACGCGTTTTTGCAGATTCCTGTTTCCCATCAATACGCCTGCCAATTCTATACCACGCCGGCAGCCCGGCTGGCTCCCGGCTTAAAAGAGCGCTGTTGCCAAATCTGCTACCAAATCTGCTGCCATCCCTGCTGCCGCACGCCTATTTGCTCGCCGCCTTTGCTTTCCGCATACGCTCCAATTTAGAGACCCAAAGCGTGCAGGTAGCATCACCGGTAATATTGAGCGCGGTGCGCCCCATATCAAAAAGTTTATCCACGCCGGCAATGATGGCAATACCTTCCACCGGAATACCAATAGAAGTGAGCACCATGGCCAGCATCACCAACCCGGCGCCGGAAACGCCCGCCGTGCCCACCGAAGCCAGCGTCGCCGTCAGCACCACCGTCAGCATATCGCTTGCACTCAAGCTGATCCCATAGCAGGCGGCGATAAACACCGTTGCCACGCCCTGGTAAATCGCGGTACCATCCATATTGATGGTAGCGCCCAGCGGCAGAACAAATGAACTGATTTCCGGCTCCGCACCCATCCGGTTGCAGCATTCCATATTGACCGGCAGGGTAGCATTGGAAGAAGTCGTGGTAAACGCGCAGATAAAAGCAGGATAGATTCCTTTGGCAAAAGCTATTGGATTCATCCCGCTCAGCAGACGGACGCTAAGTCCATAGACGACGGCCAGATGGATAAAATAGGCAAGATAAGCTATGCCAATCACCAGCGCCAGCGTACCCACAACAGAGGCACCGTTTACCGCAACCACATTCGCCATCAGGCAAAAAACACCGATCGGGGTGATGCGGATAATCATCATCATGATCTGCATCACCACTGCATTCATCTCGCTGACAAGAGTACCAATCCGCTGCCCCCGTTCCCCGGCAGCCAGAATGCCGGCGCCGAAAAGAATTGCAATCACGATCACCGGCAGCATATCCGCGCTAACCATCGGCGCAAAAAGATTGTCCGGGAAAATATCGATGATCACATCCATAATACCTGGCGCTTCCGCAGCAACATATTCCAGCCCTGCCAGCTCAGCACTGGGAAGAGGAGAAAACATGCCCCGAAAAAGATTAACGGTCATCAGGCCGATAGCCACAGCCAGCGCCGTGGTGAATAGGTAATAGATAAATGTCCGGACGCCCACATTGCCAACCCGCTTGAGATCCTGCAGCGAAATGACCCCGTCAATGATGGAAAACAGAACAACCGGCACCACCAGGAATTTTAAAAGATTGATATAGATCGTCCCCAGCGGCATAATCCAGGTGGTAACGAATTCAGGCGCTGGCAGGAAAGCAAGACCGGTAAGGATACCGGCAATCATGCCAATAAAGATCCACGCTGAAAGCGAAAGCCTGCGTTTATGTTTTTCCATTCTCTGCCCCTTTTCCCCTTGCTCAACACCGGATACATTAGCAACCCGCCGCCATTTTAGCACGTTTTATTTTTTTGTCAATAAATTGTTCTGCTTTCTCGTCAATGTTTTCTCTTCAATAAATCAAAAAGATCTGAAACCAAAGTTTCAGATCTTTTTTGGTGCGGCAGAAGGGACTTGAACCCCCACCCTGGCAATCAGGACTAGAACCTGAATCTAGCGCGTCTGCCAATTCCGCCACTGCCGCGCACCGCAGGTATTAATATAACACACACGGTTCAAGAATGCAAGAGGAAATCCCCTAAAAATGAAAATTTTATTTCCGTACCAAATTATTCTTTGGCTGCATCTTCTCCGCCCTCAGGCGGCAGTTTAGAGACGAGCGCCCATTCCACCCGGCGGTCCACCATACTTTCCACTTTGATATGCAGGCCGTAGGCGTCCAGTTCCGGCTGGCTGCCATCCGCCGGGATCTCAGAGAGGCCACTGAAGATCATGCCGCCCACCGTATCAAACTCATCTTCGATTTCCTCCGGCTGGGACACCCCCAGCCGCTCGAAAAAGAGGTCGATCTCCATTCCGCCGGATACGCGCCACAGGTTTTCTTCCAGCTGCACGATCTCCTCAGTATCCGGCTGATCGAATTCATCATAAATATTGCCGACGATCTCTTCCAACAGATCCTCCAGGGTGACCAGGCCGCTGGTACCGCCGTATTCATCGACGACGATCGCCATATGCTCCTTTTTCCGCTGCATATCGCGGAACAGAACATCTGCCGAAACCTGCTCCGGCACGAAATAGACCGGGGCCAGCAGTTCAGCCAGAGGCTTTGGCTGCTCGCTGTTCATGTTCAGCAGATACTGCCGCGTCCGCAGCAAGCCGACAACGTCATCAATATCGTCACCGCAGACCGGGAAACGGGAAAGTCCGCTTTCCGTGATCCGCTGCAGGATATCCTCCGGCGTATCGTCCATCCAAATGACGACCATATCCTTGCGGTGAACCATCACGTCCTCTGCCGTAATGTTATTGAATTCGAAGATGTTTTCGATCATCTCCTTTTCTTCCTGCTGGATGGCTCCCTTTTCCTCACCGATATCGACCATCATACGGATCTCTTCTTCTGAGACTTCCTCCTGGGTTTCATTCGGGTCCACACGCAACAGGCGCAACACACCATTCGTCGAAGCCGCGAGCAAGCGCACCACCGGACGGAAGATCACACTGGCACCAAGCACCACGCCGGAAGTAATACGGGTTACCGCTTCGGTGCGGGCCATGGCCAGACGCTTCGGCACCAGTTCGCCCAGAATCAGCGTAAAATAGGAAAGAATAAACGTAATCAGCACCAGGCTGACCGTATTGAGCACGCTGAAAGAAATCTGCCAGCCCTGATCTTCGACCAGCCAGTTGACCAGCCGGTCGGTAAAGGTATCCGCCGCATAGGCAGAAGCCAGAAAACCGGCCAGCGTAATCGCGATCTGGATCGTGGACAGGAACTGCGTGGGATTTTCGACCAGCTTCAGCAGCTTGCGCGCAGACTTATCCCCTGCCTCTGCCTCGCGCCGAACCTTGTTTTCGTTCAGCGAGATGACGGCGATCTCCGATGCGGCAAAGAACGCGTTGACAAAGATCAGGATGATAACGATGGCGAGCTGTAGCCCAATGGACTCCAAGGAAAATTCCTCCTTCTTTTGTTTGCGCTTTTCCAAGCTGTGGCCAAAACAGCAAAAAAAGCATACCAGACCAGCCAGATATGGCGATCTGCTATGCTATCTCCCGATGGATATTGTCGCCGAAATTGCCGGCGTGATCAGGGTCTGCTTCGTCCATGCTTGCGCAATTAACCTCTCTGAGAATATGGAAACATTCTACCAGATTTTCCACATGATGTCAAGCATATGCCCGCCCGGCTGGAAATGCCGCTGCCTGGGGTGCAGCATGCGCTTATGCTGCTACATCCTTTACGCCGTACAATGGCAGTCGCGAACGCATCAACAGCAGCCAGGCGACTGTCTGCAGCGTGGCCAGGCCAACGATCCAACTGCCCAGCGCAGCGGCAAGCGAACCGCTGCCTGCCCCAACCAGTACCATACCGATGCTTCCCATCACGGTAAAGGTGGCATTGATCAGTGCCGAAGCAGAGCCGCTGTCGCCTTTAACCTGGTCGAGCAGGATATTGGTGGCAAAAGGACGAGTCATCGTATTGACCAGCGAAAAAGGCATGAAACAAAAGAGGAACAGCCAGGGCGAACGCCGGCCGAGAAGCACCACCAGCAGCCCGGCGACAAAGGCAACGGCAAACAGACCATGCGCCACTACACGCTTGGGCCGGTCTGCCAGCAAGCGTACATAAAGCCAGGGGGCAACCAGAGAAAGACAAGCATTGGCAGCGAAAAAGTAACTGTACGACTGTTCGCTCAGGCCAAAGGAGCTGACATATATATAAGAAGAATTCGCAATATATCCCATGAAGGCCATGCTGGTGCAGGCGAAGATCAGGGCGGTAGCGAGAAAGCCGCGATTGCGCGCCACGACAAACATGCGGCTATAGGAAACAGCCAGCGCACCATGTACGCGTTCTTCCTCCGGCAGCGTATCCCGGTAGAGCAAGGTCAACACCAAACAAAGGCAACCCATGCCGGACAACACAAGAAATGTACTGCGCCAATCGGAAAAACGCAGGATCAGCGCACCCAACATCGGCGCCAACATCGGCGCCAGACCAGCCATCGACTGCACCAGCGCCAAGATGCGCAAGCGTTTCTTGCCCGCATAGCAGTCTTTGACGATCGCCATCGCCGTCGCCGTGATCGCGCCCGCACCGATGCCCTGCAGGCTGCGCGCCAGGATCATCACCTGCACGCCCGGCGCCAACGCGCAGCTGAGCGAAGCCAGCACATAGAGCGTACTGCCCGCCAGCAAAATCGACCGGCGACCAAAACGGTCGGAAAGCGGGCCCCAAAAGAGGATGCCCAATGCATAAAAAAAGAAAAAGGAAGACAACGTCATATTGACGAGCGTTGCAGTGGTCTGAAAGTTCTCCTGCATTGCCGGCAGCGCCGGCAGATACATATCTGTAGAAAGCGGGATAAACATGTTGGTCAGCACCAGAAATGCCACCAGACCACGACTGCCAAGCCTGGTTTGGCGGGCAACGGCATCCCCTGTCGATCTCTGCATCATCATCCCCCCACAGATAGCCTTGGAACAAATAGCAAAACAGCACCGGCCTGCGCTGCCATACGCAGCCCCGGCTTCTGCAAAAACGAGCCGCCGGACAGCCGGACAGCCGGACAGCCGGACAGCCGGACAGCTTTCATTATACTGGATTTCGACAACAGCCGCAAGCAAAAGACATTGACAAAAATTTTCAGATCGGGATTGCCTTTTTGCCGCAAAATGCGTATAATAAAACGATACTGAAACCCTAGTATGGAGGTAAGGATTATGTCGTTATGGACGGATGCCAAAAACATGGCGGCCAAAGACCCGGCAGCAAAAAGCACCCTGCAGGTGATCCTGCTCTATTCCGGCTGGCATGCGCTGCTCTGGTACCGGCCCGCCCATTTTTTCCATCGCCACCGTCTTTTTTTTCTGGCGCGTCTCTTTTCCCAGCTGGGCCGGTTCTTCACCGGCATTGAGATCCACCCCGGCGCCAAGATCGGCAACGGCCTGTTCATTGACCATGGCATGGGCATCGTCATCGGCGAAACAGCGGAGATCGGGGATAACTGCACGATTTACCACGGCGTGACCCTGGGCGGCACCGGCAAGGAGAGCGGGAAACGGCATCCAACCATCGGCAACAATGTGCTGATCGGCGCAGGCGCAAAGGTGCTCGGTCCAATCCGTGTCGGCGACAATGCGATGATCGGCGCCAATTCCGTCGTGCTGCGCGATATCCCGCCGGAAACCACGGTAACCGGTATTCCCGGCCGCATGGTACGGCAGCAGCAGCGCCGCGTGCCTTCCAGCGACCTGGATCAGATCCACCTGCCGGATCCGGTGATGCAGGAATTCCTGCGCATCCATGATGCGCTCGATAAACTCGCCGCACGCTGTGATACGCTGGAACATCCCGCGCAACCAGACCGCCGGCCGGCCTGATACAGCAGCCGGGGCGCACCAGGCCCATTGCAGGGATATGCCGGCTGCGCGGGATATGGCGGACAGCGCCAGACAGCCCCGCGGCCATATCCAGAAAAATGCTTGTCGATCTGCCGTGGACTTGCTATACTGAAGACAGAATGACCGCCTGCGCCACAGGCAACGGAGGAATTGCGATGAGCTATGCGGATGAAGTTTTTCGCGCCAACTGCAGCATGATCCTGCAGCACGGCGTCTGGGATACCGGTCATGCGGTACGGCCGCACTGGCCGGATGGCGCGCCGGCGCACACGGTAAAATGCTTTGGACTGGTCAACCGCTATGATCTGCGGCAGGAATTCCCCCTGCTCACCCTGCGGCGAACGAATTTTTCCGCTGCGGTGGACGAAATCCTCTGGATTTGGCAGAAGAAATCCAACCGCATCCAGGATCTGAACAGCCATATCTGGGATGCCTGGGCGGATGAAGACGGCACCATTGGCAAGGCTTACGGCTATCAGCTGGGGGTGAAACACCGCTTCCCAGAGGGCGAGATGGATCAGGTGGATCTGCTGCTGCATCTGCTGCGGCATGACCCGCTCTCCCGCCGCATGGTCAGCAATCTCTTTGTCCACAGCGATTTGGCCGAAATGCGGCTTTATCCCTGCGCTTACAGTCTGACGCTCAATGTCAGTGGCAATACGCTGAATGCCATCCTCAACCAACGCAGCGCGGATATGCTCACCGCCAACAACTGGAATGTCAGTCAGTATGCGGCATTGCTGATGATGTTCGCGGCTGCTGCCGGCCTGCAGGCCGGCGAGCTGGTGCATGTGATTGCGGATGCGCATATCTACGACCGTCATTTGCCGCTGGTGGAGGCGCTGTTGCAGCAGGAGGGATTTCCTGCGCCACAGGTGCGGCTGGACCCGGCGCAAACCGATTTTTATGCGGTGCGCGTGGAGGATTTTCAGGTCAGCGACTACCGTTATCATCCCTTCCCGCATAAGATCCCGGTTGCGATCTAGGCCGGCGCTGACCGGGCCAGTTGTCCGGGGCAGAAAAAAGAAGAACAGAAAGTGGACGAGGAACAGCAGATGAATCTGATCGCATCCGTAGACGAAAACTGGGGCATTGGCGCGGACGGCCAGCTGTTGGCGCGCGTGCCGGCGGATATGCGCCAATTCCGGCAGCATACGCTGCATCATGTCGTTGTACTGGGGCGGCTGACCCTGGCGACCTTCCCGCATGCCGCGCCGCTGCCGGAGCGTACCAATATCATTCTCAGCCGGGACCCGGCCTTTGCCTGCCCAGACGCATATGTCGCCCATTCGCAGGAAGAATTGTTTGCTCTGCTGCACGGCTATGCAGATGACGAGATCTATGTGATCGGCGGCGCCAGCGTTTACCGTCAGCTGCTGCCGTATTGCCGCCGTGCCTATCTCACCCGCTTTCATGCCGTCTATGCGGCGGACCGTTTTCTGCCGAACCTGGATGCGGCGGCTGCCTGGCAACTGACCGCATGCAGCGAACGCATGCGCCATGCGGGCTTGGACTTCACCTTCCTTACCTATGAAAACAGCCGTCCGCTTGCCTATTGAACGGCAACATGCCGGCACAGCGCGCGGCAAATGCGCAGCGAAGTGCGAAACGGCCAAATGATAACGATAACCCAAATAAAAGGAAAGGCAGAATGATTCTGCCTTTCCTTTTTGCTTTGCTTTGACAGATGTTTTTCCGACAGCCTTCCGCAGCGTCTTTCCCCGGCATTGTCGCCGATTTTTCTGCAGCCGTCACAGCGGATGGCCGCCGTGCAGCAAGCAGCGCCAGCAGAAAACCAGGCTAAAAGCAGGTATACCGCAAATGCTGTGCGGCATACGGCAAAGAAGGCCTGGGCGCCGCTCAGACCGCGATACACTGCTCGCGCAGCTTAGCACAAAAGGCAGCGATGCGATCGAAAGCCTCTTTCAGCGTATCCATGCTGTAGGCATAGGAGATGCGGATAAAACCTTCGCCGCCCTCGCCAAAGGCCGGGCCGGGGATCACCGCCACACGCCCCTCGTCGCGCAGTCGGGCGCAGAATTCCGCGCTGGAAAGTCCGGTATGGCGAATGCTGGGGAAAACATAAAACGCGCCGCCAGGCCGCACGCAGGGCAGGCCGATCTCCTCCAACCGCTGCATCACATAATGCAGGCGGCGGTCATATTCCGCAACCATCCGCTCCACATCATCGCTGCACTGACGCAGGCCGGCCAACGCGGCATACTGCGCGATGCCGGAAGCACACATCACCGCGATCGAATGCATTTTCGCCGCCGGCGCCAACAGCTCGCGCGGCGCGCACATATAGCCAATGCGCCAACCGGTCATGGCATACATCTTGGAAAATCCGGAAATCAGCAGCGTGCGCTCACGCATATCCGGCTGCTCCAAAATGCTGTGATGCCGGTCATGATAGCAGAGCTCGGCATAGATCTCATCCGTGACCACCATCACATTCGTATCGCGCAGCACATCGGCAATGGCGGCAAAATCCGCCGGGCTGAGCGTAACGCCGGTCGGATTATCCGGTGAAGTCAGCACAAGCATCTTTGTCTGCGGGGTAATCGCAGCCGCCAGCGCCTCCGGTCGCAGGCGGAAGCCGTCTTCTGCCCGCTTGACCACCGGCACCACCGTGCCGCCAGCCATACGGATGGCAGGGTCGTAGCAGGAAAAAGCGGGTGTAGGCAGGATGACTTCATCACCTGGTTCGACAAAAGCGCGCATCACGCTATCCAGCGCCAGCGAGCCGCCGACCGTGATGCAGATCTCCTGCGGCGCATAGCTGTAGCCGAACTTGTCGCGCAGATAATGCGACATTTCCTGCCGCAGCTGGGGAATACCCTCGGAAGGGGGATAGGAGGTCTTGCCATGCGTGATTGCTGCCACGCCAGCCTCCCCCGCTTTCCTTGGTGTATGAAAGTCCGGTTCGCCGATGCCGAGCGAGATCACGCCCGGTGCCAGATTGAAAAACTCCTCGATGGCCAACGGCTGGATCGCAGTCTGTCTGGAAGACTGCACCTTACTACAATCAAACATGTGACAACCTCCTTCTTTACAAATTTATATCGGACAGCCGCCAGACGGCGGCAAAACCGTATATGCTGAATAGTATAACGAATCCGGCAGTAAAAGTAAAGCAAAAATTTACAAAAAGCAGGATTTTACTTCTACCGGCAAGAACCAAGTTATGGCGTAGATCCGCATTTTATTCGGCAGCCATGGAAAATACTTGACGGCGGGCCGCGGCAGCGCAGCCTGCGATATCATCGACTGGAGGCGACGGAATGCATCTCCCTTCCTTAATCAGCGATCTGGCGCTGATGCTGATCACCGCGGCCATCGTGACCATTCTTTTCAAGCGGATCAAACAGCCGCTGGTGCTCGGCTATATCGTTGCCGGCTTCCTCACCGGCCCGTATATCACCTTTATTCCTTCGGTGGTTGATACTGCCTCGGTCAGCACTTGGAGCGAAATCGGCATCATCATCCTCATGTTCTATCTCGGTCTGGAATTCAACCTGCATAAGCTGGCGCAGGTTGGCGGCACGGCCATCATCACCGCACTCGTTGAGGTGGCCGGTATGCTCGCACTCGGTTTTGCCGTCGGCCAGCTGCTCGGCTGGTCCACGATGAACAGCGTCTTTCTTGGCGGCATGCTTTCGATGAGCTCAACGACAATCATCATCAAGGCTTTTGACGAAATGAGCCTGCGCGGCCGCAAATTCACCGAACTTGTTTTCGGCACGCTGGTAATCGAGGATATTGCCGGCATCTTCATGATGATCATCCTCTCCACCATCGCCGTCTCGCAGAACATCAGCGGTGGCGAACTGGCGCTGAATATCCTGATGCTGCTGCTCTATCTCGTGGTGTGGCTGCTGCTTGGCATTTTCCTGTTACCGACCGTACTCAACCGCACCTCTTCACTGATGAATGATGAAACGCTGCTCATCTTTTCCCTCGGCATCTGCTTCGGCATGGTGCTGTTGGCCAATACCCTTGGCTTTTCTTCTGCTCTGGGCGCCTTCCTGGCCGGTTCCCTGCTCGCCGGTACCGTACATGCGGAACGGGTGGAACATCTGACCAAAGGCGTGCGCGACCTGTTCGGCGCGGTATTCTTCATTTCGGTCGGCATGATGGTCGACCCTGCGATGCTCGTCGCCTACATCGGACCGATCATCCTCATCTCGTTGGTTACCATCGTAGGCAAGCTGATCTTTTCGTCCGGCGGTGTGCTGCTTTCCGGCCAACCGCTGTCCACCGCGCTGCACTGCGGCTTCTCGCTGGCGCAGATTGGTGAATTCGCCTTCATCATCGCCTCGCTTGGTCTTTCGCTCGGCGTTACTGCAGATTTTCTCTATCCGATCGTGGTCTCCGTTTCCGTCATTACCACCTTTACCACGCCGTTTTGCATCAAAGCGGCAGATCCTGTCACAAACTGGGCGGAAAGCCACCTGCCGTCGCGCATCGCTGCCTATCTCAACCGCTATACCGATGAGAACCAAAGCGAAAAGGAGCATGACAACGACTGGCAGGCCTATATCAAGCGCTACTTTTTCACGCTGGCGCTGTATGGCGCGCTGCTCTTTGCCATCTATCTGGGGGCCACAGAGCTGCTCGCCCCCTGGCTGCAGGAACGCCTGCCCGGAGGTCTTGCCAAGGCGCTGACCCTGCTTGCCGCTTATGCCTGCATGGCGATATTCATTCGGCCGCTGCTCGACCTGCGCAACAGTAATTTTACCGCGCTCTGGCTGAAAAGCCGTTCCTTCCGGTTGCCGCTGATCGCGCTTACTGTGCTGCGCGTCGCTCTCATCGTGCTGCTGCTCATGCTGCCGATGCAGCGTATCCTTGGCGTAGGCGCGCTATGGTTGCTGCCCGCTGTGGTGCTGGTAGTCTGGCTGCTCTCGCGCTCCAAGCTTTTCGCCAGTTCCTATTTACAGGTGGAGGCGCGTTTTCTCGCCAACTTCAATGAACGCCTGCTGCATCGCGAAGCAGGCAGCGCGGGGGAAAGCGACTGGTTGGATGAAAAGCTTTTCCTTGTACGCTATACCGTGCCCGAAGGTTCGCCCTTTGCCGGACAAACCCTGCAGGAGCTGAACTGGGGGCGCAGCTTTAGCGCCTATGTAGTAAAGATCATCCGCGGCAGGAATCATATCAACATCCCACCAGGGCGCGAACGTCTGCAGGAAGGGGATAGCGTGTTGCTGTTGGGAGAAGCGAAGCCGATCGAGAACATCTGCCGCCTGCTTGGTTTCCTGCCAGAGCGACCGCTGCAGACGCTGCGCAGCTATATCAACAGCCAGGAGGAAGATGCGGCACGGCAGCTCTACTGCGTTGCCTTCCGCGTGGAACGCGATTCGCCGCTTTCGCACAGCTCGATCCGTGATTCCGGCATTCGCGAACAGCTGGGCGGCTTCCTGCTTGGCCTGCAGCGCGGTCGCCTACCGCTGATCCGACCGGATATCAACATGCTGCTGATGCCGGATGATTTTATCTGGGTGCTCGGCACGCGCCAGATGGCTAACCTGCTGGCACAGCGTGGTCTGCTTGACATGGGCGAGCAGGAAAATGCGCCGCAAGCTGCAGACCCGGCAAATGCCTGATCGCAGCCTGCCATCTGTGGCCTGTGGAAAGGGTTTCCGCCGTTAACGTCAAATTAACCTATATTCCGCGTCTTTCGGCACGGCAGATAAACCGCGCCGGAGGAAGAACAAGCACGGCCGGGCGGAGCAAGCCCGGCCGCAATCTCTGCGCATATGCAATGCGCGATAAAACGGAGGAGAAGGCAATGCGTATTCTGGAAGAAAAAATCCTGCATGATGGGCTTGCCCTGGGAACGGAGATCGTCAAAGTAGACTCCTTCCTCAACCATCAAATAGACGTGCATTTCCTGCGCCTGCTGGGCGAAGAATTCCATCGGCTGTTCGCCGATACCCATCCGACCAAGATCCTGACCATGGAAAGCTCTGGCATCGCCTGCGCACTGGCCACTGCGCAGAGCTTTGGCGACCTGCCGCTGGTCTTTGCCAAAAAAACCGTGCCCAACACGATGGTGGATGATGTCTATGCCGCAGAAGTGAAAAGCTTCACCAAAGGCACCATATCGCGTGCGGTAGTCGCGAAAAAGTTCCTTACGCCGCAGGATGCGGTGCTGATCATCGACGATTTTCTGGCGCATGGCGAAGCGGCGACCGGCATGTGCGATATCGTGCGCCAATCCGGCGCGCAGCTGCTTGGCATGGGTGCAGTGATCGAAAAGGAATTCCAGGGTGGCGGCAGCCGCCTGCGGGAAGCCGGCGTACGGCTGGAATCGCTGGCTGTAATCCGCTGCATCGAAGACGGCGTAATTCACTTCCGCTGATGCTGCGCCAGCAGAGGGCGCAGCAAAAGGCCAAAGGAGGATATGCTGATGACCAACTCTCCTCAGGTACAGCTGGTCGATCTTTTTGACCGCCCCTGCGGCAGCGCGGAAAAGTTGGCCGCGCACAGGCAGCCTCTGCTGCACCGCGCGTTTTCCGTCTTTCTTTACCATGAAGATGCGCTTTTATTGCAACAGCGCGCCTGGCAGAAATATCACTGCGGCGGGCTATGGGCCAATACCTGCTGTTCGCATCCGCAGCCGGGCGAAGCGCTGCCTGCTGCGGCACACCGCCGACTGCGCGAAGAGCTGGCGATTGACTGTCCGCTAACCGAGATCGGTAGCTTTGTTTACTATCATCCCTTTGCCAACGGCCTTTACGAATATGAATACGATCATATCTTCGTGGGCAGCTGGCATGGCACGGCGCAACCGGATCCGCAGGAAATTGCGGCGCTGGCCTGGCTGCCGGCAGAAGAACTGGCGGCGGACCTTCTGGCCCGCCCGGCGCGTTATGCGCCCTGGTTCCATACGGCGGCGCCGCTCGTCCTCGCCTGGCTGGCAGAACAGACAAAGGACTGATCTCCGCCGCGGGAAAAGCAGCGCGCAGGCGGCCGAACCCATATCGCAGCAAAGCTGGTTTGCTGCTTTGCAAAGCGGCGGATAACCTCGCCTTATCTGCCTGCGGCTGCGTATCTTTACCGCTTGGCAATGCTGCGCAGCGCTTTTGCCGCGCGAAAGCAAAACATAGGTTATCCCGCATTATCGCAGGAGGAGAATACCCGCCACCGGGTATTCTCCTCCTGCTTCGTTCTCCTCTTGCTTCGGCATCTGTTCCCCAACCGCTGTTTTTCGCCAACCCTTTTTCCGTTAATACCGTTTTCTTCTCTGGCCGCTTTTTATGCAAAAGCATTGACAGATATATCGCAGTACGATATAATTATATCGCAGTGCGATACATCGTACCAAAATCCAAACGGACAGGAGGCGCGGTATGGATCCGCATCTGAAAAAAGTTTATGTGCCGATGACCGAGACCGCCTTTTTTATCTTGTTCTGCCTGCGCGAGCCAAACCACGGCTACGGCGTCGTACAAACGGTCGAGCGGCTGACAGAGGGTGCGGTCAGGCTTGCCCCCGGCACCATGTACGGCAGCTTGTCCAAAATGGAAAAGGATGGGGTCATCCGCTTTATCCGTGAGGAAGATAAACGCAAGCTCTATCAAATCACGGAATTGGGGCGGGAACTCCTGCAGCTGGAACTGAAACGTATTGCGCGATTGTATCAAATCGCAAAGGAGGCGCTATAGATGAAAACAAAAAAGGAGTTCCGCTTTTTTTCGATCATGGAATACGAGCAGGAACAGGATTATCTCCGTACCATGCATAAATCCGGCTGGAAATTTGTTAAAGTATCCGGCCTCTGCTGCTACCTGTTTGAGGAATGCGAACCGGAAGACGTGATCTATCAGCTGGACTATAACCAGGATGGACGTGCCCACCGGGAAGAATACCTCCGGATGTTTGCCGACTGCGGCTGGGAATACCTGCAGGATTATGTCGGGTACAGTTATTTCCGGAAACCGGCATCCGAAATGAACGGCACGGAAGAGATTTTCTGCGATGACGCCTCCCGGCTGGACATGATGAAGCGAATCTTCCGCAGCAGGGTTCTCCCTCTGGTAATCATTTGCACGCTTGTGTTCATCCCACAATTTCTGCTGCAGATCTTCAGCTTTCACAATTACGGGCTGGCCGCCGGATTCGGCTGCCTGATCGCCCTTTATCTTTCGCACTTCGCCTTGTTTACCGCCAAATATTGCCGCTATCTGCGCAAGATGCAAAAATGAGCATCCGCATAGCTATGCCATACGGATGCGCAAAAAAGATCGGCAAAAGAATCTCCTGCCGCTTTAACCAACCAGGCAAAGCCAGGCCCGTCTGCGGCAAATATCTGGCGCAGCCTTCGCGCCGCACGCCCACCGTCTTTCCTGCCGGCGGGCGTTTATTTTTGTTTGGCCAGGTTTATTTATTTTTGTTTGGCCAGGAAGAAAAGCGCGACTGTACCTGCGCCGGAATGGGCGCCGATCACCGGGCCGATGTAATTGATCACAATATCGCGCACGCCAAGTGTGCGCATCTTTTCCGCCAGCCGCTCCGCACTTTCGGCAGCGTCGCCATGACCGATGAATATCGTCTGTTCCGCAAGGTTCACTCCGCTTTCCGCGGCAATCTCCACCATACGGTCAAGCGTTTTCTTATGCGAACGTACCTTTTCCATCGGGATCAGCCGGCCCGCATCATCCACATGCAGCAGGGGCTTGATATTGAGCACCGTGCCCATGAACGCCGCAAGCGCAGTGCAGCGTCCGCCACGCTTAAGATGATACAGATCATCCACCGTAAACCAGTGCGCCAGATGCTGCACCTTCTCTTCAATATCCGCCGTGTTCTCCGCCAATGTCAGGCCCTGCTGGCGGTTGATCGCGGCATACCAGGCGAGCAACCCCTCGCCCATCGAGGCGGCGCGGCTGTCCAGCACAATAATCTGCCGCTCCGGATATTCTTCCTTCAGCTGTTCTGCGGCCAGTCTTGCGCTGTTGCAAGAACCGGAAAGGCCGGAGCTGAAGCAAAGATAAAAGATATCCAGCCCCTCTGCCAACAAAGGTTGGAAAGCCTCATAGGCCTGCGCAACGGTGATCTGGCTGGTATTGGCTGAATCGCCGGCGCGCAAACGCTGATAGAAATCCGCCATCGCATATTGGCGGCAATCCGGATAATGCAGGTAAGACTCTGTTTCAGAAAAGAAAAAAGACATCGGGATGACATGGATATTCAGTTCTTCACATAAACTGGCGGGGAGATCCGCCGTCGCGTCCGTCATCACAGCATATTCGTGCATGATAGGGATGACCTCCTCATTCTCCGTCGCCGGCAGGGCAAAACGCCCCGCTCTGCCGCTGGCCAGCGGCTGCACGACAGTTGTTGGCCGGCGCTTTGCAGCAACCTTAGCCTGTATTATATCATACCCCATCCAGCGGTACAAGCCCAGCCCGCTACAGGCAGACGATCTCCCGCGCCACGGCAGCCGGCCACAGCCTGCCCGCGCCTTCGCTGATCTCGGCGCGCGCACGATAAAGCTTGCGCGCTGGACGGTAAGGTCGTGGCAACAACATGGCGGCAAAGGCGCCGCATGCACCAAGCACGCTGGCGGCAAGCGGAATCTCCCGGCCATGCAGGCCATCCGGGTAGCCGCTGCCATCCAGCCGTTCATGGTGGCTGCGCACTGCGGCGATCACCCCCTGCGGCAGGCCGAGCGAAGCGGCCAGCTCCGCAGCAAAGACCGGATGCCGTTTGATGCGGTTGAATTCTCCCGGGGTCAGACAGCCTGGCTTGGCCAGGGCAGCGCCGGCTGCCTCTGCCATCGCAATATCGGCAAATGCGGCAGCCAACGAAAGCTCGGAGAGCATAAGCTCGCTCATGCCCAGCCTTCGCCCCACCTGCTGCGCGTAGCCGGCCGTCATCTGCCCATGCCGCCGCAAATAGGGGTCACCATGTGCAAGATAAGCCTCTGCCAGATGGATATAGGCTGCCGCCGTATCACGCTGGATATCGCTGGCGGCCAGGGCATCCGCTTTCAACAGCTGTGCAAACACCCCGCCTTCCGCCCGGCGCAGCTGGCGCTCGGCTTCCTGCGTCAAGCTGTTCAGCTCAACCGGCGGCGAAGCAGCTGCGCCATAGCAAAGATCCAGCTGCAAATTCTGCATTTCAAACACCATCGGCAGCACGCTCTCCTGCAGGGCATCGCGCAGCTTTTCGCCAACATCCTCCGCCCGCCAAACCGGGCAATCCGGCAGCAGCAGGGCAAAGGTATCGTTTTCCCAGCGCGCGGCAGCGCTGTTTGCCGGCGCAGCGCGCTGCAGGGCCTCGGCGGCCAGGGCAAGCAGGCTGTCGGCTGCCAGCGGCGTTAGACGTTCCTGCCAGAGAGAAAAATCCTTTACCCGCAACAGCAACAGCGCCAACGGCTCGGCAGCCGTGGCGCGCGCCGCATATTCCGGAATCTGCATATGCAGCCAATGCCGGGAGGAAAGGCCAGTCAGTACATCGATCATCTCGCGCACCTCTTTTTTCTTTGTCAGATGGATCAACCGTTCCCCGCTCCTTGTCCCGCGCTGTATCCTGCCCAGCAAATCCGGGAAACGGCTTTCTGCCATGGGTTCTTGACAAACGGTTTCTTATAAAAATCTTAAGAAACCATCTTCGCTCACGCCTAGAGATATTCTGTTTTCCAAGCCTGCCAACCTCCCATTTTAGCTGGCTTTTTAGCGACAAATACCGTATCGCGCCGCCAATATCCTCCAAAGCGCGGCAAAGGCTCGTCAGATGCGGGAAAATGTGCTATAATGATATGAAAAATCTGATTCAGGTTTTCTGCCGCAGGGGTTGTCGCCGCCACAGCGCCGGTATTTTCCCCCTGCGGAATAGCAAAAAATTTCTTTTCAAAAATCATATTTTACCTGCAAGATTTCAGGCATTAACATTGTATTTATTACGAATTGCGGAGGTTGCTGATGCAGCAGCACAGCGATGAACAACTGGCATGGCGCGCGCGTAATGGCGATCATGCGGCATTCGAAATATTGGTGGAACGCTACCAGAAGCAGATATTCGCCCTTGCTTACCGTTTGGGCGGGGATTATGACGAGGCCAGGGATATGGCCCAGGAATCGTTCATCCATATCTACCAGGAGCTTTCCCGTTTCGATGTTTCCAGGCGCTTTTTCCCCTGGATGTATCGCGTCGCACACAATACCTGCCTCAATATGCTGCGCAAAAAACCGCGCGAGATCACGCCGCTCGATCATGTCATCGATTTGGCGTCGGCAAGCGATGCGGAAGGTAATCCACCGGAAGCCTATGCGCGACTGGAACAATCCGAAGCAGTGAACGCTGCGCTGCAGGCTCTGCCGGAGCAATACCGTTTGCCTCTGGTGTTGAAATACCTGGAGGGCATGAGTTATCAGCAGATTTCGGAATCGCTAGACCTGCCGGTGACCACGATCGAGACACGTCTTTTCCGTGGTCGGAATATGCTGAAAAAGGCTTTAGCTGAATATATCCATAAATAAGGGCGCCGTTTTCGGCGCAATTGGTTGACAAGATGCAGTAAAAGGAGTCGCTAAGACATGGAGTGCCGGGATATCGAAATTCTTGTGCAAATGAATATCGATCATTGTCTGCCGGAAGCGCTGCGCCCCGAATTGGAGGCGCATCTTGCGGCCTGCCCGGCCTGCGCACAATATGCCGCAGAGCTGCAGCAGCTCGATGCGATGCTTGCGGCGGAGATTACGCATGTCGCACCGCCGGAAGGCTTTACCGCCGCGGTAATGGCTGCGCTGCCTGCGCTGCCGCAGGCGCAGCAACAACAGAAGCATCGTCCGCGCCGGGCTGCGTGGGGTCTGCTCAGCGCCGTGGCTGCTGCTTGTCTGCTGCTGACCGCCGGGCTGGCAGGCTGGTTCGAAGGCCTGTTTGGGGACGACCCGCTGGCAGCGCCACCGGTGATCGCAGAATCTGACGACGATCAGCCGGGCAATGAAGTCTATAAACCGGTATTACCGGAAGAGAATACGGAGACCCAGCTCCCGCCTGTTATCTCAGACCCGCAGGAAGAAGAGGAAGAGCAGCCGGAAGAAGACCCGGAAGAACTCGAACCGCCGGAAACCTACAGCGAAGAGCTCGACCTGCCGCGCGTGGCGACCAATACCACGGCGACCGGCGAATATGCCATCATCACGCTGGGTTATTGCGAAACCTGCGATGCCATTCTGCCACGCGTCAGCGGCGAGATCGTCACCTACTACATGGAAGATGACGGCAAAAAACTGGAATACCAGGTGCCCCTGGATGGCAGTAGCCAGCCGGAACTGGTCGGCAGATGTGAAAGCCTGCCTTCGCCGCTTGGCATGGGGCAAAAACACACGGCTACCATTGAACTGCAGCCGGATACAGAGGCCACAGCGGAAACGGATACTGCCGAGCAGGCTGCGGATGCAGCCGCTGATGCAGCGGCAGAAAACAGCAACGATTCCTCCATGGCGCAGGAGACAATAGAGATCACTTACTATACAGCGGTTTCCCCCAGCGGTTTGCTGACAGCGATCAACCGTCCGGATGGATTTTATGTGCAGAAGAATGCGGATAGTGAACCGGAACTGGTATTCAACCAGGGGGGTGGCCTGTTGGTTTGCTGGTCGCCGGACGGCAACAAGGTGTTCTTCAGCAGTGCAGATGGCAAGCTCCATCTCTACTACCCGGCAGAAGGTACCACACTGACCATTCCCTATACCGTTCACAGCGCCTGCTGGAGCGGGAACCAATATATCGTATTTGCCGCTGACGATGCGGCTTCCGGCTATACCAGCATATTCAGGGCAACTGTACCCTGAGCCGATACAGCCTCCTCTCACTTTTCATATTTCTCCCAAGACGAAAAGCCCCTGGGAAGGGGCTTTTCGTTATTTTATGCTTGTTTTTTAGCAGCCAGCCCTGTATAATATGGGCGAAATCGAAAGGAAGAAGGCCTGATCCGCTTGAAAAAATACGCACCATTATTGGTCATCCTCGCCGGCTGTCTTTGGGGCAGCATGGGGCTTTTCGTCCGCACATTCAATGCCATCGGGCTGGAATCGATGCAGATCAGCGCCATCCGTGCGGCCTGTTCTGCCATATTGCTGTTGCTGGTACTGCCTTTCTATGATAAAACCCTGCTGCGTATCCGCCTGCGCGACCTTTGGTGCTTTTTGGGCAGCGGCATCTGCAGCATGACCATGTTCAACTACTGTTATTTCCGCACCATCGAACTGACCTCCCTCTCGGTAGCGGCAATCATGCTTTATACCGCACCAATCTTCGTCATGCTGCTTTCGGCAAAGCTGTTCGGTGAAAAGATCACGCGCCGCAAGTTGGTCGCTTTGGCGCTCGCGTTCACCGGCTGTCTGCTCGTCAGCGGTGTGCTGGCTGGAGGTACGGCGCGTCTTTCCCCGCTCAGCCTGCTGCTTGGGCTGGGTTCCGGATTTGGTTATGCCCTCTACAGCATTTTTAGCCGCTTCGCGCTTAATCGCGGCTATCATTCGCTGACGATTACGCTCTATACTTTTATTTTCGCCGGTATCTCCAGCCTGCTGCTGGCAGAACGCGCACCGATTTTGAACCTGCTGGCTGCCGGGCAACCGCTGCAGATCATCTTTATGATCTTCTTCGCCATCGTCACCTCAGTCGCGCCATATCTCAGCTACACGCTGGGTCTGGTACATGTGGAAAATGCAAAAGCTTCGGTCATCGCCTCGATCGAGCCGGTAATGGCCACCTTATTCGGCTTCTTCTTTTTCCAGGAACTGCCCACCCTTTCCGGCTTTGTCGGCATGCTGCTGGTTCTTTCCGCCGTTTTTTTGCTCTCGCGGCCGGAAAAGCAAAAAGAAATTCTCTTGCCGCAGAAGCGCTAAGCCCCTATCCGTCTGCTGTCCCCAGGCAAAGCTTACCGCCGTACTGCCTGCCGGCTTGGCCAGCAAGGCATAATTGCTGCCGCCCTGCCTGCTTTGGCGCAGGCTACTGTTTTATCGCAAGACGATGCAAGAAAATATCATGACAAAGAGGAGGACGGCCAAGCCATCCTCCTCTTCCCCATATTTTCACCGGCATGGCCCAGCGCTACTGCGTTCAGATATCCAACACCTTGATGCGCGTACCGATCTTTTCCAACTTCTGGCAGAAATTCTCATAACCGCGCTCGATATGCTGAATCTCCGTAATCACGCTCGTACCTCTGGCCATCTGCGCTGCGATCACCATCGCCGCCCCTGCGCGCAGATCTGTTGCTGCCACCGTGGCAGCCTGCAGATGGCTAACACCATTGATGCGCGCGGTATTGCCATCAATGCGGATATCCGCATTCATTTTCTGCAATTCGCCAGCATGCATAAAGCGGTTTTCGAATACGGTTTCTGTCACCACGCTGCAACCACGCGCCACGGTAAGCAGCGCCATAAACTGCGCCTGCATATCCGTGGGAAAACCGGGATAAGGCAGGGTCTTGATATCCAGCGGCCGGAGCTCCTCGTTGCCCAAAATATGAATGCTGTCGTAACCGACCTCCAAAAAAACGCCGGATTCCTGCAGTTTGGCCGTCACCGGCTGCAGGTGCTCGGAAATGACATTATTGACGATCAACTCACCGCCGGTTGCCGCAGCCATCACCAGAAAGCTACCGGCCTCGATGCGGTCGGGAATCACCGTATGCCGCGCGGGCGAAAGGCTGCTCACGCCTTCAATACGGATGGTATTCGTCCCCGCGCCTTTGATCTTGGCGCCCATCGCGCTCAGCAGGTTGGAAAGATCGATAATCTCCGGCTCCAACGCCGCATTCTCGATCACCGTATGTCCTTCCGCAAGCGAAGCTGCCATCATCAGGTTTTCCGTTGCACCAACGCTGGGAAAGTCAAGATAAATGCGTGAACCAAACAGACGCGGCGCCTTGGCTTCGATAAACCCATGCCCGATATCAATTTTGGCGCCCATTGCTTCAAAGCCTTTCAAGTGCAGGTCGATCGGCCTGGCGCCGATCGCGCAGCCGCCCGGCAAGCTCATGCAGACGCGACCGGTACGCGCCAACAGAGGCCCCATCACCAGGAAGCTGGCCCGCATTTTGCGCACCAGTTCGCCCGGTGGTTCGCAGCCCACAATGCGCGTCGTATCGATAGAGAGCGTGCCGCGCTCAAAATGCGTCGCCGCACCGAGATGATTGAGCACGCGACACATACAATCCACATCCGAAAGCCAGGGGCTTTCATCAATCGCAGAAACACCCTCGGTGAGCAGGGTAGCCGCGATCAGCGGCAGCACGGAATTTTTTGCGCCGCTGATATGGACTTCGCCAAACAAGCGAGCGCCGCCTTCGATCAATATTTTTTTCAAACCGATTACCTCGCCCTTTCCATCACCTTGCATGCCGCAACCGCGGCAAGCAGGGCAACCCCCAGCGCATCGCGACGCGACATACCGTTTATTAAGTTCGGCATCTCCTCTGGTTTTCCTTTTTTGGCATCGACTGCAGCTGAAGGGAATAGATTAAGGCATGGGGCAGCTTACCGTTAAAGCCGTGGACAGGGGTTGCGCCCAATCTGCTGTAAGAAGGGGGATTGCCGATGCGCCCGCCCCGCAAAAAACCTGTGCAGCGCGCCATCCTGCTGCTGGCAGCTCTGCTCCTTTTGCTCGCTATTTTATGCCGCGCCTGCGAAACCGTGCATGACCGAACGGAAAGAGCGGAAGAAAATCTGCCTGCGCTGCAGATCTGCCTGCTGGACCACGAAAGCGGCGAGCTGCTGACGATGGATCTGGAAGAATACCTGGTGCATGTGGTCGCAGCAGAAATGCCGGCCAGCTTTGCGCCGGCTGCGCTGCAGGCGCAAGCGATCGCCGCGCGTACTTACACCCTGCGCCGTCTTCCCCCCTATGGCCAGCCAAAGCATGGCCAGGCCAGCCTCTGCACGGATTCCGCCTGCTGCCAGGCATATCGGAATACCGCTGAGCTGCGGGAAAGCTGGGGGCATGATTTTGCGGCGAACGAAGGCAAAATCCGCGACGCCGTTGCCGCCACCGCCGGTATCGTGCTCTGCTACCAGGGCGCGCTGGCAGAAACGCCATTCCATTCCACCTGTGGCGGCAGTACGGAAGCTGCGGCAGATTGCTGGCAGACGGATATCGCCTACCTGCAGCCAGTCGCCTGCGCCTGGGATATGCATTCGCCACGGTTCACCTCCAGCCGCAGCCTGTCGCTGGAAGAGGCCGCCGCATTGCTGGATCTCAGCGTAGAGGAGCTGCGCAGCCTGCAACCAGCCGGCGATACGGCGGGCGGAAGGTTGCGCACTGCCATGGCTGGCGGCAAAAGCTGGCGCGGCACAGAACTGCGCAGCCTGCTCGGGTTGGATTCCGCCGCTTTTCGCTGGCTGATCCTGGGCGAGCGTATCATTTTTACCAGTGTCGGCTATGGTCATGGCGTAGGCCTCTGCCAATACGGTGCAGATGGCATGGCTACAGCCGGCTACAGCAGCGCGCAGATCCTTTCGCATTATTATCCCGGAACAGCACTTGGCCGCCTGACTGCAGAAGGAATCCTGGCCGCGCCTGCCGCCGCATCCGCGCCATGAGCACCCTGCCGACGCAGGTGGCAAAATCCGGGAAAGATACGCTTTTTGCCGCTGCGGCAAAGAGCCGGCCTGCACAGCGCTGCCTTGCTGCGCTGGCATTGGACAAGTTGCTCCGTAGACGATCTGCAGCCGGAAAAAGGATTTTGCCGCAGCAGCGCGAATATTGATTTGTTTAGACGGAACTTTTCCGCGGAATGCGTCGTCGCATAGATATTCGCTAAATTATTTTTTGGAGTTTCCTATGGCAAACAAAACGGCCAAATATATCCTGGCCTTTTTGCTGCTGCTGTTTGTTACCGTCTTGCCATCCACCGCAGGACAAGCGGCAGAAACAGCGCAAAGCACAACGTCTTATTATACGATCGGCAACAGCTGGGATTATACGCTGACGCACGAGGTTTTGGTTGAAAACCTTGCGCGTTCCTATGCCTTCGATTCGACCATCACCATTCCGCTGATCGACGAAACTTCGCCGCTGTACAATCAGTTGGTCGGGATGGAGCTCAGCCCTTATCCGGATCGGATAGTGACCGAAGCGGATGGCAGCCGTTATGCAGTTTATGAGATCGGCAATCTGGAGGGTTATGATTCCGTTACCTTTGTTCAGCGCTATGCGCTGCGCGTTTTTTCTGTTGACTATACTTTCGATACTACGGCAGTAGCGAATACCTACAGTGATCTGGAGCTGCGTCTCTTAACGGACGAGCTTTCCGCCACCAGCGACGTGCAATGCGATGATGCGGCGATTCTCGAATTTGCCACGCAGGCGGCAGATGGCGAGACCAATCCTTACCAGATTGCGCATGCCCTGTTTGCAGCCGTCAGTCTGGCTACCGACTATGACGAAGCGGATGTTGCGCAGGATGCGCTCAGCGTGCTGGAACGTGGCAGCGCCACCTGTGAAGGCTATACCAACCTTTATCTTGCCTGCCTGCGCGCAATGGGCATCCCCTGTCGTCAGGTCACCGGCTACCTCTACCAGCCCGCGCTGCACAGCACCGCGCCTTATTTGGATCTGGAAAATCGGCGGCTGCTGGCCAATGGCCTGCGGCATTCCTGGGTAGAATTTTATCTGCCTTCGCTTGGCTGGGTGGCAGCTGACCCAACTTTCATCTATACGTTTAGTTTTAATGGCCAGGTCCAAAAATTTGTCAACTGGTCTTTCTTTGCTTCCATCCCGCAAGACCGCCGTTATATCGCTTCTCATGTCGGCGATCTCAGCGACGAATCGATCGATATCCGGCATACCGGCGGTAATCTGGATGTAACGTTCACCGCCTCGCTTGTTCCCGGGCATGTCTATACGCCTTTTGCCGATATCAGCGGCCATTGGGCGCAGCAGGCAGTCACCTTCTGCGTGGAGCAGGGGCTGTTCCAGGGCGTTTCCGCCGCATCCTTCGCGCCGGAAGAACCGATGACGCGCGCCATGTTCGTCACGGTGCTTGGCCGTCTCTATGAAGCTTATGGCGGCAAGATCAGCTCTTACAACACCTCGGTACTGCAATTCACCGATATTGGGTATCATAGCTACTATATTGATTATCTTGGCTGGGCGGTGGACAATCAGCTGATCGAAGGCTATGGCGATGGTCTGTTCGGTCCGGATGACAGCGTGACCCGTGAACAGATGGGAAAGATGATCTTTGATTTCCTGGCTTTGATGGAACAGCAGCTGCCGGCAGAAGGCGAGCTGGACTTTGCCGACAGCGCAGCAATCAGCGATTGGGCGGTGGAGGGTATTCTCGCCTGCACGCAAAACGGCGTGATCTCCGGCTATCCGGATCAGACCTTCCGTCCCGACCAGGAAGCCACACGCGCGCAGGTGGCGGCGATCATTGAACGTATTTCGCGCCTGCTCAACGGTGAAACGCTGATTGAGGAAGAAACAGCCCCAGCAGAACAGGAAAGTGCGCAGCCGGATACGACGACAGAAGCGGGCGCCGCAGAGCAGGAAAGCGCACAGCCGGATACGGCAGAAGCGGGCGCCGCAGAGCAGGAAAGCGCACAGCCGGATACGACAGAAGCAGACGCTGCACAATAAGCACCGACGAGTATGCGGCGGTAATTCAAGGCATAAAAGGAGACCGAACAGAAATGACGAAAATTGCAGTTTATGCCGGCACCTTTGATCCGATCAGCAACGGGCATCTGGATATCGCCCGCCGTGCAGCCGTGCTTTTTGACGAAGTGATCATTGCCGTGGCGGTCGACAATTACAAGCATACCCTGTTCAACAGTGAAGAACGCTGCGCTTTGGCGCGGGAGGCGACAAAGAGCAGCCCGAATATCCGCGTGGAATCCTTCTCCGGCCTGCTGGTTGAATACTGCCGCCGCGTGGGCGCAACATCGATCATCCGCGGCCTGCGCGCTGTCTCGGATTTCGACCGTGAATTCCAGATGGCCCTGCTCAATCGTAATCTGCATGGCGGTCTGGATTCTGTATTTCTGATGAGCGATGCGGCCTATCTTTATATCAGCTCCAGCATCATCCGCAATACAGCGGCAGCAGGCGGCGATGTTTCGCATCTCGTTCCGCCCTGCGTCAACGCTGCGCTGCGCTCACGAATCGACGAATGGCGCCGCCGTTCAGCAGGCGAAGCGCGATAATGCGCGGTCTGCCATGCCGGGCCGGACTGCAGCGCCGGCAAGCCAGGCATGGCGAAGCGCAACCCGCTTGAACCACAGCGCAGACCAGCGGCTAGCCGCAGCAGAGCCTGCTGCTGAAGCGAATAAAACAGCAGCTGTTTCCCGACGGAAACAGCTGCTGTTTTCATCTATTCCTGCCATCCCTTCCACCAGCTGCGCAGAACAACCCCTGCTGCAGCGAACGCCCGCTTGACCGCCTGTTCGGGCGGCTTTGCTCAATCTTCCTCGTAAAGGATGGTCACCCGATCGCTGACCAACGTGTCCAGCGGCACCGCAACATCGCTCACCGCACGCACCAGAATCTGCTCATCAGCCAGTTGCTGCAGAATCTGCGCATAGCTCTCGCTGTCAAAGCTCTGGAAGCGCGCCGTATCCATCGCCAGGCCGACGCCGCCTTCCGCCACGCCAAGGTTAACCGTACTGCCCCCTGGGAATTCCCCGCGATAATAAGCGTCGACCGCATCATAGACCGAAGCGGAAAGGGATTTGACAGCCGAGGTGATGATGGTCGGCGAATCCTTCGACTGATCGACATCCACACCGATCATCACGGTGCCGGCAGCTTCAGCCGCTCTGGCCACCGAACGATAAAACTCGCCGCCGCAGGCAAAGATCAGCTGCGTACCATTGATATACCAGGCGCTGGCCTGCGTCTCCACCAGCGGGTCATCCGTAAAGAGACCACAATAGTCGTAACGCAGCTCCACCTGCACACCCTGCTGCTGCGCCGCATGATCCGCACCCTGCACAAAACCAGTGCCAAAGCGAACGACCGAAGGCAGGCTCATGCCGCCCAGAAAACCGATCTTCGTATAGCCATCCATCACTGCCGCATAACCGGCCAGGAAACCGGCCTGCTCTTCACGGTAAAAGATGGAATAGACATTTTCTTCCTGCTTCGCCTCGCCGCTTGCCGTAGAGACCGGCGAGCAGTCTACCGCGATAAAACAGATTTCCGGATAAAGGTATTGCGCCTGATAGACCGCATCTGCAAATTGATAGCCCGGGCAGGCGATAAGCTGCGCGCCCGCCTCTGCCGCTGCAGTGATCGCAGCCAAATAAGCGCTGTTGCTCGATTCTGTCGGCTGGAAGTATTGCGCCTGCAGTTCATGCTCCTCCGCATACTGCTGGAGTCCTTCCCAGACAGCCTGGCTGAAAGCCCCATCCGCAATACCGGTATAATCCGTCACCAGAGCCAGCGCGCAGACGGCATCTTCCGCGACCTCACCATCCACCTCTTCAGCCGGCGGCGTCTCACCCCCTGTTGTCTCATCCTGCGCCGCTTCCGGCTCGTCAGAAACCATTACCTGCTGGCAGCCGGCAAGCAGCAATGCCAGCAGCAACAAAGCAGCCAATGGCAAAACGAGCAGTTTTTTCATTTCATTTTCCTCCGCCTTCCTGATTGCTTACAATTAAATATTATAACATAATTTTCCCTACTCCGCAATGCAGCCCGTGACGGCGCTTGGGACTGAATATTCCGTAAATACCAGCGCCAGGATTGCCAGACAATAATGAAGATGGTATAATAACGGAACCATCTGGAAACAGCATTTACGTGCCGAATCTCCATTCGTGACCGTATTTTTTTATACGCAGGACCGCATGATTTTCGGAACAGCAGCGCAAGACCATGTTATGCGCTGCCGAAGTGCTGCGCCGGATAACTATGACCGCGCAACAGGGCGGATCAAAAAAGGAGGATAAAGCAGGATGGGAATTTTTTCGCGGATCAAAGAGCTGTGCGAAGAAAGTCATGTTCGCATGATCGACTTCAAAATGGTGGATATGGACGGCCGCTGGCGGCATGTGACCATTCCGGCAGAGCGCTTTGACGACGAGCTGCTCAGTCAGGGCATTGGTTTTGACGGTTCCAACTACGGTTATGCCGCGGTGGAAAAAAGTGACATGGTCTTCATTCCGGATCCGGATTCCGCGCATATCGATCCGTTTACGGAAACACCTACGCTGAGCATGACCGGAAAGGTATATACCATCCATGGTGCAGAACAGTGCCTGTTCGATCAGTATCCACCCAATGTTTGCCGCAGTGCAGTCGCGCGGATGCAAGCACTCGGCATTGCCGACCGCATGCGGATCGCACCGGAATTTGAATTCCACATTTTCGACCATGTCGATTTTGCGCTGCAGCCGGAAGATTCCCATCTGCAAATCGCGACATGCCAGGCCGGCTGGCCGGCCGGCGGCAATGCCTCCTACCGTACGGATAAGGGTGGCGGTTATCATATCACCAGCCCGCAGGACGTCAATTTCGAACTGCGCAACCAGATCTGCCTGCTGCTGGCAGACTGGGGTATAGACGTCAAATATCATCATCACGAGGTGGGCGGCAGCGGCCAGCTGGAGATCGAAGTGGAGCTGGGCGACATGCCGGATATGGCGGACCGCACGATGATCATCAAATATGTGGTGAAGAATGCGGCGGCAATGGCAGGCAAAACGGCGACCTTCATGCCTAAACCGATCGCCGGCGAAGCCGGCAACGGCATGCATGTGCACATGCTGCTGATGAAAGGCGACCAGCCGCTGTTTTATGATGCGAACGGCTATTCCGGCCTTTCGCGGGAAGCGCACTGGTTCATCGGTGGCCTGTTGGCACATGCCAGCTCGCTGGCGGCTTTCACCAACCCTTCGACCAATTCCTTCAAGCGTCTGATCCCGGGCTTTGAAGCGCCGGTCACCCTGGGTTATGCAACCTCTAACCGCAGCGCGGTAATCCGCATCCCCGCCTATGCGCGCAAACCGGAATCCAAACGCTTCGAGCTGCGCTGCCCGGACGCCACCTGCAATCCTTACTATGCCTATGCCGCCATCCTGATGGCTGGTTTGGATGGCATTGAAAAGCAGATCGACCCGGCGGAACGCGGCTGGGGGCCGTATGATTTCAACCTTTACGATCTGCCGGAAGAAGAGCAGAAGAAGATCAAATCCCTGCCGCGCAGCCTGGATGAAGCGCTGGATGCCCTGGAAGCGGATCATGACTATCTGACTGCCGACGGCGTGTTCCCGGAACGCCTGATCCAACTCTGGATCAACCGCAAACGCCAGGAAGCCGCCCGCGTCCAGCAGGTGCCCACGCCAGCGGAATTTGCCGCATACTTCAACCTGTAAGCAGCCTGGGGGAAGAAGATGAAGCTGACGCTCCTGCGCGCCGCACTGAAACAGATGTGGAGCATGATCGTTCTGGAATATCGCGTTCAGGGGGGATGACTATGCAGATCCGCAGCTATCAGGCGGCAGACTGTGTCCATCTGGCCGCGCTTTTTCACCAGACCGTGCATACGGTAAATGTGGCCGACTATACGGCGGCGCAATGCGACGCCTGGTCGGACGGGCAGGTGGACCTTGCTGCCTGGCATCGATCTTTCAGCCAACATCATACGCTGGTCGCGCTTATCGATCATGAGATCGTCGGCTTTGGCGATATTGCGCCGGATGGTTATCTGGACCGGCTATATGTGCATCATGCGCATCAGCGGCAAGGCATTGCCACCGCGCTCTGCGATGCATTGGAGCAGGCCTTCCCCGTAATGCGGATCTATACACAGGCTTCGCTCACCGCACGGCCCTTCTTTCTGCAGCGCGGCTACCATGTACTGCAGGCACAAAACGTGCTACGCAAGGGGATCCTGCTGCCCAACCTGCTGATGGAAAAACTGCGCTGAACCGTCAGGATGGCAGCAATGATCCAGCGATTATCCACAAAAAGCAGGCGCCCATTTGGCAGCCTGCTTTTTGTTGTGCTTTGCGTCGCGGCGCCAGCTGCACTACGCCCGCATGCAGATCCGGCACAGCGGCAAAAGAAAACAGGCAGCGGGCCAACGGCCTGCTGCCTGTAAAGGACGAAATTTAACGCTTGGAGAACTGGCTCGCTTTACGGGCCTTCTTCAAGCCGTACTTGCGGCGTTCCTTCATCCGCGGGTCACGCGTCATGAAGCCGGCTTCCTTCAGCGCCGGGCGCAGCTCGGCATCCGCCTGTACCAACGCGCGCGCCACACCGTGACGTACCGCGCCGGCCTGACCGGTGGTGCCGCCGCCGTGTACCGAGGCCACCACATCATATTTATCCAGAGTGGAGGTCAGCACGAGCGGCTGCCGGACGATCATTTCCAGCGTCTTCTTGCCGAAATACTCGCTCAGCTCGCGTTTGTTGATCGTGACATTACCAGTACCCGGCATCACCCAAACACGGGCAATCGCGTTTTTCCGTCTGCCGGTGCCATAGTATTTATTCGCTTCAGCCATGGTTTTCTTCCTCCTTCCTCCAGATTAGAAATTCCACACTTCCGGCTTCTGCGCGGCATGCGGATGTTCGCCGCCGGCATAAACCTTCAGCTTCCTACCCTGCGCGCGGCCAAGACGGGTATGCGGCAGCATGCCCTTGACCGCCTTTTCCACAGCAAAGACAGGCTTTTTCGCCATCAAATCTTTGTAGCTGACCTCTTTCAGGCCGCCCGGATAACCGGAATGATGATAATATTTTTTCTGCTGCAGCTTGTTGCCGGTAAGCAATGCCTGTTCGGCATTGATGATGATGACGAAATCCCCGGTATCGATATGGGGCGTAAAGGTCGGTTTATGCTTGCCCCGCAGGATGCGGGCCGCTTCGGTGGATACACGGCCGAGCGGTTTGCCGGCAGCGTCAATGATCCACCATTTCCGCTCGATCTCGGCGGGCTTGGCCATATAAGTGCTACCCAAGAAAATTCCCTCCTTAACAATCAGACGAACCTGTTCTTCTTTTCGGCGCTTATTGCCAACGGGGCAGAAGTCAACAAGCGTACTTATTTATTATACTGGGCAAATGATTCATTGTCAAGAAAAATCAGCAGAAATCGTACTGCCATAATGCACGGCCATCAGCATCAGACCGCGCCCCGGCGCCGGCGGGATGTTGCGCCGCTCACTGCCATCCAGAAAGCCGGCCATCGCCTCTGGCGCAAGCATGCCGCTGCCGACGGCCAGTAGGCGGCCGACGATGATGCGCACCATTTTGTAGAGGAAACCGTCGCCCTCTACATCGAACAGCAATGGCGCCTGCAGCTGCTGCCAGGGCTGCATCAGCTCTGGCTGCGGTTGCGCTGGCTCGTGGATTTCCAGGCGATGGATCGTGCGCGTGAATTCGCGTGCGGAAACGCCGCTCACCGTGAAATGGCGAAAATCATGTCGGCCAATCAGATAAGCGGCTGCCCGGCGCATGGCGGCGACGTCCAGCATCTCTGTCACCTGCCAGCTATAGCGCCCACAGAAAGCGCTGGGCAATGCGCCGCGCTCTACGGTATAGCGGTAATGTTTTCCACAGGCGCTGAAGCGGGCATGGAAATCCGCCGCTGCCGTCTCTGCCGCGCGAATGCGTACAGACGGCGGTAGCTTGCGGTTGAGGATCAACGGCAGTTTTTCCACCGGCACGGCGACATCGCTGCAAAAATGACAGCATTGGCCCCAAGCATGCACCCCGGCATCAGTTCGGCCGGCGCCATGCACGGTCACACGCTCGCGCAGCAGCTGGCAAAGCGTATCCTCCAGCGTCTGCTGCACGCTCATGCCATGTGATGCCGGCTGCCGTTGCCAGCCGGCAAAATCCGTCCCATCATAGGAGACAAGCATGCGAATGATGCGGCTCATAACCAGATCCTCTGGGCGATCGCCGCCGCCAGCAACAGGCAGAACAGCATCAGCGTCAGCGTATCGCAAAAACGCCACGGCTGCAGCTTCCAGCGTGTGCGGCCCTCGCCCCCCTGATAGCATTTTGCCTCCATCGCCTGCGCCAGATCCTCGGCGCGGCGCAGCGCGGCAACGAAGAGCGGCACCAACAGCGGCACAAAGGAAAGCAGGCGTTTATCCAGCCTTCCCCGGCCGCCAATGTTCGCCCCGCGCGCCCGCTGGGCAAGCAGCAGGCGGTCAAATTCCTCCAAAATCATCGGGATGAAGCGCAGCGCGATCGACATCATCATCGCGATCTCATGCGCCGGCACATGCAAACGGCGCAGCGGGCTGAGCAGATCCTCCAATCCGTCGGTCAGTGCGATCGGCGTGGTGGTCAGCGTCAGCAGCGATGCAAAAGCCACCAACAGCAACAGCCGCAGGCCCATCGCCAGTCCCCAGCTGATGCCTTCTGTCGTCAAGCAGAGCGAGCGCCATTGCCACAGCACATGCTCGCCGCCATAAAAGAAAGCATTGATCACCACGGTCAGCAGGGCAAAGATGAGGATCAATTTCAGACCGCGCCAAAGCGCGCGCAGTGGCACGCGCGAAAGCAGGACCGTAAGCAGACAGACGCCGGTCAACACACCCCAGCCCAGCCAACTGTTGACCACGAACAGAGCGGCCATATAGAGAAAAACTACGATCAGTTTGCCGCAGGCATGCAGGCGATGCACCGGTGAAGCGGCCGGATAATACTGCCCCAGCAACACCTTTTCCTTAAACATCGTCCGCACCTCCCCGCCATTCCGGCACGCGCGGCGTTTCCTCGCCGGTCAGGCCGGTCAGATCAAGATCCACTTCCGGCTGCGGTGGCTGCGCAGCCTGATAAGCAGGTGCTTCTTCCGCAGTTGCAGACTTAACGATTGCTTGCAATGCCTGAGCGGTCTCGCGTTCCCAGGCCGCGTCTTCGTCCTCATCCCCTGCCGGCTCTGCTTCAGGCTGTTGATCGCCTGCCGCCGCCTGCTGCAGCTCCTGCCGGTCCTTGAACAGGGCTGCCGCTGCGCAGCGATTGTTTTGCGCCGCCGGCAGGTCGGCATCAGGCGTTCCCGTTTCCCGCCCGGCGCAGTCTGCCACCGGCAGGGCTACTCCAACCTGGGCTGCGGCATCGGCCGGCAGACCCTGTTCGCGCTGCTGCAACCAGCCGCTGATCTCCGCATAAGCCTGCTGTACGGTAACCGCAGTGCCAGGCAGCGGCAGCCCGCGCTGCCGCAGACCGCGTACCAACGCGGCAGCAGTTGGGATGCGCAAATGTGCCTGTGCCAGAATCTCCTCTTCTGCAAAGACATCCGCTGGGCTGCCGTCGAGTACGGCGCGCCCCCGGTCGAGCACGATGATACGTTCCGCCAGCTCAGCTGCTTCCGTCATATCATGCGTCACCCAGATCACCGTTTTGCCTTTTTCATGCAAGCGGCGCATCAGATCTGCCAGCCAGCGGCGCCCGCCGGCATCCAAGCCTGCGGTCGGTTCATCCAAAATAACGATCCGCGGATTGACGACCAGCACGCTGGCCAAACAAACGCGGCGCTTCTGCCCGCCGGAAAGCATAAACGGCGAGCGATGCCAGAATACGTCTGCATCCAGACCAACCAGGTCCAGCGCCTGCCGCACCTTGTTCGGCAAATAATCATTCGGCGTACCCATATTGCGTGCGCCAAACGCAACCTCTTCAAACACACTTTCGCCGAACATCTGCTGCTCCGGATACTGGAATACCATGCCGACCTGGCGAAAAAGCGCGGGATCATGGCGGTGGTCCTCGCAGATGGTCAGTTTACCGCTGGTCGGCTGATAAAGTCCGGCCAGCAGCAGCGCCAGCGTGCTTTTCCCGCTGCCGCCATGGCCGATCACCGCCAGCATCTCACCAGGCGCGATCTGCAGGCTGATATCGCGCAGCGCTGCAGCCTCGCTGATCGATCCCGGCTGATAGGTGTAGTCCACATGTTCTAAGATAATTCGCATATACGCTCCGTCAGCTCTTCCGGCGTCAGCGCGCCGCGCAGGGTTTCATAACCGTCATCCGCCAGCATGGCAGCTATTCGGCAGGCTTGCGGCGCATCCAGGCCATGCGCGGTCAGCCATTGCGGGTCGCGGAAAATTTCCTCCGCCGTCCCCTCGCGAACGATGCGCCCTTCTTCCAGCACGATGACGCGTTCAGCAAGCAGCGCTTCCTCGATGATGTTCGTCACATAAATTACGCCCAAGCCATGACTGCTATGCAACAGGCGCAGGCTGGCCAGCACCTGCTCGCGCATCAGCGGGTCAAGCATGGAAGTCGGCTCATCCAGCACCAGATAATGCGACGCCATCGCCAGCGCACCGGCAATGGCCACGCGCTGCTTTTCCCCACCGGAAAGCAGATGCGGCGCCTTTTCCCGCAATGCAAGCAGTCCGGTCACATGCAGCGCCGCCTCCACACGGCGGCTGATCTCTTCCCGCGGCAGGCCGAGATTCTCCGGCCCAAATGCCACGTCATCTTCGACCGATGTTGCGATGATCTGGTTATCCGGGTTTTGAAAAACAAAGGAGACGCGTTCGCGCACAGCCATCAGCTCATCCTCTGCCGCAGTATCCAGGCCATCCACGCGTACGCTGCCGCCAGTCGGCAGCAGCAGCCCGTTCAGGCAGCGTGCCAGCGTACTTTTCCCGCTGCCGTTCGGCCCGATCAGCGCCAGCCATTGCCCCGGCGGGATATCCAGATCGATCCCATCCAGCGCCAGGGGTTGATCTTCGCCATAACGAAACTGTAAATTTCTAATCTCGATCATAAATTACCCATGCCGCGCAGACGCGCGGAAACAAAAAGGGCGGTCGCGCCGCCCTTTTTCCTGCTGTGATCTTTTTCTGCTACACCAGCTCGATCCGCGCCATCTGCGCAGCGTCGCCACGACGCTTTTCGAGGCGGATGATGCGGGTATAACCGCCTTGCCGCTCGGCATATTTCGGGGCGACCTCGCTGAACAGCTTGCTGACGACATCTTCTTCCGTCAGAAAGGCCAGCGCGGTACGGCGGGCGGCCAGATCGCCCTGCTTACCAAGGGAGATCATCTTCTCCGTCACCGAAGCGATCTCTTTGGCGCGCGGTTCGGTGGTATCTATCCTACCGTTTTTGATCAGGGATGTGGCCGCATTGCGCAACAAGGCGCGGCGATGGGCGCTTTTGACCCCTAACTTGCGGTATGCCATCTGTCATTTCCTCCTTATTCTTCGCTCTTTCTCAGCGAAAGACCCAGTTCATTCAGCTTGGCCACGACTTCTTCCAGAGACTTCCGGCCGAGGTTCCGCACCTTCATCATCTCTTCTTCCGTGCGGCTGGCCAGTTCCTGTGCGGTGTGGATGCCGGCGCGTTTCAGGCAGTTATAGGAGCGTACCGAAAGATCCAGCTCTTCGATCGTCATCTCCAGCAGCTTATCCTTTTTGTCGTCCGGCTTGTCGACCAGGGTAACCTCAGCGGGCGCGCATTCGGTCAGGCCGACGAACAACTCCAGGTATTCGCGCAGGATCTGCGCAGAAGCAGAGATCGCCTCATCCGGCGCGATCGTCTTATCCGTCAGTACATCGAGCGTCAGCTTATCATAGTCGGTCTGCTGCCCGACGCGCGTATCGACTACACTGAAATTCACCTTGATCACCGGCGAAAACAGGCTGTCTACCGGAATCACGCCAATCGGCTGATCTTCGCGCTTGTTCTTATCCGCACCGACATAGCCGCGGCCTTTGGCTACGGTAATCTCCATCTTCAGCACGCCGTCGCTGTCCAGCGTCGCCAGGTAATGGTCCGGGTTCAAAATCTCCACATCCGGATCACAGATGATATCGCCGGCATAAACGCGGCCTTCTCCCCTGGCATCTACATAGATGATGCGCGGCTCGTCACAGTTCATCTTCACCGAAATCCCCTTTAAGTTAAGGATGATATCGGTAATATCTTCCACCACGCCAGGCATGGTGGAAAACTCATGCAACACATCGCCCTGTGCGCCGCTGATCTTCACCGAGACAACAGCCGCGCCAGGCAGCGAACTGAGCAGTACCCGCCGCAGCGCGTTACCCAGCGTGATGCCATAGCCGCGCTCCAGCGGCTCAATCACAAAGCTGCCAAAAGAATTGTCCTCCGTGGATTTGACGCATTGAATCTTGGGCTTTTCAATACCGAACATAGGACCCCTCCTTCATCTTTTCCTAATCAGGTTCGGGGCGTGCCGCTTATCTGGAGTACAATTCGACGATCAGCTGCTCGTTGATCGGCAGATCGATATCCTCACGCGTGGGCATCGCGACGACTTTGCCCACGAGATTCTCTTTATCCAGTTCCAGCCAGGCCGGCGGTGTGCGGTGGCCGATAGCAGCGGCGATCGCCTCGAATTTCGGCGATTTACGGCTGCTTTCCTTCACCGTAATCACCTGGCCTTCCTTGACCAGGAAGCTGGGGATATTCACCTTTTTGCCATTGACGGTAAAATGACCATGCCGCACCAGCTGGCGTGCATCCACGCGGGAGCTGGCCATGCCCAGGCGGTAGATCACATTATCCAGACGGCGTTCCAGCAGGGAGAGCAGGTTGGCGCCGGTGACGCCGCCCTTGCGGGAAGCATGATCATAATAGATGCGGAATTGCTTTTCCTGCACGCCGTAGATACGTTTCACTTTCTGCTTCTCTCTCAGCTGCGTGCCATATTCGGACACTTTCTTGCGCGAGGTGCCATGCTGGCCGAGCGCATATTGCGTGGTGGCAAAAGCGCATTTATC